>DASYKC010000195.1:0-9464 GCA_035995885.1 Caldimonas sp. | reverse complement strand
CCACGCCCTGCACATCGGCCTGGCCGCCGAGCTTGCCCTCGGTGCCGACCTCGCGCGCGACCCGCGTCACCTCCGCGGCGAAGGACCGGAGCTGGTCGACCATCGTGTTGATCGTGTTCTTCAGCTCCGAGATCTCGCCCTTGACGTCGACCGTGATCTTCTTCGAGAGGTCGCCGGCCGCGACCGCCGTCGTCACCTCGGCGATGTTTCGCACCTGAGACGTCAGGTTGCCGGCCATGAAGTTGACCGACTCGGTCAGGTCCTTCCAGGTTCCCGCGACGCCTTGCACATCGGCCTGGCCGCCCAGCTTGCCCTCGGTGCCGACCTCGCGCGCGACCCGCGTCACCTCGGCGGCGAACGACCGGAGTTGGTCGACCATCGTGTTGACGGTGTTCTTCAGCTCGAGGATCTCGCCCTTGACGTCGACGGTGATCTTCTTCGAGAGGTCGCCCGCCGCGACCGCCTTGGTCACGTCGGCGATGTTGCGCACCTGCGAGGTCAGGTTGCCGGCCATCGAGTTGACCGAATCGGTCAGGTCCTTCCACGTCCCGGAGACGCCTTCGACGCGCGCCTGGCCGCCGACCGAGCCCTCGGTGCCGACCTCGCGCGCGACCCGCGTCACCTCCGAGGCGAACGAGCGCAGCTGGTCGACCATCGTGTTGATGGTGTTCTTCAGCGTCAGGAACTCGCCCTTGACGTCGACGTCGATCTTCTTCGAGAGGTCGCCCTTGGCGACCGCGGTGGTCACGTCGGCGATGTTGCGAACCTGGTCGGTGAGGTTGCCGGCCATCGAGTTGACCGAGTCGGTGAGGTCCTTCCACGTGCCGGCGACGCCCTTCACCTTCGCCTGGCCGCCGAGCTTGCCCTCGGTGCCGACCTCGCGCGCGACGCGCGTCACCTCGGCCGAGAAGTTGCCGAGCTGCTCGACCATCTTGTTGATCGTCTTGGCCGTGCGCAGGAACTCGCCTTCGAGCGGCCGCGACTCGACCTCGAGCGCCATGCTCTTGGAGAGGTCGCCCTGCGCCACCGCGCCGATGACGCGAGCCACCTCGCTGGTCGGATGGACGAGGTCGTCGATCAGCGAGTTGATGCACTCGACCGATTCGCCCCAGAAGCCGCGCGCGCCGCGCAACGACGCGCGCTGCTTGAGCTTGCCTTCCTTGCCGACCACCTGGCGCAGCCGCGCGAGCTCGTCGGCCATCTCGGCGTTCTGCTCGACGACCGAATTGAAGGCGTCCGCGACCTTGCCGGTCACCCCGGGCCAGTGCAGCGGCAGGCGCACGCTCGCGTCGCCTTTCAGCAGGCCGGTGAGCGCGGCGAGGAGCAGGTTCATTTCCTCGTCACGACCGCTGACGTTGGGGTCATCCACGACTTTCATTCGTCTCTCCTCGTGAGGGCCGGCTCGACTCTAAGGCCGCGGCATTTTCTCGTGCGACGGCGCACTCTCGCAACCGGAATGCGACGTGGGAGTCGCATGCGCGAAGGTGAAGGATCGGGCATGCGTGCGGCGTTCCGCCCCTCATTCGCGGGGCCCCGGTGACAACCCGCAAAGGTAGCAGCCGGGCCTGAGACCTCGCGATCGCGCCGGCCTTCATTCGTGCAAAGGCGCACGGAGAACTGGCGAGGCGATGGGAACGATATTTGCCAAGACGCGCCCCGAACGAGACGCGACACGTCGACGGTCTCGCGCCGACGTCGACAAGGTGGTGGGCGGTGCAGGTTTCGAACCTGCGACCCCGTCCGTGTGAAGGACGTGCTCTACCCCTGAGCTAACCGCCCGCGCAGCACACGAAAGGCCGCTCGCGGAAGGCGGTCATTGTGCCATGGCGACCAGGTCGGGCGAGGCGCTCGGGACGCGCCAGACCGCATGTCCGCCGCTCGCCTTGTCGATCTCGGCGAGCATCGCCAGGTGGCCGGCGAGATCGTCTTCGTCGGCGGCGATGACGACGAGCGTGAGCACGCTGAAGTCGACCGGCCGCGCCGCCAGCTCGGCGGCCATCGCGTCGTGGGCGTCGATGACGAGCGAATCCTGGCCGCGCGTCATGCGGATGTAGACCTCGGCGAGCAGGCCGGCATCGAGCAGCGCGCCGTGCAGGTCGCGCCCCGCGTTGTTGACCTCGAAGCGCTTGCACAAGGCGTCGAGCGAGTTCGACTTGCCGGGGAAGCTGTCGCGCGCCATCGACAGGCTGTCGGTGACGCGAACGCCGTGCTCGAGGAAGTGCGGCCGGCCGATTCGGCGCAGCTCGGCGTCGAGGAAGCCGACGTCGAAGGCGGCGTTGTGGATGATGATCTCGGCGTCGCGGACGAACTCGATCAGCTCGTCGACGACGTGGGCGAAGAGCGGCTTGTCGGCGAGGAACTCGTCCGAGAGGCCGTGCACCTTGTACGCGTCGACGCTGTTGCGTCGCTCGGGGTTGACATAGAAGTGGATCTTGCGGCCGGTCAGGCGGCGGTTGACGATCTCGACGCAGCCGATCTCGATGATCCGGTCGCCCGACTCCGGGCTGAGCCCGGTCGTCTCGGTGTCGAGGAAGATCTGCCGCATCGGCGCGCTCAGGCCTCGCTCGCCTCGAGCGCCGGCGGCGCGGCGGCGTCGGCCGGAACGCGACCGCGCCCCCACAGCCAGAGGGCGACGCCGGCGACGATCATCGGCACGCACAGCCATTGGCCCATGCTCATGTTCAGCCAGAGCAGGCCGAGGAACGCGTCGGGCTCGCGGAAGAACTCGGCGACGAAGCGCAGCACGCCGTAGCCGGCGAGGAACGCGCCCGAGACCTGGCCGAGGCCGCGCGGCTTCTTGCCGTAGATCCAGAGGACGACGAAGAGGAGCAGGCCCTCGAGCAGAAACTGGTAGATCTGCGACGGATGGCGCGGCAGCGGCGATCCCGACTGCGGGAAGACCATCGCCCAGGGCAGCATCGGGTCGGCGAAGCGGCCCCACAGCTCGCCGTTGATGAAGTTGCCGATGCGGCCGGCAGCGAAGCCGGTCGGCACGCACGGCGCGACCAGATCGGTGACCTCGAGGAACGGGCGCCGGCGCATGCGCGCGAAGATCGCCATCGCGGCGATCACGCCGAGCAGACCGCCGTGGAACGACATGCCGCCCTTCCAGACCGCGAAGATCTCGAGCGGGTGGCCGGCGTAGAAGCCGGGCTTGTAGAAGAGGACGTAGCCGAGCCGACCGCCGATGACGGTGCCGAGGACGCCGTAGAAGAGGAGGTCCTCGATGTCGCGGCGCGTCCAGCCGCGCGACGCGAACTGCGGCAGGCGCGCCCGCCGCGCCGCCAGGAAGAGGAAGAGGCCGAAGCCGACCAGGTAGGTGATGCCGTACCAGTGGACGGCGATCGGCACGCCGAACCTCGACAGGTCGAGGGCGATCGGGTCGAACTGCGGATGCACGAGCATGACGGCGATGATATCGAGCGCCTGCCCTGGTCATCCCGAGCGAAGCGAAGGATCCCGGCGGTACGATGAGATCCTTCGCCTCGCTCAGGATGACAAGGGCCATGCCGATCAACCGCCGCTCCAGGAACATCACCGAAGGCATCGCGCGTGCGCCGAACCGGTCGATGTACTACGCCCTCGGCTACGAGGAAGGCGACTTCAAGAAGCCGATGATCGGCGTCGCCAACGGCCACTCGACGATCACGCCGTGCAACTCGGGCCTGCAGAAGCTCGCCGACGCGGCAGTCGCGGGCATCGAGGAAGCCGGCGGCAACGCCCAGATCTTCGGCACGCCGACGATCTCGGACGGCATGGCGATGGGCACCGAGGGGATGAAGTACAGCCTGGTCTCGCGCGAGGTCATCGCCGACTGCATCGAGACCTGCGTCGGCGGCCAGTGGATGGACGGCGTCCTCGTCGTCGGCGGCTGCGACAAGAACATGCCGGGCGGCATGATGGGCATCTGCCGCGCCAACGTGCCGGCCATCTACGTCTACGGCGGCACCATCCTGCCCGGCCGCTACCAGGGCCAGGACCTCAACATCGTCAGCGTCTTCGAGGCGGTCGGCCAGTTCACCGCCGGCAAGATGAGCGAGACCGACTTCGGCGAGATCGAGCGCCGCGCCATCCCCGGCAGCGGCTCGTGCGGCGGCATGTACACGGCCAACACGATGAGCTCGGCGTTCGAGGCGCTCGGCATGAGCCTGCCGTACTCGAGCACGATGGCCAACGTCCACGACGAGATCGTCACGGCCGCGAAGAACGCGGCGAAGGTGCTTGTCGAGGCGGTGAAGAAAGACCTCAAGCCGCGCGACATCGTCACGCGCAAGAGCATCGAGAACGCCGTCGCCGTGATCATGGCCATCGGCGGCTCGACCAACGCGGTGCTGCATTTCCTCGCCATCGCCCACGCCGCCGAGGTCGAGTGGACGATCGACGACTTCGAGCGCATGCGCCAGAAAGTGCCGGTGCTGTGCGACCTCAAGCCCTCGGGCAAGCACCTCGCGGTCGACCTGCACCGCGCCGGCGGCATCCCGCAGGTTATGAAGGTGCTGCTCGACGCCGGCCTGCTCCACGGCGACTGCCTGACGATCACCGGCCGGACGATCGCCGAGACGCTGGCCGAGCTGCCGGGCGTGCCGCGCGCCGACCAGGACGTGATCCGGCCGATCGCCAAGCCGATGTACGCGCACGGCCACCTCGCCATCCTGAAAGGCAACCTCTCGCCCGAAGGCGCCGTCGCCAAGATCACCGGCCTCAGGAACCCGGTCATCAGCGGCCCGGCGCGCGTCTTCGACGACGAGCAGTCGGCGATGGCGGCGATCATGGAGCGCAGGATCGTCGCCGGCGACGTCATGGTGCTGCGCTACCTCGGCCCGAAGGGCGCACCCGGCATGCCGGAGATGCTCGCACCGACGAGCGCGCTGATCGGCCAGGGCCTGGGCGAATCGGTCGGCCTCGTCACCGACGGGCGCTTTTCCGGCGGCACCTGGGGCATGGTCGTCGGCCACGTCGCCCCGGAGGCACATGCAGGCGGAACGATCGCGCTCGTGCACGAAGGCGATCGCATCACGATCGACGCGCACCGCCTTCTGCTGCAGCTCGAGGTCGCGGACGCCGAGATCGCCGCGCGCCGCGCCAGCTGGCGGCCGCCGGCACCGCGCTACACGCGCGGCGTCCTCGCCAAGTTCGCCAAGAACGCATCGAGCGCCAGCCGCGGCGCGGTGCTCGACGGCGACTAGCGCTGCTGTTTCTGCGCCTTGCGACGGGCGCGCGTGTCCATGCCGAGCGAGGCCAGGTTTTCCTGGCGCCGGTCGGACTTCTTCTTCTCCATGCGATTCATCTCGCGGCGCTTGTTGAGGCCGGACTTGTCGGACCAGATCCACCAGAGGACGGCGAAGAAGAACGGCAGCGCGAACTTCCAGATGTCGCCGGAGATCTCCCAGTTCCACGTGCCGACGATGCCGATCCGTGCCAGGTTGAGGACGATCAGGACGACGCCGATGACGACGAACAGCATGCGATTTCTCCCGGCGTGCGAGGCGCTGGCGCGGCATGGTTGGCGTCAACCGGCGCGCGACCCTTCCGTTATCCTGATGGTAGCCGAGCGGCGCTTCGCCGCGACATCCAGGACCGCCATGAACACATTTCGCCTCGCCACAATCGTGACCGCCTGCATGCTTTCGGCACCCGCATGGGCCAACCCGGAGCTGGCGCAGAAGAAGAACTGCTTCGCCTGCCACGCCGTCGACAAGAAGGTGATCGGCCCGGCCTACAAGGACGTCGCCGCCAAGTACGCGGGCCAGCCCGACGCCGTTCCCAAGCTCGTCCAGAAGGTGATCAAGGGCGGCTCGGGCGTCTGGGGCGCGGTGCCGATGCCCGCCAACCCGCAGGTCAACGAGGCCGAGGCGAAGCAGCTGGTGCAGTGGATCCTCACGCTCAAGTGAACTGATACCGCTGCGCGGCGTCAGTTCACTTTCGCTCTTCCAAGATCGCTCCCTCCCCGCTTCGCGCCCCTCCCTCCGTGAGGGAGGGGCGGACTCCTTCGGAGTCCTTTTAAGAGACGATGTCCGTGGCCAGCGCGGTGTCCAGGGTCGCGGCGGGGATCGCGAAGCGATCGCCGTGGCGGCCGGCGAGCGCGGCGGCGTTGGCGAGGAAGGTGGCGCGGCCTTCGGCGGCGATGAATTGGATCGCGCCGCCGGTCCACGCCGGAAAGCCGATGCCGAAGATCGAGCCGATGTTCGCTTCGGCGACGCTCGTCAGCACGCCTTCGGCGAGGCAGCGCGCCGTCTCGATCGACTGGCGGTAGAGCAGGCGCTGCTTCAGCGCGCCGATGTCGGCGGCGGCGCCCGCCTTCGCGAAGTTCGTCGCCAGGCCGGGCCAGAGCCGCTTCGGCGCGCCTGCCGGATAGTCGTAGAAGCCGCCCCCACCGGCGCGGCCCGGGCGGCCGAGCGTCTTGACCATCTTCTCGACCAGCGCCTCGCCCGCGGACGGCACGTAGGCGCGGCCTTCGGCCTGCCAGTCGGCGCGCGTCTGTTCGAGGACGTGGACCGAAAGCGCGAGCGAGGTCTCGTCGAGCACCGCCAGCGGACCGACCGGCATGCCGGCGGCGAGCGCGGCGTGCTCGACGAGCGGCGCGGCGATTCCCTCGGCGAGCATCGCCGCGCCTTCCATCACGTAGGTGCCGAAGACGCGGCTGGTGAAGAAGCCGCGCGCGTCGTTGACGACGATCGGCGTCTTGCCGAGCGCGATCACGTAGTCGTAGGCGCGCGCGATCGTCTCGTCGCTGGTCTGCTTGCCGCGGATGATCTCCACCAGCTTCATCTTGTGCACCGGCGAGAAGAAGTGCAGGCCGACGAAGCGCTCGGGCCGCCGGCTCGCGGCGGCGAGGCCGGTGATCGGCAAGGTCGAGGTGTTGCTCGCGAAGACGCCGTCGGCCGCGAGCATCGGCTCGGCCTCGCGCGTGACCTCGCCTTTCAGGGCGCGGTTCTCGAACACCGCCTCGACGATCAGGTCGCAGCCGTCGAGCGCGCGCGCATCGGCGGCCGGCGTGACGAGCGCGAGCAGCTTCGCTTCGCCCGCCTCGTCGAGCGCGCCGCGCTTGACCTGGCCTGCCGTCACCTTGCGGATCGCGGCGAGGCCGGCGGCGGCCTTCTCGGTGGAAACGTCCTTCAGCACGCAGGCGATGCCGCGCGCCGCGTTGGCGTGGGCGATGCCGGCGCCCATCATGCCGGCGCCGAGGACGCCGACCTTCGCCGGCCGCCACGGCGCGAAGCCCTTCGGTCGTGCCTTGCCCGACTTGATCGCGTTGAGGTCGAAGAAGAACGCCTGGATCATGTTCCTGGCGGTCTGGCCGACCATCACCTTGGCGAGCTTTCGGCTCTCGATCCGCGTCGCCGTGTCGTAGTCGACGAGCGCGCCTTCGACCATCGCCTCGAGGATCGCCTGTGCCGCCGGATAGAGGCCGCGCGTCTTCTGCGCGAGCACGGCCGGCGCGACCGCGATCGCGGCGGCGATCTTCGGGCTCGCCGGCGTGCCGCCGGGCATCCGGTAGTCGCGCCGGTCCCACGGCTGGGTCGCGTCGGGATTCGCGCCGATCCATTCGATCGCCATCGCTCTCAGCGCGTCGGCCGAGTCGGCGAGGCCGTCGATCCAGCCGAGCGCCTCCGCTTCGCGCGGCCCGAACAGCTTGCCCTCGAGAAGGTATGGCTGCGCCGCCATCAGGCCGAGCTTCCTGACCGTCTTGGTGATGCCGGTCGCCCCCGGGATGAGGCCGAGCGAGACCTCGGGCGTGCCGAACCTGATCGACGCGTCGTCGACGGCGAAGCGCGCATGGCCGATCAGCGCGACCTCCCAGCCGCCGCCGAGCGCCGAGCCCGCGAGCAGCGCGACGACCGGGCGGCCGAGCGTCTCGAGCGTGCGAAAGCTCGCCTTCATCGCCTCGATCTCGGCAAAGCCCGACGCGGCGTCCTTCGCTTCCAGCGTCAGGAGGTTTTTCAGCGCCGCGCCGGCGAAGAAGGTCGACTTCGCCGAGGCGAGGACGATGCCGCGGATCTTCTCCTTGTCGGCGCGCGCCTGCGCCGCCGCGGCGGCGAAGTCGCGCTGCCACGCCAGCGTCATCGTGTTGACGGACGAATCGGGGGCGTCGAAGGTGATCGTGACGATGCCGTCGGCGAGCTCGTAGCGAAGCGTCTCCATGAGCGAGTCAGACGCGCTCGACGATCGTCGCGATGCCCATGCCGCCGCCGACGCAGAGCGTGACCAGGCCGCGCTTCAGATGACGCCGCTCGAGCTCGTCGAGCAAGGTGCCGACGAGCATCGCGCCGGTCGCGCCGAGCGGGTGGCCCATCGCGATCGCGCCGCCGTTGACGTTGACCTTCTCGTGCGCGACGCCGAGCTCCTTCATGAAGCGCATCGGCACCGCGGCGAATGCCTCGTTGACCTCGAACAGGTCGATGTCGTCGATCGTCAGGCCGGCCTTGGCGAGGGCCTTCCGCGTCGCCGGCATCGGGCCGGTGAGCATGATCGTCGGGTCGGCGCCGGAGAGCGCGGTGGCGACGATGCGGCCGCGCGGCACGAGGCCGAGCGTCTTGCCCATCGCCTCGCTGCCGATCAGGACCGCGGCGGCACCGTCGACGATCCCCGACGAGTTGCCCGCGGTGTGGACGTGCTCGATGCGCTCGACCTCGGGATAGCGCGCCAGCGCGACCGCATCGAAACCCATCGCGCCCAGTTCGGCGAACGCGACCTTGAGCTGGCCGAGGCCCTCGAGCGTCGTCCGCGGCTTGATGAACTCATCGCGCTCGAGGACAGCGAGGCCGATCTCGTCGTCGACGGCGAGGATCGAGTTGTCGAAGTGGCCCGCCGATTGCGCCGCCGCGGCGCGCTGCTGCGACGTCAGCGCGTAGCGGTCGACGTCGTCGCGGTTCCAGCCGGCGAGCGTCGCGATCAGGTCGGCGCCGATGCCCTGCGGCACGAAGCCGATCGCGGCGTTGGTCGCCGGGTCCTGCGACCAGGCGCCGCCGTCGGAGCCGATCGCGACCCGCGACATGCTCTCGACGCCGCCGGCGACGACCAGGTCTTCCCAGCCGCTCGCGACCTTCTGCGCGGCGATGTTGACGGCTTCGAGCCCGGAAGCGCAGAAGCGGTTGATCTGCATGCCCGCGACCTTGAAGTCCCAGCCGGCCTTCAGCGCGGCCGTCTTGGCGATCACCGAGCCCTGCTCGCCGACCGGCGAGACGACGCCCATGACGACGTCGTCGAGCGCAGCCGGATCGAAGCCATGACGGCGCTGCAGCTTCACGAGCAAGCCCGCGAGCAGGTCGATCGGCTTGACCTCGTGCAGGCTGCCGTCCTTCTTGCCCTTGCCGCGCGGCGTGCGGACGGCGTCGAAGATCATGGCGTGCGGCATCTCGGCATCTCCTCGTGTGCGAAACGGCAGGGCGGCGGCGCCACCGGATTGACAAGCGATTATCGGGCTGGGCACACTGCCCGACAACCACCAAGCAAGCGCTTGGTTG
>DASYKC010000194.1:0-7186 GCA_035995885.1 Caldimonas sp. | reverse complement strand
AGCGCCGAGCACGGCTCGTCGAGGAGGAGCACCTCGGGCCGGATGGCGATGCCGCGGGCGATGCACAGGCGCTGCTGCTGCCCGCCCGAGAGCCCGGCGCCGCTCTGCGAGAGCTTGTCCTTGACCTCGTCCCAGAGGGCGGCCTTCTTGAGCGCCCACTCGACGCGCTCGTCCATCTCGACGCGCGGCAGCGACTCGAACAGCTTCACGCCGAAGGCGATGTTGTCGTAGATCGACATCGGGAACGGCGTCGGTTTCTGAAACACCATGCCGATCTTGGCGCGGATCAGCGAGATGTCGTCC
Source organism: Caldimonas sp. (assembly GCA_035995885.1). GTDB lineage: Bacteria > Pseudomonadota > Gammaproteobacteria > Burkholderiales > Burkholderiaceae_C > Schlegelella_A. Next base: position 6,883 of record DASYKC010000194.1, on the reverse strand, counting down.
TTCGACGTCAGCAGGTTGCTGCCGTCCATGACGATCTCGCCCTCGGCGCGCTGCTCCGGGTAGAGCTCGTACATGCGGTTGAAGGTGCGCAGGAGCGTCGACTTGCCGCAGCCCGACGGGCCGATGAACGACGTCACCTTCTTCTCCGGGATGTCGAGCGTGATGCTCTTCAGCGCCTGGAAGCCGCCGTAATAGAAATTGAGGTCGCGCACCGAGAGCTTGGGCTGGGCGACGACGGCGGATTCGACTCTGGCGTCCATGCGTGTTCAGGTCCGGTTGCGGAAGAAGGTGCGGGCGACGATGTTCAGGATCAAGACGCCGAGCGTGATCAGGAAGACGCCCGCCCAGGCGAGCTTCTGCCAGTTCTCGTAGGGGCTCATCGCGAACTTGAAGATCGTCACCGGCAGGCTCGCCATCGGCTGGCTCATGTCGCTGGTCCAGAACTGGTTCGACAAGGCGGTGAAGAGGAGCGGCGCGGTCTCGCCGGCGATCCGGGCGAACGCCAGCAGGACGCCGGTGATGACGCCGGCCCGGGCGGCCCGCAGCGTCACGGTCAGGATCACCCGCCACTTGGGCGTGCCGAGCGCGTAGGCGGCTTCGCGCAGCGCGTTGGGGATCAGCGAGAGCATGTTCTCGGTCGTCCGGATGACGACCGGGATGACGATCAGCGCCAGCGCCAGCACGCCGGCCCAGCCCGAGAACGACTTGGCGCGCGCAACCACCACCGAGTAGATGAAGAGGCCGATGACGATCGACGGCGCCGAGAGCAGGATGTCGTTGATGAAGCGCGTCGTGGCGCCGAGCCAGCCGCGCTGGCCGTACTCGGCGAGGTAGATGCCGGCGAGGATGCCGATCGGCGTGCCGACCAGGGTCGCCATCGTCACCATCGCCAGCGAGCCGAAGATCGCGTTGGCGAGGCCGCCGGTCTCGGCCTGCGGCGGCGGCGTCATCTCGGTGAAGAGCGCCAGGCTCATGCCGCCGATGCCGAGGCGGACCGTCTCGACCAGGATCCAGATCAGCCAGAAGATGCCGAACGCCATCGCCGCCAGCGCCAGCGTCAGGGCGACGACGTTGCGGCGCTTGCGGCGCGCGTGCAGGCGCCGGCGCGCGACCTGCGCTGCGTCGGGCACCGCCAGCGTCGCCGTGCCGCTCATGTGACGACGCCTTCGCGCCGCTTGAGCCGCTGCAGGAGCAGCTTGGAGACCGAGAGGACGACGAAGGTGATCAGGAAGAGCACCAGGCCGAGGTAGATGAGCGAGGCCTGGTGCAGCCCCGGCGCGGCCTCGCCGAACTCGTTGGCGAGCGCCGAGGTGATGCTGTTCGCCGCTTCGAACAGAGAAAGCGAGTTGAGCTGGTTGAAGTTGCCGATGACGAAGGTGACGGCCATCGTCTCGCCGATCGCCCGGCCGAGGCCGAGCATGATGCCGCCGACGACGCCGGTCTTGGTGTACGGCAGGACGACCTTCCAGACGACTTCCCAGGTCGTCGAGCCGAGCGCGTAGGCCGACTCCTTCAGCATCGGCGGCGTCACGTCGAAGACGTCGCGCATCACCGAGGCGATGAACGGGATCACCATGATCGCCAGGATGATCCCGGCGGAGAGCAGGCCGATGCCGACCGGCGGCCCCGAGAACAGCGAGCCGAGAACCGGCACGCCCTTGAACACCGACTGCAGCGGCTGCTGGACGAAGCGCGACAGGATCGGGCTGAAGACGAGCAGGCCCCACATGCCGTAGACGATCGAGGGCACCGCGGCGAGCAGCTCGACGGCGGTGCCGAGCGGGCGTTTCAGCCAGAGCGGCGACAGCTCGGTGAGGAAAAGGGCGATGCCGAAGCTCACCGGCACGGCGATGACGAGCGCAATCAGCGACGTCATCAGCGTCCCGTAGATCATCACCAGGCCGCCGTAGCGGTTCTGGACCGGATCCCATTCGCTGGTCCACAGGAACGAGAGGCCGTAGGCGCGGATCGCCGGCGCCGCGCCGATGACGAGCGAGATCAGGATGCCGGCGAGCAGCGCCAGCGTCAGCCAGGCGGCGCCGTGGGCGAAGGCGGAAAAGAGCGCGTCGGCCCAGGGCGAGACGCGCCGCGCGACGGGAGGACGGTCCTTCATGTCGGACCGTATCTTGCCCCCCTCGCCCAAGTAGGCGCTGGCCGGGAAGGTCGCCGCCATCGATCGATCCCTACTTCCAGGCGATCGCCTTGCCCGACCCGTCCTTGATGCTCGTCGCCCACGACTTGCGGACCAGCTCCTTCACCGGCGCCGGCAGCGGCACGTACTCGAGGTCGTCGGCCATCTTGTCGCCGCTGGCGTAGGCCCAGTCGAAGAACTTGAGCGTGTTGGCGGCGTTGACGGGCTTTTCCTGCGACTTGTACATCAGGATGAAGGTCGCGCCGCTGATCGGCCACGCGTCCTTGCCGGACTGGTCGGTCAGGACCTGAAAGAAGCTCTTGTTCCAGTCGGCGCTCGCCGCGGCCGCCTTGAAGTTGTCGGCATCGGGCGGGACGAAGTGCCCGTCCTTGTTCTTGAGCAGCGTGTAGGTCATCTTGTTCTGCTTCGCGTAAGCGTACTCGACGTAGCCGATCGAGTTGGGCAGGCGCTGCACGAAGGCGGCCACGCCCTCGTTGCCCTTGCCGCCGGCGCCGGTCGGCCAGTTGACGGCCGTGCCTTCGCCGACCTTGGCCTTCCAGTCGGCGTTGGTCTTGGAGAGGTAGTTGGTGAAAATGAACGAGGTCCCCGAGCCGTCGGCGCGCCGCACCGGCGAGATCGCCTCGTCGGGCAGGGGCACACCGGGGTTGAGGGCGGTCAGCGCCGGGTCGTTCCAGCGCGTGATCTTGCCGAGGTAGATGTCGCCGAGCACCTGGCCGGTGAGCTTGATCTGGCCCGGGGCGATGCCCTTGATGTTGACGACCGGAACGACGCCGCCGATGACCGTCGGGAACTGGATCAGGCCGTCCTTGGCGAGGACGTCGTCGGCGAGCGGCATGTCGGAGGCGCCGAAGTCGACCGTCTTGGCGCGGATCTGCTGGATGCCGGCGCCCGAGCCGACCGACTGATAGTTGAGCCGGGCCCCCGTCGCCTTGTTGTAGGCGTCGGCCCACTTGGCGTAGACAGGGGCGGGGAACGTGGCGCCGGCACCGGTCATGTCCTGGGCCGAGGCGACGCCGGCGACGCCGGCGAGGAGCCCGGCGGCGAGTGCGCGAGAGACGAGTTGCTTCATGGTTCGTTGACCTTTCGAGCGATGTCGAGGAGCGATGCCCGGCACTCTACAAAGGGCACATGACGACTCGGTGACAAGGCCACCGGCACCGATGCCTTTCGCCGGGCGTTACAGCGCCCGTGTCACGGCACTGTCATATCGGCGCCGACGCTGACGCCTCCGCGCAGGACAGGCCGAGAGCGTCACGATCAGGCGAGCGTCGCCGCCAGCTGCTCCGCGCAGCGCCTCGATTGCGCCGCGTCGCGCGCCTCGACCATGACGCGGACGACCGGCTCGGTGCCCGACGGCCGGATCAGCACGCGCCCGCCCGCGCCGAGCTCGCGGTCGACCTGGGCCCGCTGTGCCGCCAGGGCGCGGTTCGATGTCCAGTCGTCGCCCGGCTTGAGGCGGACGTTGATGAGCGTCTGCGGGAAAAGAGCGACGCCGGCGAGCAGGTCCGCGAGCGGCCGGCCCGAACGGACGACGGCCTCGAGCACCATGAGGGCGCTGACGATGCCGTCGCCGGTGGTGTGGCGGTCGAGCGCGAGCAGGTGGCCCGAGCCCTCGCCGCCGAGCTGCCAGCCGCGGCTGAGCAGCTCCTCAAGCACGTAGCGGTCGCCGACCGCCGTCCGGACGACGTCGACGCCGCGGCCGCGCAGCGCCAGCTCGACGCCGAGGTTGGTCATCAGCGTGCCGACGACGCCGGGAACCGCTCGGCCCTGATCGAGGCGGCCGGCGGCGAGCACATAGAGCAGCTCGTCGCCGTTGTAGAGCCGGCCGGCGCCGTCGACGACCTGCAGGCGGTCGCCGTCGCCGTCGAGGGCGATGCCGTAGTCGGCGCCGCCGGCGCGCACCGCGTCGCCGAGCGCCTGCGGCGCGGTCGCGCCGAAGCCGGCGTTGATGTTGAAGCCGTCGGGGCGGCAGCCGATCGCCGTGACTTCGGCGCCGAGCTCGTGGAAGACATCGGGGGCGACGTGATAGGCGGCGCCGTGCGCGGCGTCGACGACGATCGCCAGGCCGCGCAGCGAGAGGTCGTTGCTGTACGTGCTCTTGCAGAACTCGACGTAGCGCCCGCTGGCGTCGTCGAGCCGGCGCGCCCGGCCGAGCTCGGCCGAGCCGACCCAGCGCTGCGCTTCGGCGAGCGCCGTCTCGACCTCGTTCTCCCAGGCGTCGGGGAGCTTCTCGCCGCGCGCCGAGAAGAACTTGATGCCGTTGTCGGCGAACGGGTTGTGCGAGGCGCTGATGACGACGCCGAGGTCGAGGCGAAGCGCCCGCGTCAGGTAGGCGACGCCCGGCGTCGGCAGCGGCCCGGTGAGGACGACGTCGACGCCGGCCGAAGCGAAGCCGGCCTCGAGCGCCGACTCGATCATGTAGCCGGAGATGCGCGTGTCCTTGCCGATCAGCACCGTCGGCCGGCGCTCCGTCTTGCGCAGGACCTGGCCGACGGCGTGGCCGAGGCGGAGCATGAAGTCGGGCGTGATCGGCGCCGCGCCGACCGTGCCGCGGATGCCGTCGGTGCCGAAGTAGGTTCTGGTCATGAAGTGCTGGCGCGCGCGCTCGAAGGGTCGGCGCGATTATCGGCGTCGCCCGCGGCGCGCCAGACGGCCAGGCCGGCGACGGTCGCGGCGACGTCGTGGACGCGGACGACGCGGGCGCCGCGCTGGACGGCGATGACGGCGGCGACGACGCTGGCGGCGTCGAGGCGGGCCTGCTCGTCCCGCGACCGCCCGCCCGGCGCCCTGGCGGCCAGGCCGGCGAGCCGCGCCAGCGTCGACTTGCGCGACCAGCCGACGAGGAGCGGCACGCCGAGCGCGAGCAGCTCGCCCTGGCGCCGGAGCAGCTCGAGGTTCTGCGCCGGGGTCTTGCCGAAGCCGATCCCGGGATCGACGACGATCCGCTCGCGCTCGATCCCGGCCGCTTCGGCCGCATCGATGCGCTCGCGCAGGAATGCCGCGACCTCGGCGGCGACATCGTCGTACGTCGCTTCGGCCTGCATCGATCGCGGCGTGCCGCGCATGTGCATCAGGCAGACGCCGCAGCGCGGATGCGCGGCGACGAGCGCGAGCGCGGCCGGCGTGCGCAGCGCCGCGATGTCGTTGACGATGTCGACGCCGAGGTCGAGGGCGGCGCGCATGACCTCGACCTTGGTCGTGTCGATCGAGACCGGACCGCCGAGGCGGACTGCCGCCTCGAGCACCGGCCGCACGCGCGCCAGCTCGGCCCCGACGCTCACCGGCAATGCCCCGGGGCGACTCGACTCGCCGCCGATGTCGAGGATGTCGGCGCCGTCCTTCAGCAATTGCTCGCAGCGGGCGATCGCCTGCGCCGGCGTCGGATCGTTGCCGCCTTCCGAGAACGAATCGGGCGTGACGTTGACGATGCCCATCACGCGCGGCTGCGCCAGGTCGATCGCGAAGCGGCTCGTCCGCCAGACCGGGCCGCTCATGAAAAACGGGGCCGAAGCCCCGTCTCGAACCGCACCGCGGGCATCGCCCTCAGGCGGCGGCCGGGGCACTGCCCGGCGTCACCGGCGGGACGCCGCCGCTCGGCCTGGCCGGCGAAGGCACCCAGTCCTTGGGCGTGCGCGGCGGCTTGCCGGACATGATGTCGTCGATCTGGTCGGAGTCGATCGTCTCCCACTCGAGCAGCGCCGCCGCCATCGCGTGCATCTTGTCCTGGTTGTCCTCGATCAGCTTCCTGGCGATCGCGTACTGCTCGTCGATGATGCGGCGGATGACGAGATCGACCTTTCGCATCGTCTCTTCCGACATCGTCGTCGTCTTGGTCACCGAGCGGCCGAGGAAGACCTCGCCTTCGTTCTCGGCATAGACCATCGGGCCGAGCTCGTCGGTCATGCCATAGCGCGTGACCATGTCGCGTGCGATCGAGGTGGCGCGCTCGAAGTCGTTGCTCGCCCCGGTCGTCATCTGGTGCATGAAGACCTCCTCGGCGATGCGGCCGCCGAAGAGAACGGCGATCGTCGAGAGCATGCGCTCCTTGTCGAGGCTGTAGCGGTCGCCTTCGGGAAGCTGCATCGTCACGCCGAGGGCGCGGCCGCGCGGGATCACGGTGACCTTGTGGACCGGGTCGGTCTTGGGCATCAGCCGGGCGACGAGGGCGTGGCCGGACTCGTGGTACGCGGTATTCCGGCGCTCCTCCTCCGGCATGATCATGGACTTCCGCTCCGGGCCCATCATGATCTTGTCCTTGGCCTTCTCGAAGTCGACCATCTCGACGACCCGGCCGTTGCGCCGGGCCGCGAAGAGCGCCGCCTCGTTGACCAGGTTGGCCAAGTCGGCGCCCGAGAAGCCCGGCGTGCCGCGCGCCAGGATGTCGGCGCGGATGTCCTGGCCGACCGGGACTTTCCTCATGTGAATGTTGAGCACCTGCTCGCGGCCGCGCACGTCGGGCAAGGTCACGTACACCTGACGGTCGAAGCGGCCGGGCCGCAGCAGCGCCGGGTCGAGGATGTCGGGCCGGTTCGTCGCCGCCATGACGATGACGCCGAGGTTGGTCTCGAAGCCGTCCATCTCGACCAGCATCTGGTTCAGCGTCTGCTCGCGCTCGTCGTTGCCGCCGCCCAGGCCCGCGCCACGATGGCGGCCGACGGCGTCGATCTCGTCGATGAAGATGATGCAGGGCGCGCTCTTCTTCGCCTGCTCGAACATGTCGCGCACGCGTGC
>DASYKC010000193.1:0-67946 GCA_035995885.1 Caldimonas sp. | reverse complement strand
CCGGTGAAGGGCGCGACGCTGATCGGCAACGGGCCCGACGCGCTCACCCGCGTCAGCGCGATCGGCAACGACATGCGCCTCGACACCGGCGTCGGCGTGTGCGGCAAGGAAGGCCAGAGCGTCCCGGTCGGCGTCGGCCAGCCGACCTTGCGGATCGACCGCCTGACGGTCGGCGGCACCGCCTGACCTTTGGCGATGGCCGCTGCCTGCGCGCGCGAGGAGGCGTGCAGGATCAGCGCCGTCGCGCCAGCGCCGCGACGACCACGATCGCCGCCGCCGCGAGCCACATCCAGACGACGACCGCGAGCGGGCCGGCCTGCGTGTACATGACGGCGTCGATGCGATGGAGCGAGATCGTCTCGGTGCCGAGCAGTGACACGCCCAGGGCCGTGCCGATGACCGCCGCCGTCTTCGCGCCATCGTCTCGCTGGCGCCAGGCGATGAACCCCGCGATCGCCGCGACCAGCGCGAGCACGGCGAAGACCAGCTCGGCCTGCCAGTCACCGCGCGATGCGTACCAGCCGCGTTCCTGCAGGAGGGCGTCGACGGCGATGTGCAGCCGGTATCGCAGACCGAGCAGGACCTCGAGCACGCACGCCAGCTGGACGGCCCCGAGGGCCCACCAGACGGACCCGCCTCGCGGCGCCACGACGGCGGCGCGCAGACACGCGAGCGCCGCCGTACCGAAGGCCACGGTGCCCGTGAGGCGGGTGGCGTCGAAGACAACACCGAAACCGCTCATGCCGCGCCGAGCCGAGCTGGCCCGTGCGATCGGGCGCGGCGCGGGAAGGGCGGGCAGATGAGCATCGAAGCGATCTATCTGGCCTGGGTCGTCGCGACGCTCGCGCTGTTTCGATTCTTCAAGCCGGCTGTGGCCGTGCTCGCCGGCTATCTGGGCGGCTGGATTCTGCTCCCCGTCGGCGTCTATCCGGCGGGCGCCGCGGACGCGGTGTCGCCCTACTGGATCATCGGCCTGGCGCTGCCGTCGGACATGCCGGTGTCGAAGGCCGGGATCGCGGCGGCGAGCGCCCTGCTCGGCGTCGCTGTCTTCGATCGCGGCGCGCTGCGCCGGCTGCGCCCGGCTTGGCTCGACGTGCCGGTGGTGCTCTGGTGCCTCTGGCCTTGGATCGCCTCGCTGTTCAACGACGAGCCGCGGCCGTCGGCCGCCCTCGCCAGCGTCTATCTCGTCGCTTGCTGGGGCGTGCCGTGGCTGCTCGGACGACTCTACTTCGCCAGCCGCGACGGGCAGCTTCTGCTCGTGAAGGGTCTCGTCCTCTCGGCGCTGGCGTGCCTTCCATTCAGCGTCGTCGAAGGCGTGCTCGGACCGGCGTTCTACGGCTGGGTCTACGGCCCGCATCCGTTCCGGCTCGACGGCGCGGTTCGCTATCTCGGCTTCAGGCCGCTCGGCTTCTTCGAGAACGGCAATCAGTTCGGGCTGTGGATCTCGCTGTGTGCGCTGGCCAGCCTCTGGCTGGCGCGGGTGGCGCCGCCGGATCGACGACGTGTCCGGGGCTGGATCGCCGCCGTCGTCGTCGCGATGGCCCTGGCCGCGCAATCCGTCGGCGGCATCGTTCTGCTCGCGCTCGGAGCGTGCGGCCTGTGGGCGTGCGCCATCGTCCGCCCGCGCGCGATGATCGTCGCCGCGACGGCGCTGATCCTCGGCGGCGGGTCGGTCTACGTGTCCGGCGTCATCCCGTTCAATTCGATCGCCAGGGAAACGAGCGCCGGACGCGAGGTCGTCAGCGCCTTTCGCAGCCTCGGCCGCGGCTCGTTCACGTGGCGCGTCTCCCAGGACCAGAAGCTGCTGGCTGCGGCGACGGCGCATCCGGCGGTCGGCACGGCGCAGTGGGATTGGTGGCGAGCCCATGGAACCCGGCCCTGGAGCCTCTCGATGCTCGTCCTCGGCCAGTTCGGCGCGATCGGCCTTCTGCTCGTCCTGGCGACGCTGCTCGGGCCGGCGCTCGCCGTGGCCTGGTCGGCGCCGCCAGGCAGCGCCTGGCGCCTCGAGAACGTGCCGCTGCTCCTGGCGGCGCTGCTGCTGCTGACCGTCGTCGACGCGCTGCTCAACTCCTTCATCTTCTTTCCGGCGCTCCTCGCCGCCGGCGGGCTCGCCACGGCGCGGGCGGAGCGCGACTAGACGACGCGGACGTCGAGCGTCGGCAAGCCGGCGATCGATCCCTGCATGACGTCGCCGGCCACCACCGGGCCGACGTTCTCGGGCGTGCCGCTGTAGATCAGGTCGCCCGGCATCAGCTCGAACGCCTGCGAGAGCTTCGCGATCTGCTCGGCGACGCTCCAGGTCATCATGTTCAGGTCGGCACTCTGCTTGACGACGCCGTTGACCTTGAGCGAGATCTCCCCCTGGGTGAAGTGGCCGACGTCGGCGACGCGGTGCAGCGGCCCCATCGGCGCCGAACGGTCGAAGCTCTTGCCGATCTCCCAGGGCTTTTTCTCGTCGCCCATCGCCCGCTGCAGGTCGCGCCGCGTCATATCGAGGCCGATCGTGTAGCCGTAGACGAGCGCCAGCGCCTGCTCGACCGGGACGTTGCGGCCGCCCTTGCCGAGCGCGGCGACGAGCTCGATCTCGTAGTGATAGTTCCTGGTGAGCGGCGGGTACGGATGGTCGGCGGTCGTGCCGACGGCGACGAACTGGATCGCATCGCTCGGCTTTTGAAAGAAGAACGGCGGCTCGCGGTTCGGGTCCGATCCCATCTCGCGCGCGTGCGCCGCGTAGTTGCGGCCGATGCAGTAGATGCGCCGCACCGGGAACATCTCGCTCGTGCCGACGATCGGCAGCGTCGGCTGGGCGACCGTGAAGACGGTGCGCGAGCCGGCGCCGGCCGACGACGTCGTGCCGCTGCTCGCACAACCGGCGAGCGCGGCGACGGCCGCGGCACCGCTCGTAGACAACACTTTCCTGCGATCCATGATCTCTGTCTCCTTCGTCGTTGACGGGGGCCTGTGGGCCCGTGCTACATTGGCGCCCATGATTTCGCGCGCCTGGCTCTTTGCCTATTTTGCGTTCTCGCACCGCTCGGCGGTTGGAGAGGCAAGCGCATAGGCAGATCAGGCGCACACCGAATCCAAAACCGCCGGGAACCCCCGGCGGTTTTTTTTGGCCTCGACTCTTTCAGTGGAGCAGCATGACCATGGCGACGAACAACAAACCGGGCTTCGAGAGTGCCTATGCGGTCGGCGAGCGCACCAGCCGCACCGACGACCAGCGGATCGAGAACGTGACGCCGCTGCCGCCGCCGGAGCACCTGATCCGCTTTTTCCCGATCGCCGGGACCGCGGTCGAGTCGCTCATCGGCGCGACCCGGGAATCGATCCGCCGCATCATGCGCCGCGACGACGATCGCCTGCTCGTCATCATGGGACCGTGCTCGATCCACGACCCGCTCGCCGCGGTCGAGTACGCGAGGAAGCTCAAGGCCGAGCGCGAGCGCTTCGCCGGCACGCTCGAGATCGTCATGCGCGTCTACTTCGAGAAGCCGCGGACGACGGTCGGCTGGAAGGGCCTCATCAACGACCCCTACCTCGACGAAAGCTATCGCATCGACGAGGGCCTGCGCATCGGCCGCCAGCTCCTGCTCGAGATCAACAAGCTCGGCATGCCGGCGGGCAGCGAGTTCCTCGACGTCATCTCGCCGCAATACCTCGGCGACCTGATCGCCTGGGGCGCGATCGGCGCGCGCACGACCGAGAGCCAGGTCCACCGCGAGCTCGCCTCGGGACTGTCGGCGCCGATCGGCTTCAAGAACGGCACCGACGGCAACATCAGAATCGCCATCGACGCGATCCAGGCGGCAGCACGGCCGCACCACTTCCTCTCGGTGCACAAGAACGGCCAGGTCGCGATCGTCGAGACGCGCGGCAACGCCGATTGCCACGTCATCCTGCGCGGCGGCAAGGCGCCGAACTACGACGCCGCGTCGATCGCCGCCGCCTGCCGTGAGATCGAGGCGGCCAAGCTGCTGTGCACCTTGATGGTCGACTGCAGCCACGCCAACAGCGGCAAGCTGCACACGCGCCAGATCGAGGTCGCGCGCGACCTCGCCGCGCAGGTCGAAGGCGGCAACCGCTGCGTCTTCGGCGTGATGGTCGAGAGCCATCTCCGGGCGGGCGCGCAGAAGTTCGCCGCCGGCAAAGACGACCCGGCCCAACTCGTCTACGGCCAGAGCATCACCGACGCCTGCCTCGGCTGGGACGATTCGGTGCGCACGCTCGAGACGCTCAGCGCCGCCGTCGCGGCGCGGCGGGCCACGCACGGCGCCGGCGTCGCCGCGGCGCCGGTTTGACCGCGCGAGCGCGAGCGGCTCCAATGGCGCGATGGATGCAAAAGCCGCCGACCGCCGTCGCCTGATCGTCGCCGCAGGCGCCGGCGCGGTCGCTGCCGTCGGCTGGCCGGCGCTGGCCGCGGCGCGCGGCCTGCCGGCGATGACCGACGGGCCTTTCTATCCGTCGCTCGCCTACCGCGCCCGCTCGCTCGACTGGGACGCCGACCTCACCACCGTGCGCGGTCGCGCGCCCGACGGCCAACCGCTGGCGCCGGCGCGCGGCGAGCACCTCGACCTGCACGGCGTCGTCCGCGACGGCAACGGCCGCGCCGTCGATGGCGCCGAGATCGAGATCTGGCAGTGCGACGTCTTCGGCAGCTACCGCCATCCGCGCGGCGCCGGTGATCGCATCGACGCCGGTTTTCAGGGCTTCGGCGCGACGCGCAGCGATGCGCACGGCGGCTATCGCTTCCGGACGATCCGGCCGGTGCCGTACCCGGGGCGGACGCCGCACATCCACGTCAAGCTGCGCCATGCCGCGATCGGCGAGGTGACGTCGCAGCTCTTCGTCGTCGGCGAGCCCGGCAATCCGGGCGACTTTCTCTATCGCAGCCTCGCGGACGACGACCTCAGAGAAGTCGAGCTGCGCCTGCAGCGCGCGCCGGCCGGCGCCGGCGTGACGTGGATCGCCGAGCGCGATCTGCTCGTCGGCGCCTAGTCGATCGGCGCCGTCGGGCGGGACCTTCGAGCGCGGCGACGGCAAGCGTGCGTGTCGTTCGGCTCTCGCTTTCTTCCCGGCTCGGCCGGTCCCCGGCTCAGTCCTCGTCGTCCGATCCGCCCGCGTCGCGGGCGAGCCGCTCGCTCTTCCAGTAGACGTCGTCGCCGCCGAGCCCGTCGAGGTTGGCGCGGTTGAGGACGCGGGCGAGGACGAACAGCAGGTCGCTGAGGCGGTTCAGGTACTGGCGTGCCTCGCTGCGCACCGCCTCGCTCCCCGCCAACGCGACGACGGCGCGCTCGGCGCGGCGCGCGACGGTGCGGCCGACGTGGGCGAGCGCGGCACTGCGGGTCCCGGCCGGCAGGATGAATTCCTTCAAGCGCGGCAGCGCGGCGTTGTAGTGCGCGAGCGCCTCGTCGAGGTGCGCGACGGCCTCGATCTTCAGGAGCGCATAGCCAGGGATCGACAGCTCGCCGCCGAGGTTGAAGAGCTCGTGCTGGACGACGACGAGGAGCTCGCGGACGTCGTCGGGCAAGGGCTCGGCGAGGAGGACGCCGAGGTTCGAGTTGAGCTCGTCGACATCGCCGAGGGCGGCGATCCGCAGGTGGCTCTTGGCGACGCGGCTGCCGTCGCCGAGGCCGGTCGTGCCGTCGTCGCCGGTGCGGGTCGCGATCTGGGTCAGGCGATGGGCCATGGTCGGGCCATCCTAGCAGCGGCGAAGGGCCAATCCGATCGGTGACGAAGCCGGTTCCTACAATGTCTCTCGGCCCTGCTGCCGCGGAGACTCGCATGAACGCACCCCTGCCCGCCCACCTGCTGCCCCAGCTCGCGCCGCGCGCTGTGCCGCCGGCGATGATCGACGCGCTCAAGGCGGCCTTCGGCGACCGCTGCTCGACCGCGCTCGTCGTGCGCGAGCAGCACGGCCGCGACGAGTCGCCGATCGATGCGCCGCCGCCCGAGGCGGTCGTCTTCTGCGAAAGCACCGACGACGTTGCCGCGGTCGTCAAGCTCGCCGACGAGCACGCGGTGCCGGTGATCCCGTTCGGCGTCGGCTCGTCGCTCGAGGGGCATCTGCTCGCGGTCCAGGGCGGCGTCAGCATCGACCTGTCGCGGATGAACAAGGTCCTCGCCGTCAACGCCGAGGACCTCACCGTCACCGTCGAGGCCGGCGTGACGCGGACGCAGGTCAACGACGAGATCCGCCACACGGGCCTGTTCTTTCCGATCGATCCCGGCGCCGACGCCTCGATCGGCGGCATGAGCGCGACGCGGGCGAGCGGCACCAATGCCGTCCGCTACGGGACGATGCGCGAGAACGTCCTCGGCCTGACCGTCGTCACGGCGAGCGGCGCGGTGATCCACACCGGGACGCGGGCACGCAAGTCGTCGGCCGGCTACGACCTGACCCGGCTCATGGTCGGCAGCGAAGGCACGCTCGGCGTCATGACCGAGATCACGCTGCGCGTCTACCCGGTGCCCGAGGCGATGTCGGCGGCGACCTGCACCTTCCCGTCGATCGACGCCGCCGTGCGGACGACGATCGAGATCATCCAGATGGGCATTCCGATCGCCCGCTGCGAGCTGCTCGACCGCTTCGCGGTGCAGGCCGTGAACCGCCACGACAAGCTCTCGCTCACCGAAGCGCCGATGCTGCTGATGGAGTTCCACGGCAGCGAGGCGAGCGTCGCCGAGCAGGCAGCGACGGTGCAGGAGATCGCCAAGGAGCACGGCGGCGAAGGCTTCCAGTGGGCGACGACGCCGGAGGAGCGCAAGAAGCTCTGGGCGGCGCGCCACCGCGCCTACTTCGCCGGCCTGCAGATGAAGGCCGGCTGCCGCACCGTCACCACCGACACCTGCGTGCCGATCTCGCGGCTGGCCGAATCGGTGACGCAGGCGTCGGAGGAGGCGATCGCGGCCGGCATGCAGCACTACATCGTCGGCCACGTCGGCGACGGCAACTTCCACATCGCCTACCTCGTCGACCCGACCCAGCCGGCGGAGCGCGAGACCGCCGAGCGCCTCAACGAAGGCGTCGTCATGCGCGCGCTCGCGGTCGACGGCACGTGCAGCGGCGAGCACGGCGTCGGCCTGCACAAGATGGAGTTCCTGAAGAGCGAGGCCGGCGCCGGCGCGATCGACATGATGCGCACCGTCAAGCGCGCGCTCGACCCGAAAAACATCATGAACCCCGGCAAGATCTTCACCCTATAGCGCGAAGCGCGCGACCCGACCGGGGTCGACCCCTCCTCCCGGAGGGAGGGGTTGGGGCGGGAGCAACCCTGTCCCGGCGCGCGCGGCGCCGGGGGAGTCGCCTCAGTGAGGCGCCTCCTCCGGCGCCGCGATCGACCAGTGGCTGCTCACGTCGCCCCACTGGTCGACGCTTTCGAGGTTGACGCCGAAGCCCCAGAGGCGGGCGACGTGCTTCAGCACTTCGTTCGCGCCGTCGTGCAGCGGCCGGTTGTTGTGGCGCGTGTGGCGCAGCGTCAGCGATCGGTCGCCGCGCAGGTTGACGCTCCAGACCTGGATGTCGGGCTCGCGGTTGGCGAGGTCGTACTGGCGCGACAGCGCCTCGCGCACTTCGCGGTAGCCCTGGGTGTCGTGGATCGCCGAGACGCGCAGGTGCTCCTGGTGCTCGTCGTCGAGGATCGCGAACAGGCGCAGGTCGCGGATCACCTTCGGCGACAGGTACTGGCCGATGAAGCTCTCGTCCTTGAAGTTGCGCATCGCGTGGTGCAGCGCCGGCAGCCACGGCGTTCCGGCGAGGTTCGGGAACCAGTCGCGGTCCTCGTCGGTCGGGTGCTCGCAGATGCGCCGGATGTCGGTGTACATCGCGAAGCCGAGCGCGTACGGGTTGAGGCCGCTGTAGGCGCGGTGGCCGACGGGCGGCTGGAAGATGACGTTGGTGTGCGACTTCAGCCACTCGATCATCACGCCGTCGGTGAGGTGGCCTTCGTCGTAGAGCGTGTTCAGGAGCAGGTGGTGCCAGAACGTCGCCCAGCCTTCGTTCATCACCTGGGTCTGCCGCTGCGGATAGAAGTACTGCGCGATCTTCCTGACGATGCGGACGACCTCGCGCTGCCACGGCTCGAGCAGCGGCGCGTTCTTCTCGATGAAGTAGAGGATGTTTTCCTGCGGCTCGCTCGGGAAGCGCTTGGTCTCGTCGGCCTCGCCGGGGCGCTCGACGCGCCGCGGCAGCGTGCGCCAGATGTCGTTGACCTGCGTCTGCGCATACGCCTGCCGCTCGGTCCGGCGCGCGAGCTCTTCGACCAGCGAGATCTTGCTCGGCCGGTGATAGCGGTCGACGCCGTAGTTCTGCAGCGCGTGGCAGCTGTCGAGGAGGTCCTCGACCGCCTGCATGCCGTGCTTTTCTTCGCACTCGGCGATGTAGTTCCGCGCATAGACGAGGTAGTCGATGATCGACGACGCGTCGGTCCAGAGGCGAAACAGATAGTTGCCCTTGAAGAAGCTGTTGTGCCCGTACGCCGCGTGGGCGATCACGAGCGCCTGCATCGCCGTCGTGTTCTCCTCCATCAGGTAGCTGATGCAGGGGTCGGAATTGATGACGATCTCGTAGGCGAGGCCCATCTGGCCGCGCCGGTAGCTGCGCTCGTTGGCGATGAACTCCTTGCCGTAGCTCCAGTGCCGGTAGTTCACCGGCATGCCGACCGAGGCGTAGGCGTCCATCATCTGCTCGGCGGTGATGACCTCGAGCTGGTTCGGGTAGGTGTCGAGCGCGTAGCGGTGCGCGGCGGCGCGGATCTTCTCGTGATAGGTCTCGATCAGCTCGAAGGTCCAGTCGCTCGGGTCGGGCAGCGGATGCGCGGCGCGCGGGCCGGCGGGCAGCGGCGCCTGCGGCAGCGAGCGCTCGGGCCGGAGCTTGCGGCGCGCCGCGCTCTTGTGCTCGGTCTTGACCGGCGCGTGATGCGTCGTCATGCGGCAACTCCTTCGGCCTTGAAGAGATCGCGAAACACCGGGTAGATCTGCGACGCCTGCGTCACCTTCCTCATGGCGAAGTGCTTCTGCGTTTCCTGCAGGCGGGCGTATTCCTCCCAGAGGTTCTGCTCCTCGTCGGCGACCTGCACGTAGGCGAAGTAGCGGCACTTGGGCAGGATGCTTTCGGTGAGGAGCTCGCGGCAGCGGCCCGAGTCGTGATGCCAGTTGTCGCCGTCGCTCGCCTGCGCGGCGTAGATGTTCCAGTCGCTCGGCGAGTAGCGCTCCTTGATGATCTCGTCCATCAGGACGAGCGCGCTCGAGACGACCGTGCCGCCGGTCTCGCGGGCGCGGAAGAAGTTCTCCTCGTCGACCTCCTGGGCCTGCGTGTGGTGGCGGATGAAAACGATGTCGATCTTCTCGTAGTGGCGCGTCAGGAAGAGATAGAGCAGGATGAAGAAGCGCTTCGAGAGATCCTTCCTCGCCTCGTCCATCGAGCCCGAGACGTCCATCAGGCAGAACATCACCGCCTTCGCCGTCGGGATCGGCATGCGGACGCGGTTGCGAAAGCGCAGGTCGATCGGATCGATGTAGGGGATGCGGTCGAGGCGCGCGCGCAAGGCGGCGATCTGCAGCTCGAGCTCCTTCTTGGCGAGCTCCTGGGCGGCGTCGAGGACCTCGGGCATCTCCGCCAGGCGCGCCTCGAGCGCGAGCAGCTCGGCGCGC
Organism: Caldimonas sp.; assembly: GCA_035995885.1. Classification (GTDB taxonomy): domain Bacteria; phylum Pseudomonadota; class Gammaproteobacteria; order Burkholderiales; family Burkholderiaceae_C; genus Schlegelella_A. The sequence continues at coordinate 58,295 of DASYKC010000193.1, read as the reverse complement.
GAGCCGGCGCCGATGGCGACACGGCGGCTGATCGCGCCACGCATCGACCGAATCACCGAGAGGTTGCTCGGCGTTCCCTGGTTCGAGTAGCCGGCGCGATGGCTCTTCAGCTCGGGCGCTTCGGCGATCTGCGTGCGCATCATCCGCGGCAGCGCGAGGTCGTCGAAGAAGATCTGCATGAACTCTTCCTTGGTGAGGTGGAAGACGAAATCGTCCTCGCCCTCGCCGGAATCGCCCGCCTGTCCTGCCCCGCTGCCGCGCCCCGAGCCGCCCTGCGGCCGCTCGATGTGGTCGCCGCGAACGTATTCCTGGTTGCCGGGATGGACGATCTCGCGCGCGCCGCCCTGGCCGTGGCCGAACGACGGCTCCTTGATGTCGCGCTTGGGCAGGTGGATGTCCTCGCCCTGCTCGATGTCGCGGATGCCGCGCTTGTCGACGGCCTTCCTGACCGCGTCGCGCAACTGGCCCTGATAGCGGCGCAGGAAGCGCTCGCGGTTGCCGATCGATTTGTTCTTGCCCGCCAGGCGGCGATCGATGATCTGCTGGAGCATGCGCGTTCTCTGGGCCGGCGGCCTTAGCTGCTCTTCCTCACCCGCAGGTACCACTCGCAGAGCAGGCGGACCTGCTTGGGCGTATAGCCCTTCTGCACCATGCGGTTGACGAAGTTCTCGTGCTTCTTGGCCTCGTCGGCGCTCGCCTTGGCGTTGAAGCTGATCACCGGCAGCAGCTCCTCGGTGTTCGAGAACATCTTCTTCTCGATCACCACGCGCAGCTTCTCGTAGCTGGTCCACGCCGGGTTCTTGCCGGCGTTGTTGGCGCGCGCGCGCAGGACGAAGTTGACGATCTCGTTGCGGAAGTCCTTCGGGTTCGAGATGCCGGCGGGCTTCTCGATCTTCTCGAGCTCGGAGTTCAGCTGCGCCCGGTCGAACACCTCGCCGGTGTCGGTGTCGCGGTACTCCTGGTCCTGGATCCAGTAGTCGGCGTAGGTGACGTAGCGATCGAAGATGTTCTGGCCGTACTCGCTGTAGCTCTCGAGGTAGGCGGTCTGGATCTCCTTGCCGATGAACTCGGCGTAGCGCGCCGAGAGGTGCTCCTTGATGAAGCCGAGGTACTTCTGCTCGGTCTCGGCCGGGAACTGTTCGCGCTCGATCTGCTGCTCGAGCACGTACATCAGGTGCACCGGGTTGGCGGCGATCTCGGCCGGGTCGAAGTTGAAGACCTTCGACAGGATCTTGAACGCGAACCGGGTCGAGACGCCGCTCATGCCTTCGTCGACGCCGGCGTAGTCGCGGTACTCCTGATAGCTCTTGGCGCGCGGGTCGGTGTCCTTCAGGTTCTCGCCGTCGTAGATCAGCATCTTCGAGTAGAGCGACGAGTTCTCGGGCTCCTTCAGCCGGGTGAGCATCGCGAACTGGCTCATCATCTTGAGCGTCCCCGGCGCGCACGCCGCCTCGGCGAGCGACGAGTTGCGCAGCAGCTTCTCGTAGATCTTGATCTCCTCGGAGGTGCGCAGGCAGTACGGTACCTTGACGATGTAGATCCGGTCGAGGAAGGCCTCGTTGTTCTTGTTGTTGCGGAAGGTCTTCCACTCGCTCTCGTTGCTGTGCGCCAGGACGATGCCGTCGAACGGGATCGCGCCGAAGCCCTCGGTGCCCTTGAAGTTGCCTTCCTGGGTCGCCGTCAGCAGCGGGTGCAGCACCTTGATCGGCGCCTTGAACATCTCGACGAACTCGAGCAGGCCCTGGTTGGCCAGGCACAGACCGCCCGAGAAGCTGTACGCGTCGGGATCGTCCTGCGAGTAGGTCTCGAGCTTCCTGATGTCGACCTTGCCGACCAGGGCCGAGATGTCCTGGTTGTTCTCGTCGCCCGGCTCCGTCTTGGAGACGCCGATCTGCTTCAGCACGCTCGGGTAGCGCTTGACGATCTTGAACTTGCGGATGTCGCCGCCGTACTCGTCCAGGCGCTTGACCGCCCACGGGGAGAGGATCCGGTTCAGGTAGCGCGCCGGGATGCCGTACTCCTTCTCGAGCAGCGGTCCATCCTCGAGCGGGTCGAACAGGCCGAGCGGCGACTCGTTCACCGGCGATCCCTTGATCGCGTAGAACGGCACGTGCTCCATGAGCTGCTTCAGGCGCTCGGCGATCGAGCTCTTGCCGCCGCCGACCGGGCCGAGCAGGTAGAGGATCTGCTTCTTCTCCTCCAGGCCCTGGGCGGCGTGGCGGAAGTAACTGACGACCTGCTCGATCGCGTCCTCCATGCCGTAGAACTCGGCGAAGGCGGGATAGATCTTGATCACCTTGTTGGCGAACAGGCGCGACATGCGCGTGTCGTTGCGCGTGTCGACCATCTGGGGCTCGCCGATCGCCTTGAGCATGCGCTCGGCGGCGGTGGCGTAGGCCAGCGGATTGCGCTTGCACTCCGCGAGGTACTCTTCAACCCACAGCTCTTCTTCGCGACTGCGCTCGAAGCGCGCTGCAAAGTTGCTGATGACATCCATGCTGATCTCCTGTGCGGCGAGGAGGCGCCGAAGGCTTGTGGCCTTCGTCGTCCGGGGAAGTTCTGATGGAGCCCGGCGGGGCGCCATCAGAGCTTTCCTTGGCAATCAGCTGCTGTCGGTCAAGCTTCGTTCATCGTGCTCCAGGCGAAGGGCCGAGATGCAAGGTCTTCTCGGCACTGCTCGTTGCAGACACGGCCAGATTAGCAAGCAACGTGCCGAAATGGTTCTGAGTTGACGCACTGTCGGAAAAGTTCGTCGACCGCACGTGCGAAGTTGCTCGACCGCTGTGGCGCCGGACACTACTGCGCCGCATGGCCGAGCCTCGCAAGGAGACCGTTGAGCTCGTCGAGCGACGCGAACGCGATCGCGATCTCGCCGGCCTCGCCCTGGCTCGTGCGCTTCTTCACGCGCACCTCGACCGGCGCCGCCAGCGCATCTGACAGTTGTTGTTCGAGGCGGTCGAGATCGCGCCCTTTCTGACGATTCGCGCGCGCCTTCGTCGTCGCCGCCGACGCCGGCGCGGCCAGTCGTCCGACTCGCTTTTCGGCATCGCGCACGCTCAGCTTGCGGGCGACGATCTCGTTGGCCTCGATGATCTGGCGTGCGCCGTCGAGGGCGAGCAGCGCGCGCGCATGGCCCATCTCGAGGTCGCCGACGAGCAGCATCTGCTGGACCGGATCGCTGAGATTGAGAAGGCGCAGCAGGTTCGTGGTCGCGCTGCGCGAGCGGCCGACGGCACGCGCCGCGGCCTCGTGGGTCATGCCGAACTCGTCGGTCAGCCGGCGCAGGCCGCGCGCCTCCTCGAGCGGATTGAGGTCCTCGCGCTGGATGTTCTCGATCAGCGCCATCGCCGCCGCGGCCTCGTCGCCGACGTCGCGAACGAGCACCGGCACGACGTCGAGGCCGGCGAGGCGGGCGGCCCGGACGCGGCGCTCGCCGGCGATGATCTCGAAGCGACGCTCGCCGCCGCCGCCCGTCTCGGGCAGCGGCCGCACCAGCACCGGCTGCATCACGCCCTGCGCCTTGATGCTTTCGGCGAGCTCGTAGAGCGCGCCTTCGTCCATCCGCGTGCGCGGCTGGTAGCGGCCCGGCTGCAGCTGGTCGAGCGAAAGGGAGCGCGGCTCGCCGTCGGAATCCGGGCCGGCTGCAGCGACGTCGACGACGCGAGGGCCGAGGAGCGCTTCCAGCCCCATGCCGAGTCCCTTCGGTTTCTTCGTCGCCATGAAATGCGATTGTCAGCGCAGTCGGCGGACGCACAGGGAAGCCGGCTCTGCCTTATGCTGTCGATCCCCCGCCGAGAAATCACATGGCAACCCGCGTCTTCGTCGACGGCCAGGAAGGCACGACCGGCCTTCGCATCAACGAGTACCTCGCTCGCCGCGGCGACGTCGAAGTCCTGCGCGCGGCGCCCGAGCTGCGCAAGGATGCGGCAGAGCGCGCACGGTTGCTGAACGCAGCCGACGTCGCCTTCCTCTGTCTGCCCGACGCGGCGGCGCGCGAGGCGGTCGCGCTCGTCACCAATCCGTCGACCTGCCTCATCGACGCGAGCACGGCGCATCGCACGGCGAGCGCCTGGGTGTTCGGCCTGCCCGAGCTCGCCGCCGACCAGCGCGCGCGGATCCGCGCCTCGAAGCGGATCGCCAACCCGGGCTGCCACTCGACCGGCTTCATCCTGCTCGTTCGGCCGCTCGTCGACGCCGGTCTGGTGTCGTCGGCCGCGCTGCTCAGCGCGACCTCGATCACCGGCTACTCCGGCGGCGGCAGGAAGATGATCGAGCAGTACGAAGCCGGCGGCGATCCGCGCCTCGCCGCGCCGCGCCCCTATGGGCTGAAGCTCGATCACAAGCACCTGCCCGAGATGACGGTGCACAGCCGGCTCGAGACGGCGCCCGTCTTCATCCCGATCGTCGCCAATTTCCTAAAGGGCCTGTCGGTCGCCGTGCCGCTGCACCTCGCGACGCTGAAGCGCGGCACGACGGCCGAGCAGCTGCATGCGGCGCTGGCCGAGCGCTACGCCGGCGAGCGCTTCGTCCGCGTCATGCCGCTGCGCGACGAGGCGACGCTCGCCGACGGCTACTTCGACCTGCAGGCGTGCAACGACAGCAACCGCGTCGACCTGTTCGTGTTCGCGAGCGAGTCGCAGGCGCTCCTGATGTGCCGCCTCGACAACCTCGGCAAGGGCGCGAGCGGTGCGGCGGTGCAGTCGATGAACGTCCACCTCGGCCTGGACGAGGGCACCGGGCTCGTGTAGCCGCGCGAAACGAACGCTGCTCAGGCGGCGTCGTCGGCCGGGGTTCGATAGTGGTACGCGTAGCCGTCGGCGAAGCCGAGGCGGCGATAGATTCGCCGCGCGACCTCGTTGGCCGCGTCGACCTGCAGATAGCCGACCGTCGCGCCGCGTTCCTTCGCGACCGCGAGCAGGTGGCGGCAGACGCGTTCCGCGTGGCCGCGACCGCGCGCCGCCTCGGCGGTGAAGACATCGTAGAGGCCGGCGATCTCGCCTTCGATCACCACCTGCCCGGCGGCGACGACCTCGCCTAGCCGATCACGCGCGAGAACGCCGTGGTGCGGGACTGCCGGCCGACCGATGCGCTCGGCGTGGGCGAGCCGCTCCGCGGCCGAGGAGCCTCGCGCCCGGCCGAGCCACTCGGCGAACGTGGTCGCGTCGGCGGTCTCGATGGCGCCGTCGTCCGGTCTCATGACCTTGGCGCCGGCGAAGCCTGCGAGCGAGGCGACGACCATCACCCGCGTGTCGTCGATCCTGGCCATGCCGAGCTCGCCGAGGCGGCGGTCGAGCCCCGGCGGCTGCGAGAAGGGCGTGATCCGGATGTACGGTCGAAGGCCGGCGGCCGCGAAGAGCGGCAGGCAGGCGGCGAGCTTCGCGTCGATGCTCGAGCGCCCGGGCGCGACCGCCTGGATGCAGCGGGCGCGCTTGGCCTTGCCCGGCGACAGGCGAACGAGCCAGCCGTCGACCCAACGCTGCTCGCGCGGCGCGCTCGCATTGATGCCGGCATCCTCGATGCGGGCGAGCAGCGCGTCGTCGAACAATCGAGCCGCCGTCCGGTCGCGGATCAGGCCACCGGCTCCGCGCGCAGCGCGTCGGCACGCGCGGCCATCTCGCGGGCGAAGTCGAGAAAGGCGAGCGCGCCCTTCGACGCCGGGTCGAAGACGAGGCCCGGCATGCCGTAGCTGGGCGCCTCGGCGAGGCGGACGTTGCGCGGGATCACGGTATCGAACACCTTGTCGCCGAAGTGCGTCTTCAACTGCTCGCTGACCTGCGACTGCAAGGTGATGCGGGCGTCGAACATGACGCGCAGGATGCCGATCACCTCGAGCGCCGGGTTCAGGTTCGCGTGCACCTGCTTGATCGTGTTGACCAGATCCGAGAGGCCTTCGAGCGCGAAGTATTCGCACTGCATCGGCACGACGACGCCGTGTGCGCTCGACAGCCCGTTCAGGGTCAGCAGGCTCAGGCTCGGCGGGCAGTCGATCAGGACGAAGTCGTAATCGGCGCCGGCCGCGGCGAGCGCGCTGCGCAGCCGCTTGTCGCGCCGCTCGAGGCCGACCAGCTCGATTTCGGCGCCGGCGAGCTCGCGGTTCGCGCCGACGACGTCGTAGCCGCCCTTCGAGCTTCTTTGCCGCGCCTCGGCGACGGTCGCGTTCTCGAGCAGCACATCGTAGACGCTGAGGTCGAGGGCACGCTTGTCGATCCCCGAGCCCATGGTCGCGTTGCCCTGAGGGTCGAGGTCGACGACGAGCACACGCCGTCCCAACTGAGCGAGGCCGGCAGCCAGGTTGACGGTCGTCGTGGTCTTGCCGACGCCCCCTTTCTGGTTGGCGACGCAGAAAATGCGCATGGTCGATGCGAGGCTGCCGCTGGCTTCAGCCATGAGCTTGCGCTCGCTTCGGTTCGATCCACACGATACAACGCTCGGCGTCGAACTCAGGAACGTGCAACGGTTCCACGTGAAACACGGCGTTGTTCAAAGCTTGGAGCTCCTCGATCGGTGGCTTCCCCTTCATCGCCATCCAGCATCCGGTTTCGGAAGAGAGAACATGCCGGGTCGCCGCGACGAAGTCGGCAAGAGAGGCGAAGGCCCGGCTCGCGACGACATCGAAAGCCTGATCGGCGATCGATTCCACCCGACCGTGCAGCACGGTGACATTTTTCAGCCCCAGCACGCCCGCGGCTTGGGTGATGAACGCCGCCTTCTTGCCGACGCTGTCGATGCAGACGATCTCATGCTCGGGCGCCATGGCGGCGATCACCAGACCCGGCAACCCGGCGCCGCTGCCGACGTCGAGCAGGCGTTCGCCCGTCACCGCGCCGCGTCGGCGCAAGAGTGCCGCGGTCGCTGCCAGGCAGTCGAGGATATGCTGCGCCACCATGTCGCGCGGGTTGCGCACGGCAGTCAGGTTGTAGGTAGCGTTCCACCGCTCGATCAGCCGGACGTAGGCAACGAACCGATCGACCTGCGGACCCGGCAACGGCATGCTGAGCGCCACTGCACCCCGGGCGACGCGGTCGGCCAGCTCGGCGTCGTCGACCGGGACGGCGTTGACGGCAGCGCTCAAGCGTCGGCGCCAGCCCACGGGCGCACAAGGCCGGCGCTCTCCGCGCGGCGATGCTTCTTGACGTGAACCAGGAGCAGCGACATCGCCGCCGGGGTGATCCCGGGAAGGCGTGACGCCGCGCCGATGCTCGTGGGTCGATGCGCGGCGAGCACCTGTCGCGCCTCGAACGAAAGAGCGCGGATGGCGGCGAAATCCAGGTCGCCCGGGATCAGCGTCGACTCCGCTCGTGCGGCTCGCTCGACGTCCGCCTGCTGCTTGTTGACATATCCGGCATAACGCGTCGCCGTCTCGACCTGATCGATCACCTGATCCGCGACTTGCCGGCCCGCTTCCGCCCGCAGCGTTTCACGTGAAACCATCTGGTCTACGCACTCGGGCAGCGCGACAACCACGTCGAAGCTGGCGCCCGGTCGACGCAACAACTCCAAAAGGCTTCGCGTTTGACCGCTGGCGATGCGGCCTTCATCTCGAACCGGTACCCGGGATGAAGCCAGTCGAGTGGTTTCACGTGAAACCAGCTCCGACTTCCGGGAGAACCTCTTCCAGCGTTCGTCATCGACCAGTCCCAGGCGCCGGCCCGCTTCGGTCAGGCGCAGGTCCGCGTTGTCCTCGCGCAGCTGCAGCCGGAATTCGGCGCGGCTGGTGAACATCCGGTACGGCTCGGTCACGCCTTTCGAGACGAGATCGTCGATGAGCACGCCAAGGTAGGCCTGGTCGCGCGCGGGCACCCACGGCGCGTCGCCGCGCGCCTTGAGCGCCGCGTTGACGCCAGCGTGGAGGCCTTGCGCGGCGGCCTCTTCGTAGCCTGTCGTCCCGTTGATCTGGCCGGCGAAGAACAGCCCGGAAATCGAGCGCGTCTCGAAGCTTGCATGGAGGGCGCGCGGGTCGAAGAAGTCGTACTCGATCGCGTACCCCGGGCGAACGATGTGCGCCGACTCGAGGCCGGCAATCGACCGCACGGCGTCGACCTGCACCGAATAAGGCAACGATGTCGAGATCCCGTTCGGATAGACCTCGTGCGTGGACAGACCCTCCGGCTCGAGAAAGATCTGGTGCGAGTTCTTGCCCGCGAACCGGTTCACCTTGTCTTCGATGCTCGGGCAGTAACGCGGGCCGACGCCGTCGATGCGACCCGTGAACATCGGACTTTGCGCGAAGCCGGCGCGGATGATCTCGTGGGTCTTGGCATTGGTCTGAGTGATCCAGCACGACACCTGCCTCGGGTGCTGTTGCGGATCGCCGAGGAAGCTGAACACAGGCAGGTCATCGACCCCCAAGCCCGCGCCGACGCCGTCACCGGGTTGCTCGATCAGCTTGCGGTAATCGATCGTTCGGCCGTCGAGACGCGGCGGGGTGCCGGTTTTCAGGCGTCCCTGCGGCAGCTTCAGCTCCTTCAAGCGTTCAGACAGCGTCCGCGCCGGGGGCTCGCCCGACCGTCCGCCGGCGTGGCTGTCGAGACCGATGTGGATGCGGCCGTCGAGGAAAGTGCCGGCCGTCAGCACGACGCACGCCGATTCGAAGCGAACGCCCACTTGCGTGACAACGCCGTAGACGCGGTCCTCTCGGACCAGGAGATCATCGCAAGCCGCTTGAAACAGCCAGAGGTTCTGCTGGTTCTCGAGCCGGCGCCGGATCGCCGCCTTGTAGAGCGCCCGGTCGGCCTGGGCCCGCGTCGCCCGGACGGCGGGCCCCTTCGAGCCGTTCAGGATGCGGAAATGGATGCCGGCCTCGTCGGCCGCCGCCGCCATGGCGCCGCCGAGCGCGTCGATCTCCTTGACGAGGTGACCTTTGCCGATGCCGCCGATCGACGGGTTGCAGCTCATCTGCCCGAGGGTCTCGATCGAGTGCGTGAGCAGGAGCGTCGTCGCGCCCATGCGTGCGGCGGCGAGCGCAGCCTCGGTGCCGGCGTGGCCGCCACCGACGACGATGACGTCGAAATGTCGAGGAAACTGCATGCGGCCCTTTGCGCTTCAGGGGCCGATTGTATTTTTCCGCGCGCTCAGGTGCCTTGGCGTCTTCGCAAAGCCGCGCTGCTCAGGCCTGGATGAAGCATCTCGGTGTGATCGATGCCGTCTTCGACATAGCGCGCGCCCACGATGGCGAAGCCGAGCGACTCGTAGAAAGCCTCGAGCCGCGACTGCGCCGAGATGCGAACGGCGCCGCCGGGCCAGACCTCGGCGGCGTGGCCGAGCGCGCGCACCATCGTCTCGCGCCCGAGGCCTCGTCCGCGTCCGGCCGAGGTCGTGACGACGCGGCCGATCGACGCCTCGGCGTACTTTGCGCCCGGCTCGAGCAGGCGTGCATAGGCAAGCGGCTGGCGTTGCAGCGGCGACCACGCGGCGAGGTGATGGGCGCGTTCGTCGAGGCCGTCGGCGTCCATGAAAGCGCAGTGCTGTTCGACCGAGAACACGGCCTGGCGCGCCATGTAGATGTACTGGAGCTCACGCACCGACAAGGCGTCGAACGGCACGAAGCGCCAGACCAGCGGCGCGTCGTCGACGCTCGTCGCGACCGCGCCTTCGTCGCTCATTTCACCGCCGCCTGGTGCAGCTCGCGGGCGACGGACCAGACCCCGACCGCCGTCAGCACCACGCACACGAAGAGCGGAATAAGCACCTGCTCGAGACCGAGCGCCTCGCCCTTCAGGACGCGCGTCATCAGCGTGTTCTGCGCCAGGGCCGGCGCCCAGAGGTGCCAGGGCGCCTCGCCGCCGAGGTCGAAGACGTTGACGAGCGGCAGCAGCGATACCGCCAGAACGATGATCGTCGAACTTGCCTGCGCCTCCTTGAACGTGCGTGAGCGGATCGCGACCGCCATCAGCACCGCCGCCAGCGCCGCCGCGAGCGGCAGCAGGACGAGGATGAAGAGCCCGGCCTCGCGCGGCCCGTACTGGAACATCGCCGCGAGCGTGTCGCTGCGCAGCACCCATTGGCCCGGCAGGAAGCTGAAGCAACTGAGGACGGCGATGAGCATGCTCACGCACGCAACCGCGCCCCACTTGCCGGCGACCAGCGCCCAGCGCTCGGCCGGGTTCATCAGCAGCGGCTCGAGCGAGCCGCGCTCGCGCTCGCCGGCGGTCGTGTCGAGGGCGGCGTTGAGGGCGCCGTACAGCACCGCCATCATCACGAAGTACGGCAGCATGCCGGTGATGCGGGTCGCGCGCGTCTGCGTGCTGGCGAGATCGCGATCCTCGACCTGCATCGGCTCGAGCAACTGCGCCGAGACGCCGCGCAGCGCCAGGCTGAGCAGCGCGCGCTCGCGGCTGAACGCGCCGAGCAGCCGCTCGATCCGCGCCGTGCTCGCCTCCGAGCGCTGGTTGGCGCTGTCGGAGACGATCTCGACGATCGGCACGTCGCCGCGCACCAGCGCCGACTCGAAGTCGTGGGGCACGACGACGACCGGATCGCTGAAGGTCGAGCGGCGCAGGCGCGCCTCGAAGTCGGCCGGCGCTTCCTTGACGACGTAGGTCTGGCGCTCGAGAAAATTCCGCAAAGTCGGCGCATCGGCCAGCCCGGCGACATAGACCTCGCGCTGCTCGGCGCGCGATTCGAGCGATGCGACCAGGCCCGAGATCGCCAGCAGGACCAGCGGCCCCATCAGCACCGACGAGACCAGCACGGTGGCGAGCGTGCGCCGGTCGCGCAGGGCATCGCTCAGCTCCTTCCTCAGGACGACGAAGACGGCGGCGATCGATCGCCTCACGGCGCCGCTCCGGCCGCGGCGAGCTCCGACACGAACGCGAGCCTGACGAAGGCTTCCTCGAAGTCGCTCTCGCCGGTCTTGGCGAGCAGCTCGGGCACGGTGCCGGTGGCGACCGTGCGGCCGTGGGCGACGACGACGACGCTGTCGCAGAGGCGCTCGACCTCCTGCATGATGTGGGTCGAGAAGACAATGCACTTCGCGCCGCCCTCGGGCGAGCGCAGCCAGCGCAGGCTGTCGCGCAGCGCGCGCGTCGCCAGCACGTCGAGACCGTTGGTCGGCTCGTCGAGGACGATATTGGCCGGGTCGTGGACGAGCGCCCGCACCAGCGCCGTCTTCATCCGCTCGCCCTGGCTGAAGCCGGCGGCGCGGCGATCGAGCAGCGCGGTCATGTCGAACATCCGCGCGAGGTCCTGGGCACGCGCGTCGGCGGCCTCGCGCTCCATGCCGTGCAGGGCGCCGTAGTAGACGATGTTCTCGCGCGCCGTCAGGCGCGGATAGAGGCCACGCGAGTCGGAGAGGACGCCCATGCGCGCGAGCACCTCGCGCGGCCGGGCGACGACGTCGATGCCGTCGACGCGCATCGTCCCGGCCTCGGGCGTGATGAGCGCGGCGAGCATGCGCAGCGTCGTCGTCTTGCCGGCGCCGTTGGGGCCGAGCAGGCCGGTGATGCGGCCGTTCGGCGCGTCGAAGCTGACGTCGCGGACGGCGTGGACGCGAGCCGGTCTTTCGGCCGCGACCGCCGCCCCGACCGCGCTCGCGGCCGCGCCAGGCGCAGCCGGACGCGTGCGCCAAGCCCATGCGCTGCGCCGCTTCGGCGCCGGCGCGGCGAACGATCGGGCGACGCCGCGCACTTCGATCATCGCGCCAGCTTCGAGCTCGTGTCGCCTTCGGCCGTGACCGGCCGGAACGCGGGCGGCCGCGGCACGCCGGCGACGCAGCTGGCGTCGACCGCGAGCGCGTCACGGTCCTCGCTGGCGTCGATGAAGCGGTAGACGACGTCGCGAACGCAGCCGATGCCGAGGACGCCGTGGCCGGCGTTGGCGACGACGACGTGGCGCGCCATCGGCCCGAGCGCGCGAACCACGCGCTCGCCGTGGCGCGGCGGCGTCGCCGGGTCGATGCCGCCGCTCAGCACCAGGACCGGCGCCGCGCTCGCGACCAGGCCGTAGAACGCCGCCGGCACCTCGCCGCGCGGCCAGGCCGAGCACAGCCGTTCGTAGAAGCGCGCGAACTCGACGCCGAAGTCCGGCCCCGGCCGGTCGCCGCTCGAGGAAAGGCGCGGCACGTCCTCGGCGCAGACGACCGAGAAGTGCATGCCGGTCGCGACCCGGGTCGCCTTGCGCGACGTGAAGGTCGCGTTGAGGCCGATCAGGCCGGCGAAGTCGCCGCTCGACGCCGCATCGATCGCTTCCGGCAGCGCCGCGGCGAGCGCCGGCACATAGAGCGCGTTGCGCACCGCGCCGAGCAGCATGTCGCGGGTCAGGACGAACTCCTCGACACGGCCGCTCAGCGGATGCGCCGCCTTGACGCTGCGCGGCAGCGACTGCAGCAGCGCCGTGAAGCGTCCGTGCAGGTCGGGATGGCTGCGTGCGCACGCGGCCTCGGCGGCGCAGGCGGCGACGAGGGCGTCGAACGCCGCCTGGTTGTCGAGCGAGAAGCTCGCCGGCAGCACCATGTCGGGCGGCGCGACGCCGTCGAGCACGCTGCGTCGCACCGCGCCCGGGAACTGGCGCTGGTACTCGAGCGCGACCCGCGTCCCGTACGAGGCGCCGACCAGGTCGATGCGCTCGGCGCCGAGCGCGCGGCGCACCGCGTCGAGATCCTGGACGGCGATCGAGGTCGTGAACAGGCCGAGATCGGCCTCGCTGCGAACGTACGGCAGCTTGAGCAGCTGCGCCTTGCATTGCAGCGCGAGCCGGTACTGGCGATCGGGGTCGGACTGCTCGGCGAGCGACTCGTGCTCGGGCTCGGCGCAGGCGAGCGGCGCCGAGCCGCCGGTGCCGCGCTGATCGACGAAGACGATGTCGCGCCGGTTGTTGATGCGGCTGAAGAGCGGCATCGTCGACGCCGCGATCGCGATCGCGCTCTGCCCGGGCCCGCCGGCGAGGACGAAGACCGGATCGGGATACTTGCGCCGTGCCATCGCCGGCACGACGACGTAGCGGATCGCGATCTGCACGCGCTCGCGATGGGCCGGATCGAGCGGGCGCAGCAGCGTGCCGCAGAGGACGCCGTTGCGGATGCCGGCGACGTGGCACTCGGCGAGCGCCGAGGTTGCGGCTGGCGAGGCCGCCGAGGTTGCGGGCGCTGTCGGCACTGCCGGCGCGGACGCTGCCGATGCTGCCGGTGCGGCTGACGCTGCCGATGCGGCGGCGAGCGCGTCGCCGAGCGCGCACAGCGCGAGCGCCACGCCAAGCACGAGGCCGGCGCTGCCCGATCGGCCCCGGCGCGTCGCGCCGGCGACGGTCGCCGGCGACCTCATTCGCCCAGCGTGCGCTTCAGTTCACCGCCGGTGACGAGCCGCTCGAGCTCGTCGGCGCCGCCGATCAGCGTGCCCTTGACGAAGACCATCGGAAAGGTCGGCCAGCCGGTCCACATCTTGAGCGCGTTGCGACGGCGCCATTCGCTGAAGTAGCTGCCGAACTCGAGGTAGTGATGGGCGATGCCGGCGGCGTCGAGCATCTTGCGCGCCTTGCGCACATGCGGGTTGCCGGCCATGCCGACGACGAGCACCGGGTTCGTCGACGCCGCCGCCGCGACGTTGTGGACGATGTCGGCGTTGCGGTTGGCGACGGTCTCGCGGATCGCCGGGTGCAGGCGGGCCTCTTCGAGAATGGTGCGGGGCATGGCAGGCGCGCTCGGCGTGATCGACGCGCGCACCTTACCACCGCCCCGCGGCCGCGCCGGCGCGCGGCCGCTCAGCTCGCCAGGGCGCCGCGCTGGAAGTCCTGCACCGCGCGCTGCAGCTCGGCGGTCGTGTTCATGACGAACGGCCCGTACTGCGCGATCGGCTCGCCGAGCGGCTGACCGGCGACGACGAGAACGCGCGCCGGCGCCGCTGCGTCGGCGGGCACCGAGAAGCGGACGCCGTCGCGGCCCGCGCCGGCGCCGAGGATTGCCATCCGGTCCGGCTCGACCGTCGTTGCACCCGCCGCCGCGTCGCCGATCGCGACCGGAGTCGTCGCGAAGACATAGGCGAAGGCGTTGTGGCCGCCGGGGAGCTCGGCGTCGAACGAGCTGCCCGGCGGCAGCGTCAGGTCGAGGACGATCGGCTCGGTCTTCGGCCGCGTCACCGCGCCCGCGGTGCCGTGGCTCGCGCCGGCGATGACACGGACGCGCACGCCGGCGGCGTCGATGTACGCCGGCACCGCGGCAGGGACGATGTCGCGGTACTCGGGCGCCGTCATCTTGTCGGCGGCGGCGAGGTTGACCCAGAGCTGAAAGCCGGCCATGCGGCCTTCTTCCTGCTCGGGCATCTCCGAGTGGACGATGCCGCGACCGGCGGTCATCCACTGGACGCTGCCCGGTTCGAGCAGGCCGACGTTGCCGACGCTGTCCTGGTGGCGCATGCGGCCCTCGAGCATGATCGTCACCGTCTCGAAGCCGCGGTGCGGGTGGTCGGGGAAGCCGCCGACGTAGTCGCTCGCGGCGTCGCTGCCGAAGGCGTCGAGCATCAGGAACGGATCGAGGCGCTTCTGCAGCGGCTGCGTCAGGACGCGCGTCAACTTGACGCCGTCGCCGTCGGAGGTGGGCTGACCGCGGACGACGCGCTCGACGCCGCGCGAAGCAAACGGGGTGGCGGGAGAAGTGGTGGTGTTCATGGAACCCATGTAGCGACGACTTCGCCGCCGTCAACGCCGACCCGTTGCAACGCTGGCTTCAATCGGCGCGAACAGCGGGTCCGGGCGGGGCGCGGTCTAATAGCCGTCCCTTCCTTTCACGACCCGACTGCCATGAAGCTTTACTACAGCCCTGGGGCCTGCTCGCTCTCGCCGCACATCGTCCTGCGCGAGGCGGGCCTGAAGTTCGAGCTCGTCCTCACCAGCACCAAGACCCACAAGCTCCAGGACGGCAGCGACTTCTATGCGATCAACCCGAAGGGCTACGTGCCGGTGCTCGAGCTCGACAGCGGCGAGCGGCTGACCGAGGGGCCGGTGATCGTCCAGTACATCGCCGACCAGGTGCCGGGGAAGCAGCTCGCGCCGGCCGCCGGGACGATGCCGCGCTATCGCCTGCAGGAATGGCTCAACTTCACGACCAGCGAGATCCACAAGACCTACAGCCCGATCTTCAACCCGGCCGTCCCCGAGGAGTTTAAGACGATGGCCAAGGCGAAGCTGATGGATCGCTATCGCTGGGTCGACGCGCAGCTCGAGGGCAAGAGCTACCTGATGGGCGACGCCTTCAGCGTCGCCGACGCCTATCTCTTCACCGTGACCAACTGGGCCAAGCCGCTCGGCCTCGACATCTCGGGCTTCAGGAACCTCGGCGCCTTCATGGCCCGGGTCGCAGCGCGGCCGGCGGTGCAGGAAGCGATGAAGGCCGAGGGACTGCTCAAGTAGGACGGCGATGCGCTGCAACGCTGCCCTCGCGGCGTGGGCCGCGCTCGCCGCGAGCGCCGCCGTCGCCGCGCCGTCGCCGACCGGACGCTACGACGCCGAGCTGTGCGTCGCGACCCGGCCGGAGACGGCGCCGACCTGCGGCGCGGCCGAGGCCGACGTCAGGCCCGGGCGGATCGACATCCGTGTCGCCGACATCGTCTATCGGCTCGCCTTGCGCACCGCGCAGCTCGACATCGAGACGATGCACGGCGGCATGCAGATCGACGAGTTCAGCGCCGCCTACGACTGGGAAGGAACGACGCTGCGCTTCAGCGACGCCGCCAAGTCGGTCCGCTACGAAGTGCGGATCGGCGCGCGGCGCTAGGCCAGGCGCGCGGCGGCGAGCAGCTCGCGCGTGTAGGCCTCGCGCGGCGCCGAGAACACCGCCTCGGCGTCGCCCGACTCGACGACCTGCCCGTCCTTCATCACCAGCACCCGGTGCGACATCGCCCGGACGACGGCGAGGTCGTGGCTGATGAAGACGTAGCTCATGCCGTGGCGGCGCTGCAGGTCGGCGAGCAGCGACAGGACCTGGCGCTGCACCGAGACGTCGAGCGCCGAGGTCGGCTCGTCGAGGACGAGCACCTCGGGACGCAGGGCGACGGCACGGGCGATGGCGATGCGCTGGCGCTGGCCGCCCGAGAACTCGTGCGGATAGCGACCCAGCACGCCGATCAGCCCCGAGCCGGCGCCGAGGCCGACCTCGTCGAGCATCGCCACGACCAGCGCCTCGCGCTCGGCGCGCGAGAGCTCGGGGCGATGCAGCGCCAGACCCTCGCCGACGATGCGGCCGATCGTCATGCGCGGGCTGAGCGAGCCGAACGGATCCTGGAAGACGACCTGGATGCGGCGCCGCATCGTGCGCAGGGTCGCCCGGTCGGCGTTGTCGAGGCGCGCACCGTCGAGCGAGACCGCGCCCTCGGCGATCGGCTGCAATGCCAGCAGCGCCAGGCCGAGCGTCGTCTTGCCCGATCCCGATTCCCCGACGATGCCGAGCGTTTCGCCGCGACGCAGGCTCAGCGTCGCACGCCGGACCGCGTCGAAGCGGCGATGCCGGAACCAGCCGCGCGTGATCTCGAAGCTGACGCGAACGTCGCGCGCGTCGACGAGCACCGGCGCGTCGGCCGCGACCGGCGCGACCGCGCGCACCGGCCGGCTGGCGAGGAGCGCCTGCGTGTAGCGGTGCTGCGGCGAAGCGAACACCGCCGCGGTCGGCCCGGTCTCGACCAGCTTGCCGCGCTCCATCACGCCGACGCGATGGGTGAAGCGGCGCACGAGGCTGAGGTCGTGGGTGATGAAAAGAAGCGCCATCCCCATCTCGGCCTGCAGCTCGTCGAGGAGGGCGAGGATCTGCGCCTGGATCGTCACGTCGAGGGCCGTCGTCGGCTCGTCGGCGATGAGCAGACGCGGCCGGCAGGCGAGCGCCATCGCGATCATCGCCCGCTGGCGCTGCCCGCCCGAGAGCTGGTGCGGCCAGGCGTCGACGCGGCGCGCCGGCTCGGGAATGCCGGTGCGCTCCAGCAGCGCGATCGCGCGCTCGCGCGCCGCGCCGCGGCCGAGGCGATCGTGGAGTCGGAGCACCTCGACGATCTGGGCGCCGATCGTGTGCAGCGGGTTGAGCGCCGTCATCGGCTCCTGGAAGATCATCGCGATCTCGCCGCCGCGGATCGCGCGCATCTGCGGCTCGCTGTGGGCGCGCAGGTCGTTGCCGTCGAAGACGATCCGGCCCGACGTGGCCGCGCCGTCGACGAGGCCGAGCACCGAGAGGGCCGTGACCGACTTGCCCGAGCCCGACTCGCCGACGAGGGCGAGCTTCTCGCCGGCGTCGATGGTCAACGAGACGTCGTCGACGACGACGCTCGCGCCGAAGCGCACCGTCAGGTGCTCGATCGCGAGAAGCGCGCTCAAGGCGGCGGGCAGGCGACGCGCACCGCGCTCGACGGGACGCCCGGCCGCGCGCCGATCAGGCGCTCGGCTTGGCCGGCGCGGCGAGCAGCGCCTGGCAGGTCGCGCGCTCGCTCGCGCTGTGCGTCGGCGCGGCGCAGAGGACGTCGAGCTTGGTCTGCAGGCGCGCCATCGCGGCGCGGTGCGCGCCCGTCTTGTTCCACGCCTGCAGCTTGCTGCCGACCTTCTGCAGCGAGCGCGCGCTGCGCTCGTAGAACGCGTCGGGCTGCGACGCCGCCTCGCTCCAGAGCTGCGCCGACGCCGCCTCGATCGCCGCCTCGTCGGCCGGCGCGAGATCGACGAGCGCGTTGACGTAGCTCGCGCCCCACTGCAGGCGCGTCGCCGGGCCTTCGCTCTTCTCGAAGGCCTCGCGGTACCAGCGCAGGGCCTCGGCGTGGTCGCCGCGCTTCTTGGCGTTGCTCGCCAGCTCCGACATCAGGTAGTACGGCGAATGGCTTTTGGCGAGATTGGCCTTGAGGAGCGCGTCGGAGTCGGCGCCGAGGCCGGCATGCTCGAGCAGGTAGGCCGCTGCGGTGATCACCGCCTGGCGCTCGTAGCCGTCGGTGATCTCGCGATCGGCGCGCGCGGTCTGCGCGCGCACGTCGGCGATCAGCGCCGCCGGCAGGGCGACCGGCGCCGCGCGCTTCGCGGCCGGCTTGGCGCCGTCGGCCTCGACGACGTCGATGCGGGCGAGGTCGACCTGGGCGATCAGCGCCTGCATGCGATCGGCGCGCGAGAGCGCGTTGTCGGCCTCGAGGCGCCTGAGCGCGGTGTCGAAGGCGGCGACAAGCGCGCTGCGATCGGCCGAGCCCTTCGCGCTCAGGGCGCGGACGATCTCGGCGGCGTAGTTGGTGACCATGTCGGTCTGCTCGCGCGTGCGCGCTTCGTCGCCGAGCAGGGCGAGCACGGCAGCGCGGGTCGCGGCGTCGACGCGCGCCGGTTTTCCGGCATCGGCGGCGGCGAGCGCCTTCAGGCGCAGCCGCATCGCCGTGTCGGGCGCGTCGGCCGGGCAAGCGTCGGCGAGCGCGAGCAAGGTCGCCGGCAGGCGGTCCTTGGCGATCACCTGCTGGTGATCGGTGTCCCACGAATAGAAGGCGAGCAGGCGCCAGTCGTTCGGGGTCAGCGCGGCCGGCCTGGCGAGCGCGTCGGCGAGGACCGCGCTCACCGGCCGGGCCGCGTTCATGCCGAGGGTGAGCACCTCGGTGTAGCGCACCGGCTCGACCTCGCCCGGCAGGCGAGTCACCTCCTGGCCCTTGGCGCTGAACAGCACCATGGTCGGGTAGCCGCTGACGTGGAAGCGCGCGCCGATCTTCTGCGCGCCGGGGCTGTCGCCGTCGACGTAGACCGGAACGAAGGCGCGCGAGCGCTCGATGAAGTCCTGCCGGTTGAAGAGCGTCGCCTTGACCTGGTTGCACGGCGGGCACCACTTCGCGCCCCAGTAGACGAAGACCGGCTTGTTCTCGCTGCGCGCGGCGGCGAAGGCAGCGTCGATCTCGGCATCGTTGGCGGCCTGGCGCCAGGCGATGCCCGCATCGGCGTGCTGGGACGTCGGGGGCGTGGCCGCGGTGGTCGGCGCGACGTTCGTCGGGACGGTAGCCGGTGCCGCGATCGGCGGCGCGGTCGCCGCACTCGGTGCGGCCGGGCTCGACGTCGTCTCGGTCGGTGCCGGCTTGTCGCAGCCCGCCAGCCACAGCACCGCGGCCAGCGCGAGCAGGCTGGTGCCGGCGGCGCCACGCCCCGAGGTCAGGATCGGATTCATCGTCTCTCCCGTGAGGCCGCCATCATGGCGCAATCAGTCGACCGGTGCCGGTGCCTCGCGCACCGGATCGCGCGGCGACGAGGTGAATTGCGCCAGGGCGACGCCGCCCAGCGCGATCGCTGCCCCGGCGATCTTGGCGGCCGAATAGCGCTCGCCGGTCAGCCCCCAGGCGACGAGGCCGGCGACCGGCGGCATCAGGTACATGAGCGGCGCCGTCGGGCCGACGCCGCGCACGGCGTTGACCCAGCCCCAGACGAGCCAGCCGAGGAACGCCGAAATGATGACGGCGTAGAAGGTGCCCGCCCACACGGCCGGCGCGACCTCGGTCCAGTTCACGGCAAGCCCGGCGGGCAAGCTGAGCGCGACCACCGGCACGCTGCCGAAGAGCACCGCGTAGGTCATCACCGTGACGCCGCCGAGGCGCTCGATGAACGGCTTGGCGGCGACCGTGTAGTACGAGAAGAACGAGGCCGCGACGAGCAGGACGAGGTCGCCGGCGCTCGCCTGCCAGTGGCCGCCGAACAGCTTGTCGGAAAGGAAGACGACGACGCCGACGCAGGCGACCGCGACGCCGGCGACCGAGCCGCGCGTCAGCGCCTCGTGGCCGTGCCAGTGCAGGATGAGGAGCGTGAAGACCGGCCCGCAGGCGAGGATGAGCGAGCTCGAGAACGCCGTCGACCAGTAGATGCCGTAGGTGACGAGCCCGACGTGGAGGAGATGGCCGACGAGACCGAGGCGCAGCAGCGCGAACGCGTCGGCGCGCGAGACGCGCGGCCAGCGCAGGCCGAAGCGAAAGCAGAGCAGGAGCGCCGCCGCGACCGGCATGATGAGGTAGCGGACGAACAGGAAGCCGCCCGGCGACAAGGCCTGGAAGATCGCCTTCTGGACACTGAAGTTGGCGCCCCAGACGAGGATCAGGACGAGCGCCGCCCAGAGCGCCTGGCGCGGGCGATCGACGCTCGCTGCCGGCGACGCGGACGAGGCGGCGACGGTCATCGGCGGCGGATCAGGGCGCGGCGACCGAAGGCGGCGCCCTCTCGTCGGCCGGCATCGCGGGCGGCGTCGCGTCGCCGGCGGCGCCGAGCGGCAGCTGCGCGTCGTCGAGGCGCCAGCCGTCGACCGGCGTCGCGCGGGCGAGCGCCATCCAGAGCGCGAAGCCGATCCGCGTCGGCCGCTTCGGCGCCGGCCGCGCGACCTCGAGGCCGCCCTCGCTCGCGACCAGCACGCCGCACTCGGGCGGGATCTCGTCGGCGCGGGCGATGCCTTCCTTGATCACGTACCAGCACTCGCCGCCGAGGTCGATGTAGGCCTGGCGCTTGCAGGCGCGGCGCAGGTCGGCGAGCAGGTCGGCGCGCTGCACCTTGACCTCGTGGACGATCGGCTCGGCGTAGGCCTCGACCGTCGTGTGGCGGATCGAGAAGACGTCGGGCATCGCCATCGCCCAGCCGGCGTCGACGCGGGCGCGAACGGCGAGGCCGCGCCAGGCGAGGCGGCCGGCGCGCGTCATCGCGCGGGCGACGCGGTCGACGAGCAGCTCGTGGGCATCGCGGCGAGCGCGGTTCTTCGCCAGCGACTCGGCAAGGACGGCGATGCCGGCATCGGTGACGCGGATCGTCTCGTGGCCGAGCGGCCCGCGCTCGCGCTGGAGCAGACCGGCAGCCAGCAGCTCGACCTCGACGCCGTCCTGGCAAGGCCAGCCGGCCGATCGATAGACCTCGCGCAGGCGGCGCTTGTGGACGACGCCGAGGACGACGGCCGGGTCACCCGCGGCGCGCGTGGAAGCGTGGGAAACGTCGAGCATCGAAGGCAGCGCGGCACGGTCTGGCGAGCCGACAACCATACCGCGATTCGACTTGCGGAACCTTTCACGCAGGTACGATTCAAGCGGACGCCTTCACACCGACCCGAGGACCCGATGACGTATCGCCCTGGCCTGCCCTTCGTTCGCCGCCTCGCCGCCGCCCTCGCGCTCGTGCTCGCCGGCGCGTCGACCGCGCTCGCGGCCGACCCCAAGGTGCTCAACATCTACAACTGGTCCGACTACATCGCCGACGACACGATCAGGAACTTCGAGAAAGAGACCGGCATCAAGGTCAACTACGACAACTACGACAGCAACGAGGTCCTGCTCGCCAAGCTCGTCGCCGGCAACACCGGCTACGACATCGTCGTCCCGGGTGCGCACTTCGCGAAGACGCAGATCGAAGGCGGCCTGCTGCAGAAGCTCGACCGCTCCAAGCTCAGCAACTGGGGCAACCTCGACCCGACGCTCCTGAAGCAGCTCGCCGCAGTCGATCCGGGCAATCTGTACCTCGTCGACTGGCTCTGGGGCTACGTCACAGTCGGCATCAACGTGCCGAAGGTCAAGGCCGCGCTTGCGGCCCCGCCGAACGCGCTGCCGATGCCCGACAACGCCTGGAGCCTGATCTTCGACCCGAAGTACGCGAGCAAGCTGAAGGGCTGCGGCGTCAACTTCCTCGATTCGGCGTCCGAGGTACTGCCGGTGGCGCTGCTCTACGTCGGCAAGCCGCCGTACAGCGCCAATGCCGCCGACTACGACGCCGCCGCGAAGATGCTGCAGACGGTGCGGCCGTACGTGACCCGGTTCTCGTCGTCGGGCTACATCAACGACCTCGCCGGCGGGTCGCTGTGCGCGGTGATGGGCTACTCGGGCGACATCAACATCGCGCGCGCGCGCGCCCTCGAGGCGAATCCGAAGCAGCCGGCGGCGATCGAGGCCCTGATCCCCAAAGGCGGCGCGACCCTCTTCTTCGATTCGATGGCGATCCCGAAGGACGCGAAGAACGTCGCCAATGCGCACCTGTTCATCAACTACATCCTTCGCCCCGAAGTCGCCGCGGCGCTCACCAACAAGGTGTTCTACGCCAACCCGAATGCGGCATCGCTCAAGCTCGTCAAGAAAGACGTCGCCGAGAACCGGACGATCTTCCTCTCGGCCGACGACAAGGCGCGAATGACGCCGCCCGACGCGGTGCCGCAGGCGATCCGGCGCGTGCAGACGCGCATCTTCACCAACTTCAAGGCGGGCCGCTGAGGGCCGCGCGCCGCGCGATCAGGAAACCTTCACGCCTTTCCAGAACGCGACGCGGCCCTTGATCTCCTTGGCGGCCTCGCTCGGCTCCGGGTAGTACCAGACCGCGTTCTCGTTCATCTCGCCGTCGACCATCAGGCTGTAGTAATGCGCCTGGCCCTTCCAGGGGCAGCTCGACCGGTGGTTGCTGAAGCTCACGTACTCGCGCTTCAGGCTTGCTTCCGGAAAGTAGTGGTTGCCCTCGACGACGACGGTGTCGTCGCTCTCGGCGATGATCTTGCCGTTCCACGTCGCCTTCATCGCTGCTTGCCTTCCTGGCTGCCACGGTCGATCCGCGCAGCCATCGTAGCGGGATCGCCGTATGCTCCAAGCGCACAGGCCATTTCGGCGCCAACCGGAAAGCGCAAAGCGATCGATCGATGACCGAGGTACGCACGGGCCAGGCGCCCGACCCGCTCGACCGCGACGAATTCGGACGGCGCTTTCGCCGCAACTTCGTCGACCCGGCGTTTCGCGCCGAAGACGATGCCATCGGGCGCGTCGAGCAGATCGCCTGGCAGGCCTATTCCGAGGGCCGCAAGGCACCGATCACGAAAAAGGCCGGCCCCGGCTACGCCGACCCGGACTACGACCTCTCGCTCGACTGGATCGAGGCGCGCACCGCGGTCGACGCGGCGCAGAAGCGCTGGGCCGATCCCGCCGGCCCGACCCGCGCCCTCGTCGTCTGCGGCTCGCCTCGCAACGACGGCACCTGCCCGGGCGAGATCTCGAAGACCTTCCGCCTCGCCAACATCGTCAAGGACGTCCTCGCCGCGGCCAGGATCGACGTCGATTTCCTCGACCTCAGCCTGCAGGCGTCGGAGTACGGCCGCAAGATCCATCCCTGCAAGGGCTGCGTCTCGACGGCGATGCCGCTCTGCCACTGGCCGTGCAGCTGCTACCCGAACCATGCGCTGGCGCAGACCAACGACTGGATGAACGAGCTCTACCCGCGGCTGGTCGCCGCGCACGCGATCGTCTTCGTCACGCCGACGCACTGGTACAGCACGTCGAGCGCGCTCAAGCTGATGATCGACCGCCTGGTCTGCGCCGACGGCGGCAACCCCGACCCGAGCTCGACCCACGGCAAGAAGCCGGAGGAAGCCAAGGCGCTCGAGCTGAAGGGCTGGGGCTATCCCAAGCATCTCGACCGGCGCGTCTACGGCCTGGTCGTTCACGGCGACGTCGCCGGGATCGAGGGATCGCGCCGGGCGCTTTCGGACTGGCTCGACTGGATGGGCCTGATCGACGCCGGCGTCCAGAGCCGCCTCGATCGCTTCATCGGCTACTACGAGCCGTACGCGACCAGCCATGAGGCGCTCGATCGCGACGAGGCGGTCCAGGAAGAGACGCGCAACGTCGCCCGTGCCGTCGTCCAGGTGACGGCCGCCTTGCGCGCCGGCGCACTCGACGACGCCATCGCGTCGCTGCCTTCGCCGCGGCCGAAATAGGCGGATTCGCGATCGAAATGGCGGGCGCGTGCGCGCCCGGCCGGGTGCGTGTACCCTTGGTTTGTTGCACTGCAGCAAAGTGCGTATCGAGAGGACGAGTTTGAAAAATACCTTCGTGAGGAAGTTCTTGGCTGCCGGCCGCCTGACCCGAGAGGGCAAGCTTGCCGAAGCCACCATGGCGATCCAGCGTGCACTCACTTCCGGCGCGCGAGCCGGCGCTCACATCACTGCTCCGTGGGGAGTCGGCACGAGAGCCGGCAGGACCCCTTCGCCGACCGCGCTCGACGGCCTCGTGCGCGAGTCGGCGCGCGCCGAACGCCGGCCCGACGGCGGCCCGGCCGTCGTCGACGAGGTCTCCACCCCGGGTCGTTTCCTCGACAGCAGCTTCACCGGCGCCGCCGGAACGCGCACCTTCAAGCTCTTCTCGCCGAGCGGATTCGAGGGCGAGATGCTGCCGCTCGTCGTCATGCTGCACGGCTGCACCCAGGATCCGGACGACTTCGCTGCCGGCACGCGCATGAACGAGCTCGCGCAGGATGAGGGCGCATTCGTCCTCTACCCGGCACAGGCGGCGCGCTCGAACTCGCACCGCTGCTGGAACTGGTTCTCGCCGGCCGACCAGCGACGCGGCGCCGGCGAGCCGGCCCTTCTCGCCGGCATGGTTCGCCACGTCCTGCAGACCCACCCGATCGACCCCGATCGCGTCTACGTCGCCGGCCTGTCGGCGGGCGGGGCGATGGCGGCGATCCTGGCGAGCGAATACCCGGACGTCTTCGCCGCCGCGGGCATCCATTCGGGCATTCCGACCGGCGCAGCGCACGACGTCGCCTCGGCGTTCTCGGTGATGAAATCCGGGCCCGCGGCGACGCCGTCCTGGCCGGGCGCCGCGACGCGCTGGCCGCTGCCGCCGGGCGCCGCGCCGACGGTCGCCCCGCGCGCCGGGACCAAACGGCCGGCGAGCGCGCCGGTCATCGTCTTCCACGGCGACGCCGATGCGACCGTCACGGCGGCCAATGGCGATGCCGTGATCGCCGCCGCGCTCGGCGGCGCTGCCGATGCGGTCGCCGAAAGCGTCGACGAGTCTCCGGCGGTCGGGACGCGCCGCGTTCGCCGCACCGTCTGGCGCGGCGCTCACGCGAGCGCCGATGCACCGACGCTGGCCGAACAATGGCTCGTGAGCGGCGCGCCGCACGCCTGGTCGGGCGGCGCACCGGCCGGCTCGTACACCGACCCGCAAGGCCCGGACGCATCGCGCGAGATGCTGCGCTTCTTCCTCGCCCACCCGCGCCGGCGCGCCTGAATCGGGGGCGGGGTTGTCGGCGCGGCGAGCGCGGCCGCGGAAGGCCGTAGACTTCGCCGCCCATGAAACCCGACTCCCTCGCGGCGACGCTTTTCGCGCTCGCCCTCGCCGGCTGCGCCGCGACCGGCGCCGGCACCGCACCGGCGCCCGTCGTCGCGTCGGCCTGGCAGGCGCCCCTGCCGCACGGCGGCGACGTCGCCGCGCTGCGGCGCTGGTGGACGCAGTTCGACGATCCGCTGCTCGCGCGCCTGGTCGACGCCGCCGAGGTGGCGAGCCCGACGATCGCCAGCGCCCAGGCACGAATCGCCGAGGCCCGGGCCAGCCGCGCCGCCGCCGGCGCCGCGCTGCTGCCGGCGCTCGACGCCAGCGCCAACGTCGGCCGCGGCCGCCAGGACGTGAGCCTGCCGAGCGGCACGAGCGAAAGCATCGGCCTGCAGGCGAGCTGGGAGCTCGACGTCTTCGGCCGCAACCAGGCCGCCCGCGACGCCGCCGGGGCGCGCGTCGCCGGCGCACGGGCGACTTGGCACGACGCCCGCGTCGTCGTCGCCGCGGAGACCGCGAACCAGTACCTCGCCTTGCGCACCTGCGAATCGCTGCTCGCGCAGGCGCGCCTCGACGCCGCGTCGCGCGCCGAGACGGCGCGCCTCACCGAGCTGAGCATGGAGAGCGGCTTCGAGTCGCGCGCCAACGCCGCGCTGACGCGCGCGAGCGCGGCGCAGGGGCTCGTCAGCGTCAAGCAGCAAGGCGAGCAATGCGAGCAGGCGGTAAAGGGCCTGGTCGCCCTCACCGGCCTCGCCGAGCCCGACCTGCGCGGCCAGCTCGCCGCCGCGGCGGCGCGCCTGCCGGAGCCGGCGACGCTCGAAGTGCCCTCGGTTCCGGCCGCGGCGCTGGCGCAGCGACCCGACGTCTTCGCGCGCGAGCGCGACGTCGCCGCGGCGAGCGCCGACATCGGCGAAGCGCGCGCGGCGCAATGGCCGCGCATCACCCTCGCCGGCAGCGTCGGCGCGGGCCGGTTCGAGTCGGGTTTCGGCTCGATCAGCGGCACGACCTGGAGCATCGGCCCGGTCGCCGTCAGCCTGCCGGTGTTCGACGCCGGCGCGCGCCGCGCCAATGTCGTCGCCGCGCGCGCCCGCTACGACGAGGCGACGAGCGCCTACGCGGCGACGCTGCGCAACGCGATCCGCGACGTCGAGAACGCGCTGGTCGCGCTGCAGGGAACCGCCGACCGCCGCAGCGATGCCCAGGTCGCGGCCGACAACTTCGAGATCCTCTACCGTGCCACCGAGGCGCGCTACAAGAGCGGCTTCGGCACGCTGTTCGAGCTCGAGGACGCGCGCCGCAGCGCGCTCGCGGCGCAGAACACGCTGATCGACCTGCGCCGCGAGCGCATCGCCGCCTGGATCGCCCTCTATCGCGCCCTCGGCGGCGGCTGGTCGCCGCTTGCCGACGAGCGCACCGCCGCCACCTCTCAGGCTCTGCCCGCTTCGCCATGACCCGTCCCTCGCGCCGCCTCCTCCTCCCTGCCCTCGCCGCCGGCGCCGTCGCCGCGACGGCGATCCTGCTTGGCGTGCGCGCCGACGCCGCCGACGACAAGAAGGCGGCGCCGGTCAAGCCGGCGCTGAGCGTCGTCGTCACCCAGCCGCTACGGGCGACGATCCCGCTGGCGACGCGCGCCAACGGCAACGTCGCCGCGTGGCAGGAAGCAAGCGTCGGCACCGAGGCCAACGGCCTGCGCCTGGCCGACGTTCACGTCAACGTCGGCGACGTCGTCAAGCGCGGCCAGGTGCTCGCGACCTTCTCTGCCGACACGATGCAGGCCGACCTGCTGCAGACGCGCGCCGCCGTCGCCGAGGCGGAAGCGACGCTCGGCGACGCCGCCGCCAATGCCGACCGCGCCAAGGGCCTGCGCGCGACCGGCGCCCTCAGCGAGGCGACGATCAACCAGTACGTCACCGCCGAGCGCACCGCGCGCGCCCGCCTCGATGCCCAGCGCGCGGCGCTGCGGGCGCGCCAGCTGAAGGTCGGCCAGACCGCCGTCGTCGCGCCCGACGACGGCGTCATCTCGTCGCGCAGCGCCACCGTCGGCGCCGTCCTGCCGGCCGGCCAGGAGCTCTTTCGCCTGATCCGCCAGGGCCGGCTCGAGTGGCGCGCCGAAGTCGCGTCGTCGGAGCTGGCCCAGATCAAGCCCGGCAATCGCGTCAGCGTCACGCCGTCGGGCGGCACGCCGATCGCCGGCACGGTGCGCATGGTCGCGCCGACGGTCGACCTGCAGACGAGGAACGGCATCGTCTACGTCGACCTGCCGGTGCCGGGCAGCGCGCGCGCCGGCATGTTCGCGCGCGGCGAGTTCGACATCGGCAGCTCGAGCGCGCTGACGCTGCCGCAAAGCGCCGTGCAGCTGCGCGAAGGCTTCAGCTACGTCTTCAAGGTCGGCCCCGACAACAAGGTGACGCAGGCCAAGATCGACGTCGGCCGCCGCATCGGCGACCGCATCGAGGTCGCCGGCCTGGCACCCGACACGCGCGTCGTCGCGACCGGCGGCGGCTTTCTCGCCGAGGGCGACACGGTGCGCGTCGTCGACACGCCGGCGGCGATGACCGCGGCCTCGGCCGCCCGAGCAGCGCCGCCCAAGCCATGATCAACGTCTCCTCCTGGTCGATCAAGAACCCCATCCCCGGGGTGCTGCTCTTCATCATGCTCAGCGCCATCGGCGCGATGAGCTTCAAAGCGATGAAGATCCAGAACTTTCCCGACATCGACCTGCCGACCGTCACCGTCACGTCGTCGCTGCCGGGCGCGTCGCCGGCACAGCTCGAGACCGACGTCGCCAGGAAGATCGAGAACCAGGTGGCGACGCTGCAAGGCGTCAAGCACATCTACACCTCGGTGCAGGACGGCGTCGCGACGACGACGGTCGAGTTCCGCCTCGAAAAGCCGACGCAGGAAGCGGTCGACGACGTCCGCGACGCGGTCTCGCGCGTGCGCTCGGACCTGCCCGCCGAGCTGCGCGATCCGATCATCTCGAAGTTCGACCTCGCCGGCTCGCCGATCCTCACCTACACCGTCGCGTCGACGCGGATGGACGACGAGGCGCTCTCCTGGTTCGTCGACGACACCGTGACGCGCGCCCTGCTCGCGGTGCGCGGCGTCGGCGCGGTGACCCGGGTCGGCGGCGCGACGCGCGAGGTTCGCGTCGAGCTCGATCCGGCGCGCCTCCAGGCGCTGAACGCGACCGCCGCCGACATCTCGCGGACGCTGCGCCAGACGCAGCGCGAATCGTCGGGCGGCCGCGCCGACGTCGGCGGCGCCGAGCAGTCGGTGCGGACGATCGCGACCGTGCAGTCGGCGGCCGAGCTGGCGCAGATGGAGATCGCGCTCTCCGACGGCCGGCGCATCCGCCTCGACCAGGTCGCGCGCGTCAGCGACACGGTCGCCGAGCAGCGCTCGGCGGCGTATCTGAACGGCCAGCCGGTAGTCGGCTTCGAGATCGTGCGAACGCGTGGCGCCGGCGAGGTCGAGGTCGAGCACGGCGTCCGCGCCGCCCTCGACAACCTCAAGAAGGCGAACCCGAGCATCGCCATCACCGAGGCGTTCAACTTCGTCGACCCGGTCGAGCAGAACTACGAAGGCTCGATGGCGCTGCTCTACGAAGGCGCGGCGCTGGCGGTGCTGGTGGTGTTCCTGTTCCTGCGCGACTGGCGCGCGACGCTGGTCGCCTCGACCGCGCTGCCGCTCTCGATCATCCCGGCGTTCTGGGCGATGTCGCTGCTCGGCTTCACGCTCAACGGCGTGACGCTGCTCGCGCTCTCGCTCGTCGTCGGCATCCTCGTCGACGACGCGATCGTCGAGATCGAGAACATCATGCGTCACCTGGGCATGGGCAGGCCCCCTTATCAGGCGGCGATGGAAGCGGCCGACGAGATCGGCCTGGCGGTGATCGCGACGACCTTCACCTTGATCGCGGTCTTCCTGCCGACCGCGTTCATGAGCGGCGTGCCGGGCAAGTTCTTCGTCCAGTTCGGCTGGACGGCGGCGATCGCCGTCTTCTTCTCGCTCGTCGTCGCGCGCATGCTGACGCCGATGATGTCGGCCTACGTGCTCAGGCCGCCGAAGAAGCCGCATCGCGACGGCCGCTGGATCACGATCTACCTCGGCTGGATGCGCTGGTGCCTGCGCCATCGCATCCTGACGACGATCGGCGCGCTGATCTTCTTCTTCGGCTCGCTCGCCCTCGTGCCGCTCCTGCAGACCGGCTTCATCCCGCCCGACGACCTGTCGCAGACGCAGGTGCAGATCGCCCTGCCGCCGGGCGCGACCTTCGCGCAGACCAACGCCACCGCCGAGGCGGCGCGCGTCATCGTCGCCAAGAACCCGTACGTCAAGCTCATCTACACCACCGTCGGCGGCGGCTCGACCGGCGCCGATCCGTTCATGGGCGGCGGCGGCGCCGACGTGCGCAAGGCGACGCTGACCCTGAACCTGACGCCGCGCGAGGATCGCGGCGGCGTCCGCAAGCAGGCCGTCGAGCAGCAGCTGCGCGACGCGCTCGTCGCGATTCCGGGGGCGCGGATCAACGTCGGCTTCGGCGGCTCGAACGAGAAGTACACGCTCGTCCTCGCCGGCGAGGACGGCACCGTCCTCGCCGATGTCGCCCGCCGCGTCGAGCAGGACCTGCGCACCCTGCACGGCGTCGGCAACGTCACGTCGACGTCGAGCCTGGTCCGGCCCGAGCTGATCGTCCGGCCCGACTCGGCGCGCGCCGCCGACCTCGGCGTCACCGCGACGGCGATCGGCGAGACCCTGCGCGTCGCGACCGCCGGCGACTACGACCAGAGCCTGGCCAAGCTCAACCTGGCGCAGCGCCAGGTGCCGATCGTCGTCAAGCTGCCGCCCGAAGCGCGCACCGACCTCAGCCTGCTCTCGCGCCTCGCCGTGCCGGGCACGCGCGGGCCGGTCATGCTCGGCAACGTCGCGACGCTGGCGATCGACAGCGGCCCGGCCAAGATCGACCGCTACGACCGCCTGCGCAACATCAACTTCGACATCGAGCTGAACCAGCAGCCGCTCGGCGCGGTGCAGGCCGAGGCGCTCGCCCTGCCGAGCCTGCAGAACCTGCCGCCGGGCGTGACCCAGACGACGGTCGGCGACGCCGAGGCGATGACCGAGCTGTTCGACAGCTTCGGCCTGGCGATGCTCACCGGCGTCGCCTGCATCTACGTCGTCCTCGTCCTGCTGTTCAAGGACTTCGTCCAGCCGGCGACGATCCTGGTCGCGCTGGTGCTCTCGATCCCGGGCGCCTTCCTCGCGTTGTTCCTGACCCGCACGGCGCTGTCGATGCCGTCGATGATCGGCCTGATCATGCTGATGGGCATCGCCACCAAGAACTCGATCCTGCTCGTCGAGTACGCGATCATGGCGCGGCGCGACCGCGGCATGACGCGGATGGAAGCGCTCATCGACGCCTGCCACAAGCGGGCCCGGCCGATCGTCATGACGACGCTGGCGATGGGCGCGGGCATGATGCCGATCGCCCTCGGCATCGGCACCGACCCGAGCTTTCGCGCGCCGATGGCGATCGTCGTCATCGGCGGCCTGATCACCTCGACCTTCCTCAGCCTGCTCGTCATCCCGGTCGTCTTCACCTTCGTCGACGACGGCGTGCAGAAGCTGAAGAGCCTGTTCGCGCGCCTGCGCCATCACGCGCCGGCGCAGGCGGCGCCGAGCGGCGCCCTGCCGGGCCCGGCCGACCGCCACTGAGGCGCGTGCGGGCGCAAAATCGGCGCCGCGCCAGCCCGACGGAGAGACGATGAGACCGCCCCAGCCCGACGCCGAATTCCTGATGCGCGACACGACGTCGCACCCGCCGGCCTACACGCCGGCGTACAAGACGAGCGTGCTGCGCAGCCCGAAGCTGGCGCTGATCTCGCTGCAGCAGTCGCTCTCCGAGGTGACGGCACCGGTCTTCCGCGCCGACGAGCTCGGCGCCCTCGACAACGACCTGATCCTGAACTACGCCAAGAACGGCCTGCCGATCGGCGAGCGCATCGTCGTCCACGGCTACGTCAACGATCAGCTCGGCCGGCCGCTGAAGAACGCGCTGGTCGAGGTCTGGCAATGCAACGCGAGCGGCCGCTACCGGCACAAGAAGGACCAGTACATCGGCGCCCTCGATCCGAACTTCGGCGGTTGCGGCCGAATGCTCAGCGACGAGAACGGCTACTACGCCTTTCGCACCATCAAGCCGGGCCCGTACCCGTGGCGGAACCGCGTCAACGACTGGCGCCCGGCGCACATCCACTACGCGATCTCGGGCGACGGCTGGGTGCAGCGGCTCGTCACCCAGATGTACTTCGAGGGCGACCCGCTGATCCGGAGCTGCCCGATCCTCGGCGTCGCACCGAGCGAGGAGCAGATCCGCGGCCTGATCGCGCTCCAGGACATCGGCGCCTTCGTCCAGCTCGACAGCCGCGCCTATCGCTTCGACATCGTCCTGCGCGGCCAGCGCGCGACGCTGTTCGAGAACCACGTCCAGCGCGCCGGCGAAGGAGCAGCGCGATGAGCGGCATCCCGGAGCATCGCCACGGCCTCGTCGGGCCGCTCGCCGCGCCCGGCGGCAGCGGCCTCGTCGTCCGCCGCGAGACGGCGTCGCAGACCGCCGGACCGTACGTCCACATCGGTCTGGCGCCGAACGTCGCTGGCTTCGACATCTTCGAGAACAACTTCGGCAACGTCCTCGCGGGCGCCAAGACGAAGGGCGAGAAGATCCGCATCGAGGGCCGCGTCTTCGACGGCATCGGCACCGTGCTGAAGGACGTCCTGATCGAGATCTGGCAGGCCAACGCCGAAGGCAAGTACGCCCATCCGGCCGACCGCCAGCCGGGCAAGAAGATCGACCCGGGTTTTCGCGGCTGGGGCCGCGCCTGCACCGACTTCGAGACCGGCGTCTACGCCTTCGACACCGTCAAGCCGGGGCGCGTCGAGGGCCGCAACGGCCGCGTCATGGCGCCGCACGTCAACGTCTGGATCGTCGCGCGCGGCATCAACATCGGCCTCAACACGCGCATCTACTTCAGCGACGAAGCCGACGCCAATGCGCAGGACGCCGTCCTCAACCTGATCGAGTGGGAGCAGCGCCGGGCGACGCTCGTCGCCGAGCGGCTCGACCGCAGGCTCGACAGCGGCGCCGCCGTCTATCGCTTCGACATCCGCCTGCAGGGCGACGGCGAGACGGTCTTCTTCGACGTCTGAGTCAGGCGCGAGCGGACGGCACGAGGCCGAGCTCGACGAGCAGGAAGACGTCGTCCTCGGCGATCTCGCGCAGCGCGTCGAAGCGGCCCGAGGCGCCGCCGTGGCCGACCTCGAGGTTGATCTTCAGGAGCAGCGGCCGCTCGTCGGTCTTCAGCGTGCGCAGCCGCGCCACGTACTTGGCCGGCTCCCAGTACGCGACCTGGGTGTCGTTGAGGCCGGTGCGGATCAGCATCGCCGGATACGGCCCGGGCTTGAGGTTGTCGTAGGGGCTGTAGGCGCGCATCCAGGCGTACTGCTCGGCGATCTTCGGATTGCCCCACTCGATGAACTCGCCGACCGTGAGCGGCATCGTCTCGTCGAGCATCGTCGTCACGACGTCGACGAACGGCACCTGCGCGACGACCGCCTGGAACAGCTCGGGCCGCTGGTTGACGACCGCGCCCATCAAGAGGCCGCCGGCGCTGCCGCCTTCGATCGCGAGCAGCGCAGGCGTCGTCCTGCCGCTCGCGACGAGCGCCTCGGCGCAGGCGATGAAGTCGTCGAAGGTGGTCTGCTTGCTCGCCATCTTGGCGGCCTCGTACCAGCTGCGGCCGAGGTCGCCGCCGCCGCGGATGTGGGCGATCGCGAAGACGACGCCGCGATCGAGCAGCGAGACGCGCGTCTGCGAGAAGCCGGGGTCGATCGGGATGCCGTAGCTGCCGTAGCCGTAGAGGAGGAGCGGCTGCGGCCCGACGCGCCTGGCGTCCGTGCGGTAGACGAGCGAGATCGGCACCTCGGTGCCGTCGGCGGCGCGCGCGAAGCTGCGCTCGCTCGCGTAGAGCGACGGCTCGTAGCCGGGCACCGGCTGGCGCTTCCTCAGCACGCGCGCGCGCGTCGCCAGGTCGTAGTCGTAGGTCGACGCCGGCGTCGTCATCGACGTGTAGACGAAGCGCAGCGTCGTCGTCTCGAACTCGGCGTTGCCGCTGGTGTGGACGCTGTACGCCGGCTCGTCGAAGGCGATCGCGTGATCGTCGCCGCGCGCGAGGTCGAGGATGCGCAGCTGCAGGCTGCCGGCGACGCGCTCGGTGACGGCGAGATGGCCGGCGAAGACGTCGACGTCGTCGAGCATGACGTGGTCGCGCGCGGCGATCAACTCTTGGGCGCCGGCCAGGTCGGGCGCTTCGGCGTCGACGGTGACGAGGCGGAAGTTGCGCCCGGTGTCGTTGATGCGGACGTAGAAGCGGCCGGCGCGGTGCTCGATGTCGTACTCGATGTCGGCGCGCCGCTCGAACACCGTCCGCAGCGCGAACGGCCGGTCGGCGCCGCTGTCGGCGTCGGCGACGTGCCACTCGGTCGAGTCCTTGCTCTCGCTGCCGAGCAGCAGGTAGCGCTCGTCGAGCGTCTTGCCGACGCCGATGTCGAACAGCTCGTCGCTCTCCTCGAACAGCAGCTCGTCGGGACCGCTCGAGCCGAGCGCATGGCGCCAGAGGCGGTTCGCCCGCTTGGTCTCGTCCATC
This sequence comes from Caldimonas sp., assembly GCA_035995885.1. GTDB lineage: Bacteria > Pseudomonadota > Gammaproteobacteria > Burkholderiales > Burkholderiaceae_C > Schlegelella_A. The sequence continues at coordinate 24,631 of DASYKC010000193.1, read as the reverse complement.
GTCACGTAGTAGAGCGTGCGGCTGTCGTTGGCCCACGCCGCCGACGACACCTCGTCGACCGACCACGGATCGACTTCGCCCGAGGCGAGGTCCTTGACGTGGAGCGTGAAGTCGCGCCCGCCGGTGACGTCGGTCGTGTAGGCCAGGCGCATCGCGTCGCGCGTGACGGTCGTGAGCCCGAGGCGCAGGAACGGCTTGTCGCGCGCCAGCGCGTTGAGGTCGAGCAGGGTCTCGTCGACGCCGTCCGGGTCGTAGCGCCGGTCCGCGCCGACGGCGCGCCGGCGCAGGTAGTGCGGGTACTGCTCGCCGCGCCGCGTCTGCGTCGCGTACCACCAGTCGCCCTTGCGCATCGGCACCGAGTCGTCGTCCTGCTGGATGCGCGAGAGCATCTCCTGATAGAGCCTCTCCTTCAGCGCCGCGTGCGGCGCGAACCACGCCTCGGCGTAGGCGTTCTCGGCCTTCAGGTACGCGAGCGTGCGCGGGTCGTCGCGGTCGCGCAGCCAGAAGTACTCGTCGACGCGCGGATCGCCGTGGACGCTGACGTCGCGCGCCTCGCGCGGCGCGCGCGGCGCATCCGTGCCGTTCGCGGTGGTCGCAGCGCGCGGCGCCGGCGGCGTCGCGCTCATCGCCGCGGCTCGAGGGCGGCGCTCAGGTCGCCCATCGGCGCCTCGCCGTTGGCGGCGAGGGCGCGGTCGCGCAGCTCGATGCCGGGCAGCGGCGCCAGGTTCCAGCGCCGCGTGATGAAGCGCAGGATCGAGCCGGTGTCGTACGGCGTCTTGTCGACGAAGCCTTTCTTTGCGAGCGGCGAGACGATGATCGCCGGCACGCGCGTCGCCGGCCCCCAGCGCTCGCCCTTCGGGACGCGCGCGTGGTCCCAGAAGCCGCCGTTCTCGTCGTAGGTGACGACGACGAGCATGCGCGGCCACTGCGGGCTCTTCTCGAGCGCGGCGACGACGCCGGCGATGTGCGCGTCGCCGTCGCTGACGTTGGCGTAGCCGGGGTGCTGGTTGAGATTGCCCTGCGGCTTGTAGAAGCTGACCGCGGGCAGGCGGCCGGCACCGGCGTCGGCGAGGAACTCGCTGTCGAAGTCCCTCAGGTGCGCGGCCCGGTACGCGCCACGTGCCGCCGGGTCGAACGCGGCGAAGTAGTTGAACGGCTGGTGATGCGCCTGGAACTGGACCGCGCCCTTGTAGATGATCGCGCGCGCTTCCGGCGTTCCCGCGCTCGCCGCTTTCCAGGCACCGCCGTACCAGGCCCACGACACCCCTTTCGCGTCGAGGCGATCGGCGATCGTCGCCAGCGTCTGCGCCGGCAGCGTCGTCGCCGCCGCCGGGTCGCCGTAGCGCGGATCGGCGCCGGCCGCGGGCGCGATGTTGCTCGGCTGATAGGGCGGCTGCATCGTGTTGACGGCGTGGAATACGCCGCTCGCGTCCTTGGCGGTGAGCGTGCCGTCGAGGCGATAGCGCGGCGCGCCGGCGAGGGCGCTGCTCGCCGCGTCGTCGGCCGGCACGAGGCGGACGAAGCGGCCCTGCGCATCGGTCTCGATCTGCGAGATCGAATTTCGCGCCGGCGAGCCGGCCGCGTCGGCGTTCGGGTACTCGGGGATGCAGGCGCAGACCAGGTACTGGTGGTTCAGGAACGAGCCGCCGAAGGCGCCCATGAAGAAGTTGTCGGCGAGGGTGTAGCGGCGCGCCACCTGCCACATCGCCAGGCGGCTGCCGTCGTAGTAGCCCATCGTCAGGCCGCCGGCATCGGAGTAGGCGGCGAAGCGGTCGTTGCGGCCGCCGTCGATCTGCATGATGTTGTTGTAGTAGCGGTGGACGAGATCGCGCGTCGCGACCTCGAGCGGCACCGCGACCCCCGTGCCCGCGATCGCGTTGGCGCCGTCGATCGGAAACGGCCGGTTCGGCATGCCGACGGTCTGCGCCTGCGTCACGGTCGTCGTCTGGTTCGCCGCGGTGAGGCCGCCCCATGCAGGCGGCAGCGTCGCCATCGGCGCGCCGTCGCGATCGATCTGCGGCACGACGGCACCGATCGCGCTCGGGTTGACGCCGGGAATGCCGTTGGCGCCCGGGAACAGGCCGAACAGGTTGTCGAAGGCGCGGTTCTCGGCATAGATGACGACCAGGGTGTCGATCGCGTCGAGGGCACGGCGGTCGTCGCCGCGCGGTGCCGGGGCGCTGCACGAGGCGAGCGCGATCGAGAGGGCGAGGGCGATCGGGGCGAAGCTGAATCTCATGCGGGCGCGGGTCGTGTCGGGCTGACGATTCTCGGCGGCGGCCCGGGTCGCGGCAACGCGGGCAAACCTGCTGGCGACACGGCCTTTGCATTCGCCCGTCTTGACTTTTCGGACCCGCGCTCGCCGAATGTCGGGTCGGCCGAGCCGCGCTCGCGCCGACCTCCCTTTATCCGGCAAGCACCTTGCGAAGGAGCCTTCATGTCATACACGCCTGGAAGATTCGTCTGGTTCGAGCACCTCTCGAACGACATCCCGAAAGCACGCGCCTTCTACGAAAAGCTGTTCGGCTGGAACACCGAGCTGATGGCCGTGCCGAGCGGCGATCCGTATCCGGTGATCCACAACGGCGAGACCGGCATCGGCGGCTATGCGCCGGCGCCCGCGGGCGCGCCGCCGCAATGGATGTCGTACCTCTCGGTCAGCGACGTCGATGCCAGCTACAAGGCCGCCCTCGCCGCCGGCGCGAAGAGCCTGATGGCGCCGAGCGACCAAGGCTCGGCCGGCCGCTCGGCGACGATCGCCGACCCGACCGGCGGCGTCTTCTCGCTGTGGCACGGCACTCAGGGCGATCCGGCCGAGACCGAGACGACGCCGCCCGGCGGTTGGATCTGGAACGAGCTCTCGACCCAGGACGAGAAGATGGCGCTCGCGTTCTACGAGAAGGTCTTCGGCTTCACCCACGACGCGATGCAGATGCCCGAGGGCACGTACAACGTGCTGAACCAGGGCGAGAAGGGCCGCGCCGGCCTCTACAAGTCGATGCACGCGCAGATGCCGACGATGTGGACGCCCTACGTCTGCGTCGCCGACTGCGATGCCCAGACCGACAAGGCCAAGGCGCTCGGCGCGACCGTCACCGTGCCGCCGAGCGACATCCCCGGCGTCGGCCGGCTGGCGATGTTCGTCGACCCGCAGGGTGCATCGTTCGCGATCCTGAAGCCGAACCCGACGATGGCCTGACGACGATTCGCACCGGCGCGCCGCGAGCTACGGGCGCGCCGTTCGCCGCGGCCAGGGCGGCGGCGTTCGACGACGTCAGCGCGGGCACTCCGCGCCGGTCGCGATCCACGCCGCGGCGAGCACGCCGAGCTGCTCCTGCGTGCCAGGCGCCGGCTCGCGCGTGCCGCCGGGGTGCCAGCCCCAGCCGACGAGCGAGTCGTGCGCCAGGTGCTCCTGGATCTGCGCGAGCGTCTTGCCGCCGTTCTTCGCCGGGTCCTTCATCTGGGCGCAGATCTGGCCGAGCGTCCTCGTCTGCCAGGCCATCGAGAGCGGTGCGACGTGCCAGAGCGGATGGCCGGGAACGCCCGCGGGATCGAAGTTCCTGGCCTGATGGCAGGTCGTGCAGCGCATCGCGACGGCGCCCTTGTCGTCGTCGCCGCGAACGACCAGCGGGCTGTGCGGGTGCATGTCGTTGCCCTGCGTCGGCCGGTCGCCGACCGGATGGCAGTTGAGGCAGCGCGGATGCTGCAGCACCTTGCCGGCCTCGGCGAAGAGCGCGCGCGAGCGCTCGGCGCGGTCGGCGATCGTGTTGAAGCTGTCGGCGCTGCGCAGGTCGGCCGCCCGCGCCGCCGGACCCGCCCAGATGGCGAGGAAGAGCATCGCCATCGCCCCTGTCCCCCTTGCCGTGTTCATCGCCTGCGCTCCAGAATTTTTCCGTCGCGAGCATACTCGTGCGATCGAATTCTTTCAGGAGCAGAGGCATGGCTCTCATGCTGAACGTCAACGGCCGGAGCCGCGAGCTCGACGTCGATCCCGAGACCCCGCTGCTGTGGGTGCTGCGCGAGGACCTCGGCCTCACCGGCACCAAGTACGGCTGCGGCATCGCCCAGTGCGGCGCCTGCACCGTGCACGTCGACGGCGAGCCGATGCGCTCGTGCGCGGCGCCCGTCTCGGCGGTCGCCGGCCGCAAGGTGACGACGATCGAGGGCGTCTCGTCGCGCGCCGCCAAGGCGGTGCAGAAGGCCTGGGTCGACCTCGACGTCGTCCAGTGCGGCTATTGCCAGTCGGGCCAGATCATGTCGGCGACCGCGCTGCTCGAGAAGAAGCCGCGCCCGAGCGATACCGACATCGACCGGGCGATGGCCGGCAACCTCTGCCGCTGCGCCACGTACCACCGCATCCGCGCCGCGATCCATGCGGCATCGGCAACGCTTGCCTGACGGAGGAGCGCCATGCACGTCTTTCGTCATCTCGACCGTGCCGCGCTCGCGCAGCTCGCGGATCGCCTGCCCGCCACCGACGCGCCCGACGCGACGCCGCACCTGACGCGGCGCGCCGTGCTGCAGGCCGCGGGCGGCCTCGTCGTCGCGGTCGGCTGGGGCGCGCACGACGCCTCCCACGCGGCCGCGCCGGCCGCGCCCGGTGCCGAGGGCGCGGCGACCGGCCCGCTCGCGCCCAACGACTTCGTTCGCGTCGGCAGCGACAACCTCGTCACCATCGTCTGCAAGCACCACGAGATGGGCCAGGGCAACACGACCGGCCTCGCCTCGCTCGTCGCCGACGAGCTCGACGCCGACTGGGCGCTCGTTCGCACCGAGTACGCGCCGTCGGACACGAAGCGCTACGCCAACCTCGCGTTCGGCCTGCAAGGCACCGGCGGCTCGTCGGCGATCGCCAACTCGTACCTGCAGTACCGCAACGCCGGCGCGCAGGCGCGCGCCATGCTCGTCGCCGCCGCCGCCGACGCGTGGAAAGTGCCGGCGAGCGAGGTGCGCGCCAGCCGGAGCGTGCTCACGCATGCCTCGGGCAAGCGCGCCACGTACGGCGAGATGGCGCAGGCGGCGAGCGCGGTCAAGCTCGGCGGCGATCCGGTGCTGAAGACGCCGGAGCAGTTCGTCTACATCGGCAAGGACAAGGCGACCCCGCGCGTCGACTCGGCGTCCAAGTGCGACGGCAGCGCCGTCTACACGATCGACGTCAAGCTGCCGGGCCTGCTCACCGCGGTGATCGCCTGGCCGCCGAGCTTCGGCGCCAAGCTGGTCTCGTTCGACGCGAGCGAGGCGAAGAAGGTCGCGGGCGTGACCGACGTCGTCCAGGTCCCGGAAGGCGTCGCCGTCGTCGCGACCGGCACGTGGGCGGCGCTGCAGGGCCGGCGCGCGCTCAAGGCGCAGTGGGACGAGTCGGGCAGCGGCGCGCTCGACAGCGAGCAGCTCCTCGCCAGCTACAAGGCGCAGGCCGCGCAGCCCGGCAAGCCGTTCGCGAAGGCGAGCGCCGCCGCGACGCCCGCGGCGAAGACGGTCGAGGCGGTCTACGAGTTCCCGTTCCTCGCCCACGCGTCGATGGAGCCGATGAACTGCGTCGCCTGGCTGCACGACGGCATGCTCGAGACCTGGAGCGGCCACCAGTTCCCGACCTTCGACCACCAGTTCGGCGCCGAGGCCGCCGGCGTGCCGATGGAGAAGGTCAAGCTGCACACGCTGGTCTCGGGCGGCAGCTTCGGCCGGCGCGCCAACGCCTGGTCCGACTTCACCGTCGCTGCCGTCCACGTCGCTAAGGCGATCGGCGGCCGCGCGCCGGTGCGCCTTCAGTACACGCGCGAGGACGACACCGGCGCGGGCCTCTATCGGCCGATGTACGTGCACAGCGTCAAGGCCTCTGTCGACACGCTCGGCCGCGTCGCCGACTGGAAGCACGTCGTCGTCGGCCAGTCGATCATGACGGGCACCGTGATGGAGCCGATGATGGTCAAGGACGGCATCGACCCGACCTCGGTCGAAGGCGTCTCGCCGAGCGCCTATTCGCTGCCGATGCTGCAGGGCGAGCTGCATTCCCCGTCGCTCGCCGTGCGGCCGCTCTGGTGGCGCTCGGTCGGCAACACGCACACCGCGTTCGTCATGGAGACCATGATGGACGAGCTCGCCGCGGCCGCCGGCAAGGATCCGCTCGCGTTCCGCCTGGCGCTGCTCGACAAGAGCCCGCGCGCCGCGGCGGTGCTGCGCCTCGCGGCCGACAAGGCGGGCTGGGGCAAGCCGAGGCGGCGCGGCGTCGCCCAGGGCCTGGCGATGCACGAGTCGTTCGATTCCTTCGTCGCCCAGGTCGCCGAGGTGTCGATGACCAACGGCAAGGTCAAGGTCGAGCGCGTCGTCTGCGCGGTCGACTGCGGCGTCGCCGTCAACCCGGACGTGATCCGGGCCCAGATGGAGGGCTGCATCGGCTTTGCCCTCGGCGCGCTCTACTACGGCGAGATCGAGATCCGGAACGGCCGGGCGGCGCAGCGCAACTTCGACACCTACCGGAGCCTGCGCATCTACGAGATGCCGAAGGTCGAGGTGCACATCGTCGCCAGCGACGCCAAGCCGACCGGCGTCGGCGAGCCGGGCGTTCCGCCGCTCGCGCCGGCGGTCGTCAATGCGATCGCCCGCCTCGGCGGGCCGCGCGTGCGCCGGCTGCCGCTGGCGCGCGCCGGTCTGGTCGCCGCGTGACGTAGGCGGCGCATCGGACGGGACGGGAAAGACCTCGTCCCGCCGAGCCGGCGCCGGTCGAGAATCGGCCATGGTCTCCGCCATCGATCCGGTCGCCGATCCCGCCGCGCTTGCCTGGCCCGGCGCGGGCACGAGCCGGGTCCCGTTCGCCGCCTACACGAGCGAGGCGCTGCACCGGCGCGAGCTCGAGCGCTTCTTCTATCGCGGCCACTGGTGCTACGTCGGCCTCGAGGCCGAGATCGCGAACCCGGGCGACTTCAAGCGAACCGTCGTCGGCGAGCGCTCGGTGATCCTGGTGCGCGCGCAGGACGGCGAGATCCACGTCGTCGAGAACGTCTGCGCGCACCGCGGCATGAGCTTTTGCCGCGAGCGGCACGGCAACCGCAAGGACTTCACCTGCCCGTACCACCAGTGGAACTATTCGCTCAAGGGCGACCTGCAGGGCGTGCCGTTCCGGCGCGGCGTGAAGCAGGACGGCAAGGTCCAGGGCGGCATGCCGGCCGACTTCAAGCCCGCCGACAACGGCCTCACCAAGCTCAAGGTCGCGGCGCGCGGCGGCGTCGTCTTCGCCTCGTTCGACCACGAGGTCGAATCGCTCGAGGACTTCCTCGGCCCGGCCGTCCTCGGCTACTTCGATCGCCTCTTCGACGGCCGCGCGCTCAAGCTCTACGGCTACAGCCGCCAGCGCATTCCGGGCAACTGGAAGCTGATGCAGGAAAACATCAAGGACCCGTACCACCCCGGCCTGCTGCACACCTGGTTCGTCACCTTCGGCCTCTGGCGCGCCGACAACAAGTCGCAGCTGGTGATGGACCGGCGCTTTCGCCACGCCGCGATGATCTCGACGCGGGGCACGCAGAGCGGCGCCGCCGCCGACGTCACGCAGGTATCGAGCTTCAAGGCCGACATGAAGCTCGAGGATCCGCGCTTCCTCGACATCGTCGCCGAGCCGTGGTGGGGCGGGCCGACGGCGGTGATGACGACCGTCTTTCCGAGCGTCATCCTGCAGCAGCAGGTGAACTCGGTGTCGACGAGGCACATCCAGCCCGACGGCCACGGCGCCTTCGACTTCGTCTGGACCCACTTCGGCTTCGCCGACGACACGCCGGAGATGACCGAGCGGCGCCTGCGCCAGGCCAACCTGTTCGGCCCGGCCGGCTTCGTCTCGGCCGACGACGGCGAGGTGATCGAGCTGTCACAGCAGGGCTTCGAGCAGAAGCCCGACCACCGCACCCTCGTCGAGCTCGGCGGCAGCGACGTCGCCGACAGCGACCACATGGTCACCGAGACGCTGATCCGCGGCATGTACCGCTACTGGCGCGAGGTGATGGAAGCATGAGCCGGGCCGCGCTAGGCGCGCACGCGCACCAATGAGCGTCGCGATCGACTTCGCGACGTATCACGCGCTGGTGCAGCTCTACGCCGAGTACGCGTACGCGGTCGACTCCGGCAACTGGGACCTCTGGCCGGAGTTCTTCGTCGACGATTGCCGCTACCGCCTCGTGCCGCGCGAGAACCACGAGCGCGGCCTGCCGCTGGCGACGCTCTCGTTCGAGAGCAAGGGCATGCTCAGGGATCGCGTCTACGGCATCCGCGAGACGCTCTTCCACGACCCGTACTACCAGCGCCATGTCGTCGGCGCGCCGCTGGTTCGCGGCGCGAGCCCCGGCCGGATCGAGAGCGAGGCCAACTACTCCGTCTTTCGCACCAAGCTCGACGGCCCGAGCACGGTCTTCAACGTCGGCCGCTACCTCGACGTGGTCGCCATCACCAGCGACGGCCTCAAGTTCGAGAGCCGCACCGTCGTCTTCGACAGCGAGATGATCCCGAACTCGATCATCTATCCGATATGAGGATCGGCCGATGAGCGACGCCGCCTGGACACCGGTCGCGTCGCTCGACGATTTCGCCGCCAGCGACGCGATCGCCATCGTCGCTGCCGGCAAGGAGATCGCGATCTACCTCGTCGACGGCAGCGTCTTCGCGACCGCCAACCGCTGCACGCACGGCGACGCGCGCCTGTGCGACGGCTGGGTCGAGGGCCACGAGATCGAGTGCCCGCTGCACCAGGGCCGCTTCGACTTCCGCACCGGCGCGGCGACCGGCGCGCCGGCCGAGGTCGCGCTCGCCACCTACCCGGCGCGCCTCGCCGGCGATCGCGTCGAGCTGCAGCTCGACTGATTCCGCCGCGCGGCGCGGCCCGAGGGATTCGCCGATCACGGCGGCGCGGCCGAATTGCTATCGTCCGGGTCCGCGACGAAAGCGCCGATGCCCCCCGTCATCACCAGCCTGCTCGACACCGATCTCTACAAGTTCACGATGTGGCAAGCGATGCTGCACCGGCACCCGGAGACGCACGCCGAGTACACGTTCCTCTGCCGCAACACGCCGGCGTATCCGCTCGCCGAGATCGTTCCCGAGCTGAACCGCGAGCTCGACGCGCTGTGCGCGCTCCACTTCCGCCCCGACGAGCTCGCCTACCTGCGGTCGCTGCGATTCATCCGCTCCGACTTCGTCGACTTCCTGCGCATCTTCCATTTCCAGCGCGACTTCATCAGCGCCCGCGCCGCGGCCGACGGCGGCCTCGAGATCGTCGCCAGCGGCCCGCAGGTCCACGTGATGGCGTTCGAGATCTTCGTCCTCGCGATCGTCAACGAGCTCTACTTCCGCCGCTTCGACGCCGCTGCGGCGCTCGCCCAGGGCCGGGCGCGGCTCGCGGCCAAGATCGAGCGGCTGCGCGAGTTCGAGAAGGAGCCGAAGCGGGCGACGCCGTTCGAGTTCTTCGACTTCGGCGTGCGCCGGCGCTTCTCGGGCGAATGGCATCGCGAGGTCCTGGTCACGCTGAAGCGCGAGGTGCCGCAGTTCTTCAAGGGCGCGTCCGACGTGCTGTTCGCGCGCGACCTCGGCCTGGTGCCGATCGGGACGATGGCGCACGAGTACCTGCAGACCTTCCAGACCCTCGGCGTTCGCCTGCGCGATTTCCAGCGCGCCGCCCTCGAGGCCTGGGTCCAGGAGTACCGCGGCGACCTCGGCACGGCGCTCACCGACGTCGTCGGCATGGACGCCTTCCTCGCCGACTTCGATCTCTACTTCGCCAAGCTCTTCGACGGCCTGCGCCACGATTCCGGCGACCCGTACGTGTGGGGCGAGAAGGCGCTCGCGCACTACGAGAAGCTGCGCATCGACGCGCGCACCAAACGGCTGGTCTTTTCCGACGGCCTCGATCTCGACAAGTCGTTCGCGCTCTTTCGCCACTTCGCCGACCGGGCGCCGTGCGGCTTCGGCATCGGCACCAACCTCACCAACGACATGGGCCTGAAGACGCTGCACATCGTCATGAAGCTGACCCACGCCAACCACCAGCCGGTCGCCAAGCTCTCGGACAGCCCGGGCAAGCTCCTCTGCGACGACGAGACCTTCCTCGCCTACCTGCGCCAGGTCTTCAACGTGCCGGCGTAGCGACGCCGGCGGGCGTGCCGTTTGCCGCGTCGGATGTCCGACAGGAGATGCGCATGAACGAACCGAAACGGCCCGAAGACGCGCCCGGGCATTACGGCGCTGGCTATGGCGAGCAGGTTCCCGAAGGCGCGGCGCCGCGGCCCGCGCCGATCACCGATGCCGACGAGCCGCTCGTCCGCGACGTCGACGTGCCCGAATCGCTGCTCGATGACGACGCCGCGGTCGTGATCGAGACCGTGGTGGTGGTCGAGTCGCCGGTCGCGGTCGTCGTTCCGATCGAGACCGGGACCACGCGCGGCGGCGACGACGGCGAGCCGGTCGTCTTCACGCCCGACGACGTCACCGTGCCGCCGCCGGACCGGCCGCCCACGGAAGGCGCGCCGGAGAGCGAGAAAGTCGAATTGATCTTCGAGCGCTCGTAGCGCTGTCCTGGCCGGCCACGACGCATGGCGGCGGACGGCAGCGCTTCGGCGATGACGGCGACGGCAGCGGCCGCGACGCCGGCGCCCGCGCTGCGCACGGTAACGCTCGCCAGCGCCGTCGACTTCGCCGGCTTCCGCCGCGCCTGCCGCCAGCTCTGGGCCGAGCAGGTGGCGCCCGAGCGCGTCGCCTGGCACTGCGCCGACGACGCCGAGAGCGATCTCTTCGCGACCGATTTGCAGAGCAGCGCGCTCGCCGCGGGCGCGGCGTCGGCGCTGCCGCCGGTCAACGCGCCGGCGGCGTTCCTGCCGCTCGGCGAAAGCGTCGTCCTGCACCGCGACCCCGATCGCTTCGGCCTGCTCTATCGGCTCCTCTGGCGCTTCCAGCACGAGCCCGGCCTGCGCGCCGAGCCGCTCGATCCGGACTGGCAGCGCGCCGACGAGATGGCGCAGGCGGTGCGGCGCGACATCCACAAGATGAAGACCTCCGTGCGCTTTCGAGCCCTCGATGACGGCGCCGGCGGCACGCCGCTGCAGGTCACCTGGTTCGAGCCCGAGCACCACATCGTCGAGGCGACGGCGCCGTTCTTCGCGCGCCGCTTCAGCGCCATGCGCTGGGCGCTCCTGACGCCCGATCGCAGCGTGCGCTGGGACGGCGAGCGTCTCTTCTTCGGCCCGGGCGCGCGGCGCGACCAGGCGCCGCCCGCAGACGCCGCCGACAAGGCCTGGCTCGGCTACTGCGAGAGCATCTTCGACCCGCTGGCGGCCGCGGCCGGCGAAGGGAGCACGACCATGACTGCCAGAGGACCGACCGATCCGAAGCGCCGCCCGGCGACCGAGCCGCGGCCGACGCCTGGCCGCGAAGAGACGCCCGGCGGCGATTCGCCGCGCAGCCTGTCGGCGTTGCGCGAGGCGCTCCAGCGCTGTCGCGAATGCCCGATCGGCGAGCATGCGACGCAGGGGGTGCCGGGCGAAGGGCCGAAGCGCGCGCGCCTGATGTTCGTCGGCGAGCAGCCCGGCGACCAGGAAGACCTGCAGGGCAAGCCCTTCGTCGGTCCGGCCGGCATGCTGCTCGCGCGCGCCCTCGACGAGATCGGCGTGCCGCGCGACGAGGTCTACATCACCAACGCCGTCAAGCACTTCAAGTTCGAGCTGCGCGGCAAGCGGCGAATCCACAAGACGCCGTCGCAGCAGGAAGCGGCGGCCTGCCTGCACTGGCTCGAGAGCGAGATCGAGCTCGTCGATCCGATTGCGCTGGTCGCTCTCGGCGCGACCGCGGCGCGCCAGCTGATGGGCAGCGCGGTATCGGTGACGCGCGAGCGCGGCCGCTGGCTCGAGCGCAGCGACGGCCGCAAGGTGCTGATCCTGCTGCATCCCTCGGCGCTGCTGCGCGTCGACCCGGAAGACAAGGCGGCCGCGTACGCCGCCTGGCTCGCCGACCTGCGTCATGCGGCCGCGCACTTCGCGGCGCGCGGCGAGCGCCGCTGAGCGGCAATGACCGTGAGGACTGCCGCCGCCGAGCCCGGCCCCGCCTGTAAGGTTCCCCGCCCTCGCGGCGACTGTCCCGGCGTGGCCGGTCGGCCGCGACCCTTTCCACCCCACCGAGGAGACCCCCGATGAAGACCCTTGCCACCACGCTCTCGGCCCTGCTGGCGCTCGCTGCCGGCACCGCCTTCGCCGCCGACGACATGAAGAAGGCCGACGGCATGATGAAGAAGGACGCCATGACGATGCAGGAATGCAAGGATCACATGGCGATGGCGAAGAAGGACGGCATGAAGAAGGACGACGCCATGATGAAGAAAGACGCCCAGTGCGCCGACATGATGAAACAGGACGGCATGAAGAAGGACGACGCGATGATGAAGAAGGAAGAGCCGATGAAGAAGTAGGCCCGGCGCAGAGCCGAAGCCGTCCTACAGCCCGGTCGGGTCTCGCCTGACCGGGCTTTGTTTTCTCCGGTGCTGCAATCGACGCGAGGGCCGCCGGCCCGCTTCGACTCAAGGCAGACCGACATGAACGACATGAACGACAAGGGCGCAGCGCGCGACAAGCTCTGGACGATGATCAAGGACATCCGGTTCGCGATGTTCACCACCCGCCACGGCAGCAACGGCCACCTGCACGCGCGGCCGATGGCGACGCAGAACAGGTCGCTCGAGGCCGACGACAGCCTCTGGTTCTTCATGTCGAAGCAGGGCGATCCGGTCCGCGACCTGAAGACCCAGCCCATGGTCGGCGTCGTCTATGCGAACCCGTCGTCGGACACCTACGTCTCGGTCTCGGGCACGGCGGCGATGCTCGAGGACAGCGCAAAGAAGCGGCAGCTCTGGAGCAAGTCGGCCGAGGCCTGGTTCCCGGGCGGCCCGACCGACCCCGACCTCGCGCTCGTCCAGGTGCAGATCATTCACGCCAACTACTGGGACGTGAAGGAGAGCAAGCTCGTACAGCTGTTCGCGATAGCCAAGGCCGTCGTCACCGGCAAGCGGCCGGCAGAGCGCGGCGAGCACGCCGAAGTTCGCATGCGCTAGCGGCGCGTCAGCGCCGCGCGAGCGCGGCAAAGGTCACGGCGCGCGCGCCGGACGCCGATCTGGGCGGCGACCGCGGCGTTGTTCGGCGCTTCGCCTGCCGGGGCGCGCCGATATCGTCTGTGCAGTCCACTCCCGGATGACCGTCATGCGCCACGCACCGTCCACGCTTCACTTCTCGCACGCCTTCCGCTCGCCGCCGCCGCCGGGGGTGATCGAGTGGGAAGAGCTGCCTTCGCTGGCGCTGCGCGTTCGCCAGGCACCGATCGGCCACGCCAGTGCGCCATGGGACGCGACCCGTCCGGCCGAGCTCGAGAGCACGCCCGCATCGCAGCCGTTTCGCGAGCTGAAGGGCGTCGCGATCCGCGAGGTCAACGAGCCCGACGTGTTCCGCCACTTCTTCGGCGCCTGAGCCGGACCGGCCCGCGCCGCCGCCCGCCACGCAGCGCGTGCCGGGGCGCGGTGCCGGCTCGCTATCCTGAGGGCTGAACCCCTTTGACCGCAGCCCGCCATGTCCCTGCCTGCCGACCCGCCCTCCGCCGCCGCGGCGCCGCCGCCACGCTATTTCTGGGAAGACTTCCCCGTCGGCCAGGTGCGCGAGTTCGGCGCCTACCTCGTCACTCGCGAGGCCGTGCTCGCCTTCGCGCGCGAGTTCGACCCGCAGCCCTTCCATCTCGACGACGCCGCTGCCGAAGCGTCGCTCTTCGGCCGCCTCGCGGCGAGCGGCTGGCACACCTGCGCGATCGCGATGCGCATGATGTGCGACGCCTACTTGCTCGAATCGGCCAGCCTCGGCTCGCCGGGGCTCGAGAAGCTGAGCTGGAAGAAGCCGGTCTATCCCGGCGACACGCTGCACGTCCGCCTCGAGGTGCTCGAGTCGCGCGCCATGGCGAGCCGGCCCGAGGTCGGCATCATCCGCTCGCGCTGGGAGGTGATGAACCAGGGCGACGAGACCGTCCTGACGATGGAAGGCTACGGCATGTTCAGGCGGCGGGCCCCGGCCGCGCCCTGACCGCGGCGACGCGAACCGCTGCCGCGCCGCGCGATCACGTGATTTTGTTGTGCCGCATGCGGTGTCGCGACGCCCGTGGCGCCCCACCCTGCGCGCGACAATGCCGGGCCCGCTTCGCGCCGCCCCGCGCGCCTCAGCGGTCGCTCCGGAGTCGGCCCAGCGCCGACGCCGGAGCAGGAGCCGACTGATCACGATGACCCCGCTTCCCGAACTCGAGGCCGTTCGCGCCGCGCCGCCGGCGATGCCCGGCCACACGCTGGCGATCGGCACGCGTCTGCGCGAGTACGAGATCAAGGGGCTGATCGGCGAAGGTCTCTGCAGCATCGTCTACCTCGCTTGGGACCACGCGCTGCAGCGCAAGGTCGCGGTCAAGGAATACATGCCGGCATCGATGGTCGGCCGCGTCCAGGGATCGGCGAGCGTCGTCGTCGCCGCCGAGCGCCACCTCGGCGCCGTTCGCGCCGGCCTGAAGAGCTTCGTCAACGAGGCGCGCCAGCTCGGCCGCTTCGACCACGCCTCGCTCGTCAAGGTCTACCGCTTCTGGGAAGAGAACGGCACCGCCTACATGGTCATGCCGTACTACGAGGGGCCGACCTTGAAGGCGGCCCTCGCCGAGCTCGGCCACGTGCCGAGCGAGAGCGAGCTGCGCACTTGGCTGAAGCCGATCCTCAACGCCGTGACGCTGCTGCACGACGGCGCGACGTGGCACCAAAACATCGGCCCCGACGAGATCCTGCTGACGCCGTTCGGCCCGGTCCTGCTCGGCTTCGCCGCGGCGGCGCACGCGATCGAGGCGGTCAACCACACGCCGGCGGCGGCGCTGAAGGCGGGCTTCGCGGCGATCGAGCAGTACGGCAGCGAGGCAGCGACGACGCGCGGCCCGTGGACCGACCTCTATGCCCTGGCCGCGACGGTCTACGCGGCGATCACCGGCAGCGATCCGGAGCCCGCCGCCGACCGGCTCGCCAACGATCGGCTGCGCCCGCTCTCGGTCGTCGCGGCCGGCCTCTACAGCCCGCGCTTCCTGGCCGCGATCGACGCGGCGATGGCGGTGCAGCCGAAACAGCGCCCGGCCAATCATGTCCAGTTCCGCGCCCTGATGGGCGACATCGAGGCGCCCGAGGCGGTCTCGCTCGCGCCGCGGCCCGACCTGATGCAGGAGCCGTTCTCGCCGTTGCCGGCGAACGAGCGAATCGTCACCGTGCCGGACCGGCCGCTGCTCACCTTGCCCGAGCCCGCGGCGCCGGTGCCGGTGCCGGTGCCGGCCGCGGTCGCCGTGCCGGTGGCCGCGCCCGAGAGCCGGCAAACGCGTGCCACGGCACAGCCGGCAACAAGGCGAGCGACGGGCGACAACGCCGCGCCCGCACCACCTTCGTGGATGAAGAGCACGGGAGCGCGCGTTCTCGGCAAGCGCGCGCTGTACGGCGTCGTTGCCGGCACGTGCGCGCTGATCGGCATCGCCGCGCTCGTGCTCCAGTTCGCCACCCGTTCGGCGGGTCGGGCGCCAGCGGCGACGGCCGGATCGACGGCGTTGCACAGCACGCCGGCCCCGCTGGCCGCGACGACGACACCCTCGATCGCGACGCGGCCGGCCGCGACCGCGGCAGCGTCGGCACCGACCGCGGCGACGCCGCGCACGAGCACCGCCGCACTGCCGGCGCCCGTCACCGCGGTGCTGCCGGTGTCGACGACCAGCACAACGGCACGATCCGCTTCCGGCGCGGCGGCGCCGCTCGCGTCGCGTCCACCGGCGCCGCCGACGCCGGCGTCGCCACGAATCGCGGCGGCCGCGCCGACACCGGTTGCGGTGCTGTCGCCGCTCGAACGCCAGACGCGCTGCACCGACATCCTGCAGAAGGCCTCGCTCGAGAAGATCACGCCGGCCGAGACCGACTTCTTCAAGCGCGAATGCAAATGAACGCCCACGCCGGCCGCCTCCTGCGCGGCGCGACTGCCGCATCGGCCGCGCTCGCCCTGGGCCTGGCGCTGCTTCTGCTCGCCGGCTGCTCGTCGTCCGAGCCGCAGACCTTCGAGAAGGCCGCCGCCGAAGCGACCGACAACCTGGTCGCCCAGACCGGCAAGCTGCCGACGTTCCTCGCCCGCCTCGAGGCGCAGGTGACCAAGCCCGACCCGAAGCTGCCGAAGCGGGTCGTGATGATCGATCCGATGCTCGACACCATCACCGGCCAGCAGACCGAGACGACGGCGCTGTTCGAGCGCCGCGTCACGCAGCGCATCGGCAACCTCTACCCGCAGTTCCAGTTCCTGCCGTTCCAGGCGCAGAACCTGACGCGCGCCCAGTACCTGATGACCGGAACGATGTCGCGGGTGCCGACGGCGCCGATCGACAAGCCGTCGGTGCGCCTCAGCCTCGCCCTGGTCGAGCTGCGGACGGGCCTCGTCGTCGCCCAGGCGTCGGCGCTGGCGCGCGAGGAAAACCTCGACAGCACGCCGTCGCGCTACTACCGCGACAGCCCCGTCCTCATCAAGGACAAGGTCGTCGAGGGCTATGCCAAGACGGCGGCGACGGCGGTCGGCCAGCGCGCCGACTCGTACTACATGGAGCGCGTCGGCGCGGCGAGCGTGATCAGCGAGGCGACCTCGCTGTACAACGCCGAGAAGTACCAGGACGCGCTCGGCACCTACCGCGCCGCGCTGTCGACGCCGCAGGGCGAGCAGCTGCGCGTGCAGAGCGGCATCTACCTGTCGAACATGAAGCTCGGCCGGCTGCCGGAGGCCGAGGAGGCGTTCGGCCGCATCGTCGCCCTCGGCATCGCCTACAACGAGCTCGGCGTGAAGTTCCTCTTCAACCCGGGCAGCGTCGACTTCTGGTCCGACCCGAAGATCAGCGGCTCGTACGGCATGTGGCTGCGCCAGATCGCGCGCGAGGCGGTGAGCTCGAAGAGCTGCGTCGCCATCATCGGCCACACCAGCCGGAGCGGCCCGGGCCCGGTCAACGACGCGCTCTCGCTCAAGCGCGCCCAGTACGTGCGCCAGCGCCTCGCCCTCGAGGCGCCCGATCTCGCCGGACGCACGCGCGCCGAAGGCATGGGCTTTCGCGAGAACATCGTCGGCAGCGGCACCGACAACGGCTTCGACGTGCTCGACCGACGGGTCGAATTCAAGATCGTTCCCTGCGGCTGACGCTCGGCTGAAAATAGCCGGCAGCGATGAGCCCTGCCGACACCAGCGACGACGACGACAAGACGGTCACCGGGCCGCCGGCCGCGCCGCGGGCGGGCGGCGCCCGCGCCGACGTCGAGACCGGCCTGCAGGCCGAGCGCCGGCGCGGCCGCGCCGCGTCGTCGCAGCAACCCGGCCACACGCTGCCCGTCGGCACGCGCCTGCGCGACTACGAGATCACCGGCCTGATCGGCGAGGGCGGCTTCGGCATCGTCTACCTCGCCTGGGACCATTCGCTGCAGCGCAAGGTCGCGATCAAGGAGTACATGCCGGCATCGATGGCGGCGCGCATCAACGGCTCGTCGGCGATCGTCGTCAAGTCGGATCGCCACCTCGACACCTTCCGCGCCGGCCTGAAGAGCTTCGTCAACGAGGCGCGGCTGCTCGCCCGCTTCGATCATCCGTCGCTGGTCAAGGTCTATCGCTTCTGGGAAGAGAACGGCACCGCCTACATGGTCATGCCGTACTACGAGGGGCCGACCTTGAAGGCGGCGCTCGCCGATCTCGGCCGGGCGCCGCGCGAGGAAGAGCTGCGCGCCTGGCTGACGCCGCTGCTCGACGCGCTCGCCGTCATGCACGCCGCCCAGTGCTACCACCGCGACATCGCGCCCGACAACATCCTGCTGACGCCGCGCGGGCCGCTCCTGCTCGACTTCGGCGCCGCGCGCCGCGTCATCGGCGACATGACGCATGCGATCACGGTCGTGCTCAAGCCGGGCTATGCGCCGATCGAGCAGTACGGCGACGTCGCCTCGATGACGCAGGGCGCCTGGACCGACCTCTACGCGCTCGCCAGCGTCGTCTACTACGCGATCGTCGGCAAGACGCCGACGTCGTCGGTCGAGCGGCTGATGGACGACCGCCTCGAGCCGCTCGCGGTCTCGGCTGCCGGCCGCTACGGCGCGGCCTTCCTCGGCGCGATCGACGCAGCGCTGGCGGTCCGGCCCGGCGATCGGCCGCAAACGGAGCGCGAGTTCCGCGCCTTGCTCGACGCCGACCGTCCGGCGCCCGCTGCCGTCGAACGCGACACCGGTCCGGTGCCGTATGCGACGATTCCCGGCACGCTGACGCCGCCGGCCGCGACCCAGGTGCTGGCCCGTCCGGCGGCGACGGTCGTCGAAGCGCCGCCTGCGGGCGCGGCCGCTCTCTTCACGCCGTCGGCCCCGCTTGCTGCGCCGGTGCCCCCGCCGCCCGTCGTGCCTCGCGTCCTGCCGTCGGCGACGCCGCCGAAACCGGCGATGCCGGCGATGCCGGCGATGCCGGCAACACCGCCAATGCCGCCATCGCGGCCGACCCCGCCGACACTGGCAACGTCGGTAACGCCGGCAGCGCCCACAAGAGCAGCAGGGACCACCAGGCCGAGCGGCACCAGCCGCCATTCGATGGCATCGATCGCGATCGGCCTCGCTGTCGTCGCGGTGATCGTCGCGGCGGCGCTCTTCGTGTGGCTTCGGCCGCGCGACGAGGCGACGGTTCCGGCCGCGGCGAGGGCGGCGTCGACGCAGCCGGCAGCGTCATCGCCTGCTGCGCCGCTAGCCCTGCCGGCGGCGTCATCGCCTGCCGCGTCGCTAACCCTGCCCTCTGCCCCGATCGCGCCCGTGGCGAGCACGCCGGCAGCGACGCCGCCGACGGCCAGCACGGCACCACTCGTCGAGCGCGCGCCCGTCGACGCCGTGCCGCGGGTCGAGACGACGATCGAGCGCCGCCCGGAGCCAAGCATCGAACCGGCGCCGCGCGAGCCGGCTCCGGCCGAGCGCGCGAGCGGCGATCGCGACGCGACCGCCGGCGCGGCGTCGGCGGCGACGCGAACGCCGCGACCGCGACGCGAGCCGGCGCCGGCCCGCGCCGACACCGCCAACACAGCGCCGAGGACGGCGCCGCATGCGCCCTCGATCAGCGCCCGATGCAGTGATATTCTGCAAAAGGCCTCTCTCGAGCCGCTCACCGCGGCCGAGGCCGCCTACTTGAAGAGGGAATGCCGATGAGGGTCTTGCCCCGGCCGCTTCGCCGCGCCGCTGCTGCTTGCGCCGCCGTCGCCTTTGCCGTGCTCGCCGCCGCGTGCGCCACGCCGCAGGCGACCAGCGTCGGCGAGCTGCCTTTCGAGCAGGCCGTCGCGCAGGCGAGCGACGGCCTCGCCGGCCAGGTCCAGAAAGGCCCGGCGTTCCTCGCCAAGCTCGCCAAGCGCAGCGTCGTCGTCGATCCGATGCTCGACGCCACGACCGGCCAGCAGACCGCGGCAACGACGCTGCTCGAGAGCCGCGTCGGCGAACGCCTGACGACCAAGTTCGACCTGTTCGAGCTCCTGCCGTTCCAGTCGGCGAACCTGAGCAAGGCACAGTACCTGCTGACCGGGACGATGACGCGCGTCGCCGGCGACGGCACGGCCAAGAAGCGCGGCCTGCAGATCCACCTCGCACTCACCGACCTGAAGACCGGCGTGGTCGCCGCCCAGGCCTCGGCGATCGCGCTCGACGAGGGCCTCGACGACACGCCGCTCGCCTATTACCGCGACAGCCCGGTGCTGGTGAAGGACAAGGTCATCGAAGGCTACGCGCGCACGTCGGCGACGCCGCCGGGGCAGCGCGGCGACGCGTTCTACCTCGAGCGCATCGCCGAGGCGACGCTGATCAACGAGGCGACCTCGCTCTACAACCAGGAGCGCTACGTCGAGGCGCTCGGCCGCTATCGCAGCGCGCTGGCGATGCCGACCGGCGAGCAGCTGCGCATCGTCAACGGCATCTACCTCGCGAGCGCGAAGCTCGGCCGCCCGGCGGAGGCCGAGCAGGCGTTCGGCCGTGTCGTCGCCCTCGGCATCGTCTACAACGAGCTCGGCGTGAAGTTCCTCTTCAATCCGGGCAGCACCCAGTTCTGGTCGGACCCGAAGGTGAGCGGCGCGTATCCGATGTGGCTGCGCCAGATCGCGCGCGAAAGCACCGGCGCCCGGGTCTGCATGAACATCGTCGGCCACACCAGCCACACCGGCTCGGAGCCTGCCAACGACGCGCTCTCGCTGCAGCGCGCCAACTTCATTCGCGAGCGCCTCGCCGCCGAGGCGCAGTCCCTCGGCGCGAAGACGAAGACGACCGGCATGGGCTTTCGCCAGAACATCGTCGGCAGCGGCACCGACAACGCCGTCGACGCGCTCGACCGCCGCGTCGAGTTCCGAATCGTCCCCTGCACCTAGGCCGGGAGCGGCGCCGGTGAACGCCGCGGCACGGCGGCCGCGCCCGCATCACTACAGCGTCTACGTCGTCGAGCTCGCCGACCCGGTCTGGAACGTGGCGGGCTTTCGCCGCGCCAACCCCGACTACCGCCTCGGCCAGCCCTTCGTCTACGTCGGCATGACCGGGCTCGATCCGGATCTGCGCTTCGATCGCCACATGGCCGGCATCCAGGCGAACCGCTTCGTGCGCGAGTTCGGCGTGCGCCTCCTGCCGGCCCTCTACGAGGTCTACAATCCGATGCCGTACGACGCGGCGCGCGACATGGAGGTCGAGCTCGGCATCGCCTTGCGCGAGGCCGGCTATGGCGTCTGGCAAGCCTGAGTCAAGGCGGCATCGCCGCTGGCGATCGCTGCCGCTGCAGCAGCGTCTCGAGCGTCTGCTCGCGGATGCCGTAGAACGACTTGAGGTCGGCGAGCTCGCTGCGCGCGCGCGCTTCCTCGCCTGTGCCGGCGCCGCGCCGCCGCGCCAGGATCATCTTGTTCTTGCTCGTGTGCTCGAGCGAGACGAACTCGAACACCTGGGCGTCATAGCCGCAGGTCTCGAGCAGCAGCGCGCGCATGCTGTCGGTGACCATCTCGGCCTCTTGGCCGAAGTGGACACCGTGGCGCAGCAGCCCCGAAAGCAGGCGCGGCCGCGCGATCTGCGGCCGCAATTCCTTGTGGCAGCACGGCGAGCAGACGAGGATCGCGGCACCGGCGCGCAGGCCGAGATCGATCGCGTGGTCGGTCGCGGTGTCGCAGGCGTGCAGCGCGATCATCACGTCCATCGCCGCCGGCGCGACGCTGCGCAGGTCGCCGGCAACAAAGTTCAGGCCGACGCAGCCCGAGCGCGACGCCACGCCGTTGCAGAGCTCGACGAGGTCGGCGCGCAGCTCGACGCCCGTCACCTGCGGCGCGATGCCGAAGCGGCGGCGCAGGTGCGCGTGGACGGCGAAGGTCAGGTAGCCCTTGCCGCAACCGTAGTCGACGACGCGGATCGGCGCCGCGCCCTCGGCCGGTGTCGCCGCCGCCAAGGCGTCGAGCGCGTGGTCGAGGACCTCGAGGAACTTGTCGATCTGGCGCCACTTGCGTGCCATCGACGGGACGAGGCGGTGGCTCGCGTCGGTGAGGCCGAGCTCGGCGAGGAACGGCAGGTCGAGCGGCAGGCGGCGCTCGCGCGCGCGGTCGTGCGCGGCCAGCCCGGTGCCGCCGGCGGCTTCGGCTGGGGCAGACGCAGGCGCGTGCCGGCGCAACGTCGCTTGGCCTTTCTTGCTGACGAGCAATTGCAGGTCCCCGCCGGCCCCATGCAGCGTCGCGTGTGCGAAGGCACTGGCATGGCCGGGATCGAGGAGCGCCGCGATCTCGGCGATGCCGGCGTCGACCGCGAGGTTGCGCGTGACATCGCGGGTCGGGTGACTGGCAACGAACGACAGCGCCGGCACGCCCTTCAGCGCGATCAGGCGGATGCGAACCGCACTCGCGGCGCCGCCGGTGTGGCGCGGCTTGGACAGCACGAGCGAGTCGAAGACGCCGTCGTCGATGGCGCGCCGCACGTCGTCGAGGAATGCCGCGAGCGGCGCCTGGCGCGCTGATGCGCCGGCAGACGAGGACGTGGGAGCGAGGCGGGTCATGGCGGATGGAAAATCGCTGCCCCGCGATTGTCGGCGTCGCCGCGCCGACGACAATCGAGCCTCCGGTTCGTCCCCACGCCGTCCATGTTCGGAATCGCCGACTACCCGTCGTTCGTCATCGCCGTGATCGTCTTCCTGATGATCCCCGGCCCCGGCAACCTCGCCCTCATCACCTCGACCGGCAAGGGCGGACGGCGCGGCGGCCTCGCCGCGACGCTCGGCGTCATCGCCGGCGACCAGGTGCTGATGTGGCTCGCGGTCGCCGGCGTCGCCGCCCTGCTCGCCGCGTATCCGCCGGCGTTTCGCGGCGTCCAGTGGCTCGGCGCCGGCTACCTCGCCTGGCTCGGCTTGCGCATGGTGCTCGCTAGGCCCGGCGACGCGCCGGTGCTCAGGATCCACACCGGCCAGTACTTCCGCCAGGCGTTCACGATCACCTTGCTCAATCCGAAGGCGATCGTCTTCTACATGGCGTTCTTTCCGCTCTTCGTCGACCCGGCGCGCCACGCCGGCATCGCCACCTTCGCCGTCATGGCGGCGACGATCGCCGCGCTCACCTTCCTCTATGGCGTCGTCGTCACTTTGCTCACCCACCGGCTCGCCGAGCGCATGCGCGCCAATCCGCGCATCGGCCGATTCCTCGGCCGCGCCGCGGGCGTCTTCATGATCGGCTTCGGCCTGAAGCTGGCGCTGTCGCGCTAGCCGAAGTCAGCGCCGGCTCAGGCAGCGAGCGGCTGGCGCCGCGCCGCGTCGAGCTGCTCGACGATTGCCTCGAGATCGAGCCGGCGGCGCAGCAGCGCCGCGAGCCGGGCCGTGCACAGGGCCTCGATGCGATCGAAGCCGAACCAGCCGAAGCCGTCCATCTCGGGCCGCGCGCGGCCCGAGACGCGGTCGACGAAGCAGCTCGGGCAGTGCAGCTCGCGCGGATCGATCCGATGCGAGAGGCAGGCGAACAGGTGCAGGTCCTTGCGGGCGGTGTAGACGTGCCGGCCGATGTCGAGCAGCGCGTCGGCCGCGAGGGTGAGGCCGGTTTCCTCATGCGTCTCGCGCAGCGCCGCCTCGATCGGCGCCTCGCCGACGTGGATGCCGCCCTTGGGAAGATCCCAGTGGCGCTGGCCGGTGACGTGGCAGAGCAGGAGCTCGCGCGACTCGAGCAGCACGACGACGCCGCAGCTGAGGCGGCGCTGGCGTGGGCGCATCAGATCGAGCATCGCCCATTGTCGCGTCGCCGCCGCGCGCGCGGCCGGCCGGCGGCCCCAGCTTTCCGGCGTCGCCGCCAACTCCTTGACGGCAGCGTCGCCCGCGCGTCGAGGCGAGCGCGCGGCCGAGCCCGGTCGTACGATTCGACGATGACTGGCGCGCGCTCCTTCGCCCTGTTCTTCGCCCTGTTTCCGACCGCGCTCGGCACCTGTGCGATCGCCTGGAACGACGTCGGCCTGACCGGCGTCTGGCTGCCCGAAGCGGGCGACGACTCGCTACGCCGCAGGGTGATGCGGCGCTGCGCCGACGCGGCCGAGACGGCACCGACCGGCCGGCTCGCGACCGTCGTCGAACAGATCACCCGCCTGCTCGCCGGCGAGCACGTCGACCTGCGCGGCGTCGCACTCGACAGCTCGGGCATCGATCCCTTCGATCGTCGCGTCTACGACGTCACGCGCGAGATCGGCGCCGGCCGCGTCCTCACCTACGGCGAAGTCGCGGCGCGAGTCGGCGCCGGCGCGACGGCGCGCGAGGTCGGCCAGTCGCTCGGCCGGAACTCGATGCCGATCGTCGTGCCGTGCCACCGCGTCGTCGCGACCGGCGGCCTCGGCGGCTTCTCGGCGCCGGGCGGAACGTCGACCAAGCGGCGCCTGCTGGCCATCGAAGACGCGCAACCGGCCGGACCGCCCGGACTCTTCGACGCGCCGGACAGCGAGACGGGCAGCGAGGCAGGCGACGCGGGCGACGATCGCGCCGCCTCAGGTCGCGAGGCGCGGACCGAGCGCTGACGCCGGTGCGTCGTCGTCGACCGGCGTCTTGATCGACGTGTCGGGCCGGTCGTAGGTGCCGATCAGGCAGCCGCTCGCGAGGCCGTGCTCCTTGATCGCTTCGAGCACGGCGTCGCGGCCGGGCGTCCCGTCGAACACGGCGCCGGCCGTGAGCGCGAACAGCTGGAACGCATAGCGATGAACGCCGTGTCCGGGCGGCGGGTCGGGCGGCAGCCACGCCGTCTGCAGGTACGAGTTGCGGCCGACGCGAAGGCCGCTGCCTTCGTTCTCGTCGCTCGGCAGCGCGCCCTCGGCGAGGGCGCCGTCGGCGCCTTGCAGGTCGACGACGATCGCGTGCACGAGCGGCTGCGGCGTCGGCGCGTCGGCGTCCTCGACGATCAGGGCGAGCGAAGCGGCGTCGGGCGGCACCCCGATCCATTGCAACGGCGGCGAGAGGCCGGCGCCGTCGGCCGTGTAGCGCGCCGGGATCGGCGCGTGGTCGACGAAGGCGAGGCTCGAGACGGTGAGCGCCGCCATGCCGGCGCGCAGGTCGACTGCCTGGTAGGCGGTCTT
>DASYKC010000192.1:0-35461 GCA_035995885.1 Caldimonas sp. | reverse complement strand
CTGGCGCCGCCGGCCAAGCGCGGCATCGCCAGCGGCATCGTCAACGCCGGCGGCTCGTTCGGCCAGTTCGTCTTCGTGCCGATCGCGCAAGGCATCACCGCGCTCGCCGGCTGGGCGATCGCGATCCAGAGCATGGCGGCGATCGTCCTGCTCGCGCTGCCCGCCGCGTGGATCCTGCGCGGCAGCTCGGCGCAAGCGGCGGCAAGCGCGGCCGCCGCGACGCCGAGCGCGGCGCCGGTGCGCGCCGAGACGACGCGCGAGGCGATCCGGCGCGCCATGCACGACCCGAGCTACCTCCTCCTCGCCACGGGCTTTTTCGTCTGCGGCTTCCACGTCGCCTTCATCGCGACGCACCTGCCCGGCGTCGTCGCCGCCTGCCAGCTGCCGCCCGCCGTCGGCGCGTGGGCGCTGGCGACCGTCGGCCTGTTCAACATCGTCGGCAGCTTCGCGATGGGCTGGGCGGTCGGCCGCTGGCGCATGAAGTCGCTGCTCTCGCTCGTCTACGCGGCGCGCGGCGTCGCCGTGCTCCTGTTCCTGTTCGCGCCCAAGACCGAAGCGGTCGTCCTCGTCTTCGCCGCGTTCATCGGCCTCACGTATCTCTCGACCGTGCCGCCGACCGCCGGCCTGGTCGCGAAGTTCTTCGGCACGGCGCACATGGCGACGCTGTTCGGCTTCGTCATGCTCTCGCACCAGATCGGCGGCTTCCTCGGCGCCTGGCTCGGCGGCAAGTCGTTCGAGTGGACCGGCAGCTACGACTGGATGTGGTACGCCGACATCGTCCTCGCCGCCGGCGCGGCGCTGATCCATCTGCCGATCCGCGAGGCGAGGCTGCCGACGCGGCTGGTCGCGGCGGCGGCCTGACGCGGGCTCGCGGCACCGACCGACGTGGACTCACGGCACCGCGCGACGAGGCTCACGGCACCGCGCGACGTGGGCTCACAGCACCGCGCGACGAGGGCTCACGCCATCGCCCGACATGGGCTCACGGCGTCGCCGTCAGCGGCGGCATCGTGTAGTTGAGGGCGAGCCGGCCGCCGTCGACGTAGACGATCTCGCCCGTCATGTAGCTCGCCGCGTCGCTGGCGAGGAAGGCGCACACGGCGGCGACTTCGTCGGGCCGGCCGAGGCGCCTGAGCGGTGTCCGGCTCATGATCCGCGCCGCCGCTTCGGCGCTGCCGAGCACCGCCTTCTGCGCCAGCTCGGTCGCGATCGTTCCCGGCGCGACCGCGTTGACGCGGATGCCGCGATCAGCCAGGGCCAGCGCCATCACGCGCGTCAGCTGGTCGATGCCGCCCTTGCTCGCGTTGTAGCTGGCGATCGAGGGGATCGCCATCGCGCCGTTGACCGAGCTCATGTTGACGATCGCCCCGCCGCCTGTCTTCGCGATCTCGCGCCCGACCGCCTGGCCGACGAGAAACGCGCCCTTCAGGTTGACGTCGATGACGGCGTTCCAGTCGGCCTCGGCGATGTCGAGGAAATCGGCGGCGCGAAAGATGCCGGCGTTGTTGACCAGGATGTCGACATGGCCGAACGCCGCCACCGTCGCCGCGAGCGCTGCGCCGACCTCGGCGCTGCGCGCGACGTTGCAGGTGAACGGCAGAGCCCGCGCTCCCGTGGCCGCGAGCTCGCCGGCGAGCGCCTGCGCCGCCGCCGCGTCGACGTCCCAGAGCGCCACCGCCGCGCCGCTGGCGGCGAACAGGCGCGCGCAGGCGGCGCCGATGCCGTTGGCGGCGCCGGTGACGACGGCGACGCGGCCGGAGAAATCGAAGCGGACGTCGTTCATGCGCGCGTCCGGTCGAGCCAGATGGCGATGCCCTGCGCGTTCAGCTCGAGATCGAGCCCGAGCAACGCGCGGATGCGCTCGTCGCTGATCGTCACGCCATGGGCGCGCAGGCTCTTCAGGTGGATCGCTTCCAGGCCGCGCATGAGGGCGCCGTGGCGATCCGGCCCGGGCGGCGTCGCTCGCGCGAACGCGACCATCGCGTCGAGCTGCGCCAGCAGCAGCGCGGCGAGGCGCGGCACTTCGCCGATCCGGCCATAGTGGGTGGCGTAGATGCATTCCGGCGCGAAAGCGAGCATGCGCTCGATCGAGCGGCGCAAGGCCTCGGGCTGGAATTGCACCGGCGTCGTCGTCGGCATGATCCACGGCCCCGCGGCGGTGTCGAAGTCGCGGTACGAGAGGCCGAAGGTGTCGCCGGTGAAGAAGCCCCGGCTCGCCGCGTCCCAGACGCAGTGGTGATGCATCGCGTGGCCGGGCGTGTCGAGAAAGACGAGCGGCCGGCCGGCGAGATCGATCGTCATGCCGTCGCTCGTCTTGACGATCCGTTCGGCGGCGACCGGCACCAGCGTGCCGTACGAGCGCTCGATCTCGGCGGCGCCGTAGACCGCCGTCGCGCCCTTGACGAGGTGGACCGGATCGACGAGATGACGCGCACCGCGCGGATGGACGACGAGACGCGCCTTGGGCAGCTGCTGCATCAGCAGGCCGGCGCCGCCGGCATGGTCGAGGTGGACGTGGGTCGGGATCACGAAGTCGACCGCCTCGGCCGCGAGCCCGTTCGCGGCGAGCGCGGCCAGCAAGCGCGGCACCGAATGATTCGTGCCGGCATCGACGAAGGCGGCGCGGCCGCGCTCGACGATCAGGTACGCGGCGTCGAAGAGCGGCCGGTGAAAGCCGGTGTCGATCGCCTGGATGCCGTGGCCGATCGGCGCGACGAAGTCGGGCAGGGCGCGGGCGCAAGCGCTGGAATCGATCACGCGATCGGCGCGCGGTGGAAGGACGACGGCCATGTCGCGGCAGATTCTAGAGAGCGACTCGCGAACGGGGACAAGCGCGCCGATCCAGAATGCGTCCAAACGGCGTTCGCCCGCCGCAAGCCGAGGCTCCCATGATGAATCGAAGCGCTTTCCGGATCGTTCGCGGCGGTGCTGTCGCGCTGCTGGTGTCGGCGCTCGCCGCCTGCGCGGCGCTGCGGCCGCCGGCGTCGCTGCCGCCCGGCACGACGATCGACGAAGCCCGGCACGCCTACGGCGGCGCGAGCGGGGAATACGCGTTGGCCAACGGCGGCAGGCGCCTCGAGTTTCGCCTCGGCCGCCAGACCTACATGCTCGACTTCGATCCGAGCGGTCGTCTCGTCACGACCCAGCAGGTCCTGACGCCGACGACCTTCGCGACGATCAGGCCCGGCATGGCGCAGGACGACGTGCTCGCGAGCATCGGCCACCCGGCGTTCGTGTTCCCGGTCGGCTGGCAGCAGCAGCAAGTCTGGAACTACC
This sequence comes from Caldimonas sp., assembly GCA_035995885.1. GTDB lineage: Bacteria > Pseudomonadota > Gammaproteobacteria > Burkholderiales > Burkholderiaceae_C > Schlegelella_A. Next base: position 32,185 of record DASYKC010000192.1, on the reverse strand, counting down.
GCTTCGGTGGCCTCGAAGGCGATTGCGTCGTCTTCCAGGTCTCGATCAGCAACGCCAGCCGCACCGTGGCCGAGGCGGGACCGAACACCGATCCCGCCTGCGACCACGGCGGCGACCGCGACTAGCCGCAGCGGCCGGCGCGAGGCCGCGAGGCCAGGCACGCGCAGCGCGCGTGCGTTCCCTCCTGTCGCGCCAGCGGCTCGCAGCCTTCAGGCTGCCAGCAGCTGCCGCAGCACGAACGGCAGGATGCCGCCGTGCTTGTAGTAATCGACCTCGATCGCGGTGTCGATGCGCAGGACGAGCGGGATGCGCCGCGTCTTGTCGTCGGCGCCGTGGATGACGAGGGTCGCGTCCTGCTGCGGCTTGAGCGCCGTGCCGACCTCGACGTCGAAGCTCTCGTTGCCGTGGATGCCGAGCGATTCCCACGAGTCGCCCGGCTTGAACTGGAGCGGCAGGACGCCCATGCCGACCAGGTTTGAGCGGTGGATCCGCTCGAAGCTCTTCGCGACCACCGCCTTGATGCCGAGCAGCTGCGTTCCCTTCGCCGCCCAGTCGCGGCTCGAGCCGGTGCCGTACTCCTCGCCGCCGAAGACGATCGTCGGCGTTCCCTCGGCCATGTACCGCATCGCGGCGTCGTAGATGAACATCTTCTCGCCCGACGGCTGGAACAGCGTCACGCCGCCTTCCTCGCGCGAGCCGCTCGCGTCCGGCGGGATCATCAGGTTCTTGATGCGGACGTTGGCGAAGGTGCCGCGCACCATCACGTCGTGGTTGCCGCGGCGCGAGCCGTAGGAATTGAAGTCGGCCTTGGCGACGCCGTGCTCCTTCAGCCAGAGGCCGGCGGGCGACGATTCCTTGATCGCGCCTGCCGGCGAGATGTGGTCGGTCGTGATCGAGTCGCCGAAGAGCGCCATCGCGCGCGCGCCGCGGATCGCTGCCGGCGTTCCCGGCGGCTGCATCTCGAAGCCGGCGAAGAACGGCGGCTCGGCGATGTAGGTCGACGCGGGCCAGTTGTAGACCTGGCCGCTGACGCCGCGGATCTTTTCCCAGAGTGGCCCCGGCTCGCTCGCGACCTTGTCGTAGTTGGCCTTGTAGGCCTGGCCGTTCATCGCGAACTTCATCAGCGCGCCGATCTCGTCGCTGGTCGGCCAGATGTCGCCGAGGTAGACGTCCTTGCCGCCCTTGCCCTTGCCGACCGGCTCGGTCATCAGGTCGCGCAGCACGGTGCCGGCGATCGCGTAGGCGACGACGAGCGGCGGGCTGGCGAGGAAGTTTGCCTTGAGGTTCGGATGGATGCGCGCCTCGAAGTTGCGGTTGCCCGAGAGCACGGCGGCGCAGACCAGGTCGTTCTTGGTGATCGCCTCGTTGATCTCGGGCGTGAGGTCGCCGGCGTTGCCGATGCAGGTCGTGCAGCCGTAGGCAGCGAGGCTGAAGCCAAGCTTGTCGAGATAGGGCAGCAGGCCGGCGCGCGTCAGGTACTCCGTGACGATGCGCGAGCCCGGTGCGAGCGAGGTCTTGATGTGCGGCTCGACCGTGAGCCCCGCCTCGACCGCTTTCTTGGCGAGCAGCCCGGCGCCGATCATCACGCTCGGATTCGAGGTGTTCGTGCACGAGGTGATCGCGGCGATCAGGACGTCGCCGTTGCCGATCGTGCGGTCGGCCGCCGCCGGCAGCTTGGGCTCGGCCTCGTGCAGCGCCGCCGCCAGGGTCGGCTTGTTGGCGGCCATCTCCTCGACGAAGCGCGGCGCGCCCGGCTGGATCGCCGGCGTGCGCGGCACCTTCGCGCCGTCGTCGCCATGCGCTTCGGCGCGCGCCTCGACGGCGCGCACGTGGTGGCGCGTCAGCAGGTGACCGGCGGGCTGGTTGAAGCCGTTTTCGGTCGGCGATTTGCTGAAGAGCGACGTGAACTGATCCTTGACGCGGCCGATCTCGATCCGGTCCTGCGGCCGCTTCGGCCCGGCCAGGCTCGGCGTGACGGTGCCGAGGTCGAGGCGGACGATCTTGCTGTAGTCGATCTCGCCGGCGCGCGGCACGCCGTAGAGGCCCTGCGCCTTGAAGTAGGCCTGGAAGAGCTCGATCTCGCTCGTCGTCCGGCCCGTCCCTTCGAAGTACTCGATCGTCTTGTCGTCGACTGGAAAGAACCCCATCGTCGCGCCGTATTCGGGCGCCATGTTGGCCATCGTCGCGCGGTCGGGCACCGACAGGCTCTCGGTGCCGGCGCCGAAGAACTCGACGAACTTGCCGACCACCTTCTCGCGCCGGAGGATCTCCGTGACCGCGAGGACCAGATCGGTCGCGGTCACGCCTTCGCGCAGCCGCCCGCTGAACTCGAAGCCGACGACGTCGGGGGTCAGGAAGTAGACCGGCTGGCCGAGCATCGCCGCTTCCGCCTCGATGCCGCCGACGCCCCAGCCGACGACGCCGATGCCGTTGATCATCGTCGTGTGGCTGTCGGTGCCGACGAGCGAATCGGGGTAGTAGACGGCTGGCTTGCCTTCGGCCGGCGCCGCGCCTTTGTGGACGCCGCGGGCGAGGTACTCGAGGTTGACCTGGTGGACGATGCCGAAGCCGGGCGGGACGACGCCGAAGGTGTCGAACGCCTGCATGCCCCACTTCATGAACTGGTAGCGCTCGAGGTTCCTCTTGAACTCGAGCTTCATGTTGAGGTCGAGCGCCTGCTTCGTGCCGAAGTAGTCGATCATGATCGAGTGGTCGACGACGAGGTCGACCGGCACCAGCGGCTCGATCGCCTTGGCATCCTTGCCCATCGCCTTGGCGACGGTGCGCATCGCCGCCAGGTCGGCGAGCAGCGGTACACCGGTGAAATCCTGCAGGATGACGCGGGCGACGACGAACGGGATCTCGTCCTGGCGCGGCGCGTTCGCCTGCCAGCCGGCGACCTCGACGACGTGCTCGGCCGTCACCTTCTTGCCGTCGCAGTTGCGCAGCACCGACTCGAGGACGATCCGCATCGAGACCGGCAGCCGGGCGACGTTCGGGTAGGTCTTCTGCAGCTCGGGCAGCGAGTAGAAGCTGCCGGTCGTGCCCGACTTCGTCTTGAACGTCTTCAGGGTGGTGGCGAAAGCGTGTGACATGGTATTCCTCGTTCCGGGCGTAGACAGGTCGTCAGCGAAGTTTGGGCTCGATGACCTTCAGCCCTTTGAAGTAGTCGCGGAAGAAGCTCGCGTCACGGGTGACGAGGGCCTCGCATTGCAGGAGCGCATGAGCGCCGATCAGGAAGTCGGCGACGACACGCTCGCGCCGGCCGCCGCGGTCGCGAAAGCGCCGCTGCATGTGGCCGGCGCGGACCGCCGCCGGCTCGCTCGTCGGCAGGTAGCGGATGCCGAGCGACGCCAGGCCTTCCATGGTCGACTCGGCGCCGGCGAGCAGGGTATGGATCTCGGCGACGACCGCGTCGCAGACGACGACATCGCCGGCGGCGAGCGCCTCGCCCAAGCTCGCGAGGGAGACGTCGGCGAAGTGCGGGTCGCCGGCGAGGACATCGACGAGGACCGAGGAATCGACGGCGATCATCGCCGCTTCGTCGCCCGCGGCTTCTTCGCCGGTTCCGGCGCCAGGTACGGGTCGCCGGGCGCGCGGCCGCGAATCGCCCGCATCGCCTCGTCGGTGCTCTTGTAGCCCTCGGCCAGCTTGAAGCGGCCGCGCAGGCGCGAGAGGGCGTCGTCGACGTTCTTGCGCAGGATGATCGAGCTGCCGCTCAGCTCGACTTTCAGCTGCGTGCCCTTAGTAAGGCCAAGCGCGTCGCGCACGGCCTTCGGCAAGGTGATCTGGCCACGCTCGGCAACGGTCGCTTCCATGGCGGTCTCCGGGATCAGTATGCATGAATCATACATACTTATTTTGGCATATTCAAGCTGTCGCCGCCTCCGCTCGCGCTGCGTCAGCCGAAGCGCTTCTCGAACCCTTGCAGGTAGCTTGCCAGGGCGCGCACGCCCTCGATCGGCATGGCGTTGTAGATCGAGGCGCGCATGCCGCCGACGACGCGGTGGCCCTTGAGGTTGAGGAGGCCCGCGTCGCGCGCCCCGGCCAGGAACGGTGCGTCGAGCGCCGGATCCGGCAGGTGGAAGCAGACATTCATCAGCGACCGGTCGGCCGGGACGATCCGCTTGCGATAGAAGCCGCTCTCGTCGAGGCAGCCGTAGAGGAGGGCGGCCTTGGCGCGGTTGCGCTCGGCCATCGCGGCGAGGCCGCCGCCGGCGCGGACCCAGTCGAAGACCAGCCCGGCGAGGTAGATCGCGTACGTCGGTGGCGTGTTGATCATCGAGTCGTTGGCCGCCTGGATCGTGTAGTCGAACGCGCTCGGCGTCGTCGGCGACGCGCCGCCGAGGAGATCGTCGCGGACGATGACGAGCGTCAGCCCGGCCGGGCCGATGTTCTTCTGCGCGCCGGCGTAGATCAGGCCGTAGCGCGAGACGTCGATCGGCCGCGACAGGATGTCGGACGACATGTCGGCGACGAGCGGCACCGCCCCGGTGTCGGGCGTCCAGTGGTACTCGAGGCCGATGATCGTCTCGTTCGAGCAGATGTGCACGTAGGCGGCGCCGGGGTCGAGGCGCCACTCGCTTTGCGGCGGGATCGCGGTGAAGCCGTTGCCCTCGCTGCTCGCGGCGACGTTGACGGTGCAGAAGTGCTCGGCCTCGGCGATCGATCTCCTCGCCCAGTCGCCGGTGTCGACGTAGTCGGCGCGGCTCTTTCCGCGCAGCAGGTTCATCGGCACGATCGCGTTCTGGCCGATCGCGCCGCCCTGCAGGAAGAGCACCTTGTAGTCGTCCGGGACGGCGAGCAGCTCGCGCAGCGACGCCAGCGCGGCGTCGTAGATCGACATGAACTCCTTGCCGCGGTGGCTCATCTCGGTCACCGACATGCCGGTGCCATGCCAGTCGAGCATTTCGGCAGCGGCCTGGCGCAGCACAGGCTCGGGAAGAACGGCCGGGCCGGGGCTGAAATTGAACGGACGGGTCATGGGCGCGATTATCGAACTGCTCGATCGTGTCGAGGCGCGGCGCAAAAGAAAACGCGCCCCGCAGGGCGCGTCGTTCGATGCGGACGTTGGAGGTCGGCGGCTTACTTCAGAAGCGACCCCGACGTCGTTCCCGCTTCCGTCACGGCCTTGATCGGCGCCGCCTCCGCGGCGGCCTTCGCCGCTTTCGCCTCGGCGATCAGCTCGCGCTGCTTCGGGCTGACGCAATCGTCGACGATGCGCTGCGCGGTCTTGACGTTGAGCAGCATCGACTTGCTCGCGATCTGCACCATCAGGGTCTCGCCGCGAACGTCCTCGAGGCGGATCGCGCCGGTCGACGAGAGCACCGGCTTCATCAGCCAGCCGCCCTTGGCCGACTTGACGTCGACATAGGCCGAGTATTTCGGGCTTTGCGTGATGTGGACGGTCTGCTGGAATTCGCAGTCGTAGGCGCCGTAGAAGACGAGCTCGGCCGCCTTGACCTGCTCGGGCGCGGCGTCAGGAACGGTGAACGCGGCGGGTGCGGCCGCGGCCTTGCCCTTGGCCTTGGCGGCGGGCTTGGCCGTCTTCGCGGGCGCATCGGCGGCGAAGGCGGAAACGGCGGTGAAAGAACAGGCGATCAGCGCGGCAAGAGCGGGCGCGCAGCGGAGGAAACGAGCGGACATGGCGGTGACCTTTCAGGCGGCAACGATCGGCGCTGATTGTGCTGCGCCGCCGCGCCTGCGGCGCCGGGTTTACCGGCCGTTACGGCCACGTCGGGCATTGCGTCACGGCCGGCCGCCGCGCCGCGGGCGACGGCCGATCGCGCGCGCCCGGCGCGACGACTAGACGAGGCTCTTGACGCCTTCCTGCTCTTCCTGAAGCTCCTTCAGCGTCAGGTTGATGCGCTCCTGGCTGAAGGCGTCGATCGGCAGGCCTTCGATGACCTTGTACTCGCCCTGGTCGGTGGTGACGGGAAAGCCGAAGATCGTGTCCTTCGGGATGCCGTACTCGCCGTCCGACGGCACGCCCATCGTCACCCACTTGCCGTTCGAGCCGAGCACCCAGTCGCGCACGTGGTCGATCGCCGCGTTGGCGGCCGACGCCGCCGACGACAGGCCGCGCGCCTGGATGATCGCGGCGCCGCGCTTGGCGACGGTCGGCAGGAAGACCTCGCGGTTCCATGCTTCGTCGTTGATCAGGTCCTTCACCGGCTTGCCGTCGACCGTCGCGAAGCGGTAGTCGGGGTACATCGTCGTCGAGTGATTGCCCCAGACGACGAGCTTCTCGATCGATGCCACGGGCTTGCCGGTCTTGGCGGCGATCTGGCTCAGGGCGCGGTTGTGATCGAGGCGCAGCATGGCGGTGAAGCTCCGGCGCGGCAGGTCGGGCGCGCTCTTCATCGCGATCCAGGCGTTGGTGTTGGCCGGGTTGCCGACGACGAGGACCTTGACCTTGCGCGAGGCGACGGCGTTGAGCGCCTTGCCCTGGACGGTGAAGATCTGCGCGTTGGCCGACAGCAGGTCCTTGCGCTCCATGCCGGGGCCGCGCGGCCGGGCGCCGACGAGCAGGGCGTAGTCGGCGTCCTTGAACGCGGTCGTCGCATCGCCGTGCGCGCTCATGCCGGCGAGGAGCGGGAAAGCGCAGTCCTCGAGCTCCATCATCACGCCCTTGAGTGCCTTCTGCGCCTTCTCGTCGGGGATCTCGAGCATCTGCAGGACGACCGGCTGGTCCTTGCCGAGCATCTCGCCCGCGGCGATGCGGAAGAGCAGGGCATAGCCGATCTGGCCGGCGGCGCCGGTGACCGCGACGCGGACGGGGGGCTTCATCATGGGTTCTCCGGGAGTGGGGCGAGGTAAAGTCTGCTGCGTTGCAATAATATCGACCGGCTGCGCTGCGCGCCGCCGAACTCACGAGCGACATGGTCACCTCCCTCAAAGAACAACCTCTGAAGCGGCCGCCGGTCTATCGCAATATCCATGTCACCCAGCTCGCGTCGTACCGGCTGCCGCCGGCCGGCTGGGTCTCGATCCTGCACCGCATCAGCGGCGCGGCGATGTTCCTGCTGCTGCCGTTCACGATCTGGATGTTCGACGCGAGCCTGACGTCGGAGACCTCCTACGAACAGTTCACGAGCGTCTTCTCGTTCGGCGCCGCCGGCCTGCCGGGCTGGTTCTGGAAGCTGGTCGCCTTCGCCCTGATCTGGGCCTACCTGCTGCATTTCTGCGCCGGGCTGCGCCACCTCTGGATGGACGCGACGCATGCCGTCAGCCTCTCCTTCGGCCGCACGTCGGCGCTCGTCGTGATCGTCCTCAGCACCGTCGTCGCGCTCGCGCTCGGCTTCAAGCTGTTCTTCTGAGCGCCCCATGAGCACCTCGTTCGGATCCCGCCGTCTCGTCGTCGGCGCGCACTACGGCCTGCGCGACTGGCTCGCGCAGCGAATCACGTCGCTGCTGATGGCGCTCTTCACGATCGCCCTCGTGTTCCAGGTGCTCGTCGGCGGGCCGCTCGACTATTACCGCTGGTCGGCGATCTTCGCGTCGCAATGGATGAAGGTGCTGACCTTCGTCGCCATCGTCGCGCTGCTCTATCACGTCTGGGTCGGCATGCGCGACATCTGGATGGACTACGTCAAGCCGGTGTCGATCCGGCTCGGCCTCGACATCGTCACGATCGCCTGGCTCGTCGGCTGCGCCGGCTGGGCCATCCAGGTCCTCTGGAGGCTGTGATGGACGCGCCGGCGCTGCATACCGCCGCGGTGCCGACGCGCCGCTTCGACGTCGTCATCGTCGGTGCCGGCGGCTCCGGCATGCAGGCGTCGCTGCGGCTCTCGCTCGCCGGCCTCAACGTCGCCGTGCTGTCGAAGGTGTTCCCGACGCGCTCGCACACCGTCGCGGCGCAGGGCGGCATCGGCGCTTCGCTCGGCAACATGAGCGAGGACAACTGGCACTACCACTTCTACGACACCGTCAAGGGCTCCGACTGGCTCGGCGACCAGGACGCGATCGAGTTCATGTGCCGCCAGGCGCCCAACGTCGTCTACGAGCTCGAGCATTTCGGCATGCCGTTCGACCGCAACCCGGACGGCACGATCTACCAGCGTCCGTTCGGCGGCCACACCGCGAACTACGGCGAGAAGCCGGTCCAGCGCGCCTGCGCCGCCGCCGACCGCACCGGCCACGCGATGCTGCACACGCTCTATCAGCAGAACGTCAAGGCACGGACCAACTTCTTCGTCGAGTGGATGGCGCTCGACCTGATCCGCGACGCCGAGGGCGCCGTCGTCGGCGTCACCGCGCTCGAGATGGAGACCGGCGCGCTGCACGTCCTGCAGGCCAAGGCGGTGATGCTCGCGACCGGCGGCGCCGGCCGCATCTTCGCGGCGTCGACCAACGCCTTCATCAACACCGGCGACGGCCTCGGCATGGCAGCCCGCGCCGGCCTGCCGCTCGAGGACATGGAGTTCTGGCAATTCCATCCCACCGGGGTCTACGGCGCCGGCGTGTTGCTCACCGAAGGCTGCCGCGGCGAGGGCGCGGTCCTGCGCAACAGCCTCGGCGAGCGCTTCATGGAACGTTACGCGCCGACGCTGAAGGACCTCGCGCCGCGCGACTTCGTCTCGCGCTGCATGGACCAGGAGATCAAGGAAGGGCGCGGCTGCGGCCCGCTCAAGGACTATCTCGTCCTCGACATGACCCACCTCGGCGCCGAGACGATCAGGAAGCGCCTGCCGAGCGTGCTCGAGATCGGCCACAACTTCGCCAACGTCGACATCACGCGCGAGCCGATCCCGGTCGTGCCGACGATCCACTACCAGATGGGCGGCGTGCCGACCAACATCCACGGCCAGGTCGTCGCGCCCAAGGACGGCGATCCGAGCACGGTCGTTCCCGGCCTCTACGCCGTCGGCGAGTGCTCGTGCGTCAGCGTTCACGGCGCCAATCGACTCGGCACCAACTCGCTCCTCGACCTGCTCGTCTTCGGCCGCGCCGCCGGCAACCACATCGTCGACAGCAAGCTCGCCGACCAGGCGCATCGCGCGCTGCCGGCGCACGCCCACGACTTCACCGCGGCGCGGCTGGCGCGTCTCGACGCCAGCACCGGCGGCGAGTATTCGCAGGCGATCGCGAACGACCTCAGGAAGACGATGCAGGTGCACGCCGGCGTGTTCCGGACGCAGGCGTCGATGGACGAAGGTGTCGGCAAGGTGCAGGCGATCGCCGAGCGCGCTTGGTCGATGCACCTGGCCGACAAGTCGAAGATCTTCAACACCGCCCGCGTCGAGGCGCTCGAGGTCGACAACCTGGTCGAGTCGGCGCTGGCGACGATGGTCTCGGCGGCGGCGCGGCGCGAGTGCCGCGGCGCCCACACCGTCTCCGACTACGAGCGGCCGATCGACGATCCGGTCGCGCCGAACGGGCGCAACGACGCCGAGTGGATGAAACACACGCTCTGGTTCAGCGAAGGCAACCGGCTCGAGTACAAGGCCGTGAACCTGAAACCGCAAACCGTCGAATCGATACCGCCCAAGGTGCGTACCTTCTGATCATGGAAAAGGAACCGAACACCCGCGCCGCCGACGCCGCCGATCCGGACGGCGCCGCGCCGCCCGCCACGGTGTCGACGCTGCGCACCTTCCGCATCTACCGCTACGACCCCGAGAACGGCGCCGCGCCGATGATGCAGACGATGCAGGTCGAGCTCGACGGCAGCGAGCGCATGCTGCTCGACGCGCTGATGAAGCTGAAGGCGAGCGATCCGAGCCTGAGCTTCCGGCGCTCGTGCCGCGAGGGCGTCTGCGGCTCGGACGCGATGAACATCAACGGCAAGAACGGCCTGGCGTGCCTCACCAACATGAGGACGCTGAAGGATCCGATCGTCCTCAAGCCGCTGCCCGGGCTGCCAGTCATCCGCGACCTGATCGTCGACATGACGCAGTTCTTCAAGCAGTACCACTCGATCAAGCCCTACCTGATCAACGAGGAGCGGCCGCCCGAGAAAGAGCGCCTGCAGTCGCCCGAGGAGCGCGACGAGCTGAACGGCCTGTACGAATGCATCCTCTGCGCGAGCTGCTCGACCGCGTGCCCGAGCTTCTGGTGGAACCCCGACAAGTTCGTCGGCCCTGCCGGCCTGCTGCAGGCGTACCGATTCATCGCCGACAGCCGCGACGAGGCGACCAACGAGCGCCTCGACAACCTCGAGGATCCGTACCGGCTCTTTCGCTGCCACACGATCATGAACTGCATCGACGTCTGCCCGAAACAGCTCAACCCGACGCGCGCGATCGGCAAGATCAAGGAGCTGATGGTGAGGCGCGCGGTCTGATGGAAACCACCGTCGGCATCGATTCGGCGGCGCTCTCGAAGCTGCGCTGGCGCTGCCGGCGCGGCCTGCTCGAGAACGACCTGCTGATCGAGCGACTGTTCAGCGGCGGTGCCGTGACCGCCACCACAGCCGCCGGGCTGGAGGCGCTGATGCCGCTCGCCGACAACGACTTGCTCGACCTTTTCCTCGGCCGCACGAAGCCGACCAGCGATCTCGACCGGCCCGAGGTCCACCAGGTGCTCCAGGCCGTCCGGGCGCAGGGACAACGCCTCCACCGCAATTGATTTCGAGGAATTCGCCATGACCCCGTCCGACGCCAAAGCCACCCTCTCGTTCTCGGACGGCAGCCCGAGCATGGAGCTGCCGATCTACAAGGGCACGCTCGGCCCGGAAGTGATCGACATCCGCAAGCTCTACGCGCAGACCGGCAAGTTCACCTACGACCCCGGCTTCCTGTCGACTGCATCGTGCAACTCGACGATCACCTACATCGACGGCGACAAGGGCGAGCTGCTCTACCGCGGCTACCCGATCGAGCAGCTGGCGACGCAGTGCGACTACCTCGAGACCTGCTACCTGCTCCTGAACGGCGAGCTGCCGACGCCTGCCCAGAAGGCGTCTTTCTCGCATCTCGTCACCCATCACACGATGGTCAACGAGCAGATGCAGTTCTTCCTGCGCGGCTTTCGCCGCGACGCCCATCCGATGGCGATCCTGACCGGGCTGGTGGGCGCGCTCTCGGCCTTCTATCACGACTCCACCGACATCAATAACCCGGAGCACCGCGCGATCTCGGCGATCCGCCTGATCGCCAAGATGCCGACGCTGGTGTCGATGGCCTACAAGTACACCGTCGGCCAGCCGTACATCTATCCGAAGAACGACCTTTCGTACGCCGGCAACTTCATGCGCATGATGTTCGCCACGCCGTGCGAGGAGTACGAGCCGAACGAGGTGCTGGTGCGGGCGATGGACCGCATCTTCATCCTCCACGCCGACCACGAGCAGAACGCGTCGACGTCGACCGTGCGCCTCTGCGGATCGTCGGGAACGAATCCGTTCGCGGCGATCGCCGCCGGCGTCGCCTGTCTCTGGGGCCCGGCGCACGGCGGCGCCAACGAGGCCGCGCTCAACATGCTCGAAGACGTGCAGAAGATGGGCGGCGTCGAGAAGATCGGCGAGTTCGTGCGCCAGGTGAAGGACAAGAACTCGGGCATCAAGCTGATGGGCTTCGGCCATCGCGTCTACAAGAACTACGACCCGCGCGCCAAGCTCATGCGCGAGACCTGCCACGAGGTGCTCGACGCGCTCGGCCTGCACGACGATCCGATCTTCAAGCTGGCGATGGCGCTCGAGAAGATCGCCCTCGAGGACGAGTACTTCGTCGCGAGGAAGCTCTACCCGAACGTCGACTTCTATTCGGGCATCGTCCAGCGCGCGATCGGCATCCCGGTGAGCCTGTTCACGGCCAACTTCGCGCTCGCTCGGACCGTCGGCTGGATCGCCCAGCTCAACGAGATGATCGCCGACCCGGAGTACAAGATCGGCCGGCCGCGTCAGCTCTATACCGGCGCGCCGAAGCGCGATGTGGTTCGCCCGAAAGCGTAGCGGCGTTGCCGGCTGGCCGGCCGACGTCAAACGCGCCGTGCCGGTTGTCGACCGGGCGACTCGTGTTGGCGCGATGACGCTGCTGGCGTTGTCGGCGTGCCAGAGCGGCGTATCCGCGCCGGCGCGCTCCGACGCTCCCACGGCGGACATCACGGCGTTGATTGGCGATGCGGCCTGTACCGCCGATTCCCAGTGCCGAACGATCGGGCTCGGCAGCAAGCCTTGCGGAGGCTTCGAACGCTACGTCGCTTGGTCAACCCTGCGTACCGATGCCGAGGCGCTGCGCCGCGCTATCGAGCCGCAGCGAACCCAAGAAGAGAAAAAGAGCCGAGGGGCGCCCGATCCCATGCTTTCGAACTGCGCCGTGGTTCCCGATCCGGGCGCCTATTGCGCTCTGCCGGCTGCGCCAGGCGCAGCACCTTCGCCGATAGCCGGGGCCTGCCGTCTGCGACCGCGATCCGCGGGCGCGGGAGGCGCCATCTACTGAGAGCCAAAAAAAAGGGGCCGCGATCGCGGCCCCTTTGAGATCGAAGGCGACGCGTCAGTGGACGTCGACCGTGACCAGGCTCGAGCCGACCACCGCGCTCGTGCCATCCTTGAACTGCACGACGCCGAGGTAGCGGTTGCCCGCCGCCACCGACCAGCTCAGGCCGACCGACGCCGTGCCGCCGAGATAGACCTTCGGCGCCGTCAGGGCGCGCAGCGACTGGACGCCGACGGCAGGACCGACGATCCAGCTCGACAACGTGTAGCTCGCGCTCCCGCCGAGCGGCGCGAAGCCGAGGACGCAGGCCGAGTAGTTGCCCGCCGCCGGCCCGACCAGGTCGACCTTCTCCTCGGATGTCGAGCTTCCGCTCGAGCCAACAAGGGTTCCTGTTCCACCCGGACCGTTGTACACGTTGAGGTCGAGGTCGCTGTTGGCGCCGCCCTGCGTGTCTGCGTCGTACAGGCGGAACCGGGCGATTGCCGCGCCGGCCGGGATCGTGAAGTTGTAGCACTGCCTCCCGTTGGTCGTGATGGTGTTGCTGTTGCGGATGGCAGGCAACAGCCCGATCGGCGTCGTCGTCAACGTGCCGTCGTAGCCGGTGCCGACCGTGAACACCTTGGTGCCCGCGGTTCGCGTGTCAGCGACCTCGCTCGGCGACGCGAACAGCGACGCCTTCGCCGTGATCGGGCTTCTCGCCTGGTGCACGCCGTCGTTCCAGACCAGGCTGCCGAACGTCCAGGTGCCGATGCCTGCCGACGTGCGCGTGAGCTGCACGTCGAAGCTCGCGCTGGCGCCGCCGCTGAGCATCAGCGTGCTCGGCGAGACGACGACGTTGTATCCCGGCAGGCTCGCGCTGGCCGTGTACGTGCGCTGCGCGGCCGACGCGTTGGTGACGGTCCGGGTGAACGTCAGCTTGCCCAGCACGTTTGCCGCCGTCAGCGACGCGAGGTTCAGGTTCCACGGCGAGATGGCACCGACCGCCTGGCAGTTTCCACTGTTCGCGGCGAGGGCGCCGGTGCCGCAGAGGAACTGGATGTAGTCGATGGCACCGGCGTCGTAGTAGAGACCCGGGTCTGCGGAGCTGTTCGGATTCAGGTGGCCCGCGCCATAGCCGAACCGGGCCAGATCGAGGGCACCGTTGGACAGCTTGATGTCGTTCGTGCCTGTCATCAGTGCCGACTTGATCGCCGCCGGCGACCAGGTGGGATGGAGCTGGCGCAGGAGCGCACCCGATCCGGCGACGTGTGGGCTCGCCATCGAGGTGCCCTGGATCGAGGTCGTTCCCGCATCGCCGGGCGCGCCGCCGACGATCGCGTCGTGGACCGACTGCACGGCCGAATTCTCGGCGACGTAGGCGGCGATGATGTCGACGCCCGGCGCCGAAATGTCCGGCTTCAGGATGTTCTTGTCGGCCAGGCTCGGACCGCGCGAAGAGAAGTCGGCCATCACCGGCGCGATCACGCCGGGCACTTGCGTGCCGGCACCGAACGACGCCGTGGCGCCCGGCGTCGCCGCATAGGCGAGAACCGGTCCCGAGGCGGCGGCGGCCAGGTGGACGGTCGGAATGACGTACGGCTGGAAGATCACCGTGTTGGCTGTCGCCGGCGTGTTCTGGATGATCATCGCCACGCCACCCGCCGTCTTGACCGCGTCGCCCTTGTTGATCAGGACGTTGCCGCCGCGAATGCAGACGACCATCTTGCCGGCCGTCTTGGCCGGGTCGAGCGCGGCGGCGCTCGAGCCGCCCAACGTGAGACGGTCGCTCGCGTTATAGCAGCGGCTGAGCGCCGCTTGGTCGGCCGCCGACAGCGAGGCGTAAGGCTGGCTGCCCGCGTCCTGCGACAGGATCAGCGGCGTCGAGGGGACGCCGCTGGTCTGGTACGACGGGCCGTTGAAGACCAGGCCGTTGCCGAGGGTGACGTCGGCGTTGAGCAGGCGATCGTGCGTCGAGGCGGCGACCGTCGTCAGCCACGGGCTCATGTGCGCGACGGTGTTGGCCGGGCCGCTGTTGCCGGCGGAGACGGCGACGAACACGCCTGCTGCGGTGGCGTTGAAGAACGCCACCTCGACAGGGTCGAGGTAGTTGGTCGTCGTGCCGCTGATCGAGTAGTTGATGACGTCAACGCCGTCGGCGACAGCGCGATCGATCGCTGCGACCGAGTCCGACGTGAAGCAGCTGTTCTTGCGTGCACCGCCCGTCGCCGGGTCGGCATAGGTCCAGCAGACGCGGTACATGGCCAGACGCGCCCGCGGGGCGATGCCCGACATCAGGCCGACCGGCGTGCCGAAGATGATGCCGGCAACGCCCTCGTTGCCGCCCGCGGTCGACGAGGTATGCGAACCGTGGCCGTCCTCATCGCGGGGGCCGACGTAGTCGGTCGGCCAGAACGGGAGACCCGAGGCAAGGAAGCCGGTGTTGAAGAAGCGGGCGCCGATGAGCTTGTTGTTGCACATGGCGGCCGTGAAGCCTTGGCCGGTCTGGCAGATGCCTTTCCATTTCGCCGGCGGCGGGCCATAGACCTGCGTTCCGGTCTCGAAGTAGGGCACCGGGCGTCCGGTCGACGTGCTCACCTTGTCGGAGAACGAAGGGTTCTCCGGCCAGATGCCGCCGTCGACGACGCCGATGATCACGTCCTCGCCTTTGACGGCGCGGCCGCTCGAATCGAGCATCGACCACAAGCCGCCGGGGTTGCTGATGCCGAGGAAGGCCGGCGTGCGCGTCGTGTCCATCTGGCGCGGCAGGTCGGGGAGCACGGCGACGACGCCAGGCGTGGCGGACAGCTTCTTGGCCTCGTCCGGCGTCAGCCGTGCCGAGAAGCCGTTGAAGGCGACGCTGTAGCGATGCAGCACGGCGCGCGAATTCACGGTGGCCGCGATGCTGTTGCGCTTCGCGTCGAGGTAGTTGATGTAGGCCTGCACGTGCGAGGCGTTGACGTTCAGCTTGGCGCCCTGCGCTGGCTGGGTCGCGCTGTAGCCCGGCAGCGTGCCACGATACGTCGCTGCCGGTGCGTCGGCGAGCTGGACGATGTAGGTCTGGCGCCCGTTCTGGGCGGCTGCCGACGCTGCGAACCCGAGCAGGGCGAGCGCGGCGGCAAAGATCCGAAATCCGGTCATGTCTACTCCCCCGAGACTTGTTGTTTGTTCATTTGCCGGCGCCTATAGGTCAGCGCGGCGACGCCCAACATCAGTAGCGCATAGGTCGAGGGCTCGGGTACGGCAACGACGTTGATGTTGTCGAGCGCGAACTGGGCCAGGTTCTGATCCGGATGGACGCACGATGCGTCGACGTAGACGCAGGCGAAGAAGACGGCCGACTTGAGCGTGAGGAAGGGCAGGAAGTCGGCCGCGTGGTCAAAGGTGAGGAAGGCAAAGCTGCCGTCGTTGCCGCTCAGGCCGAGGTCGAACGAGGCGATGATGGTTTCGTTCAGCGCACCGGTGGCGACGACGACGATTCGGCCCGCGGAAACTCCCGGGTCCTGAAACACCGGTTCGATGAACCCTGCGTCGAAACCACTCAGGCGAAACAGGCTGTTGTCGCTGCGCGCCAGGATGACGCTGCTGTCGTTGAGACCGCCATAGAACTGCGTCGCATTACCGCTGGGTGCGATGCCGCCGAAGAACGACACGGCTGAATCGACGACGCCGAAGGAGCCGCTCTGGGTGAGCGTGAAGCCGTTGTCGGTGAAGCTCTCGCCGTCATCGACCAGAAGCGGCGGGCCGGTTTCGAAATCGACGACGGCATTTGCCGCCCCTGTCAAGCCGAAGAGCCCGACTAACAAAGCCGAAAGCGTTCGGCGGATCGATTGGCGTTGCATGTATTCCTCTCGTTGATGAATGGCGACGTTTTCGAACAGTTATCGCGAGGCCGGAGTGTGCTGTAAACGCGGCTTCGTCAACAGAGTGACTTCGCTGAAGGCGATCAGAAATGCGACCCCGCGATCGTCGTTCGCTCCTCGCAAGAGCCATGCCGATCGCCTACTCGTGGGGGTCTTGGGACATACGAGATTGCGGCGCCCGTTTTCATCTGCTAGATCGCTCCGAAGACAAAAACCGGGGCCGCTCTAAAATGCTCTCTCGCTTCGAGCACCGTCCATGGCCCGCACCCTCTACGACAAGATCTGGGACGAGCACGTCGTCCACTCCGAGGACGACGGCACTGCCGTCCTGTACATCGATCGCCATCTCGTCCACGAAGTGACGAGCCCGCAGGCGTTCGAGGGCCTCGATCTCGCCGGTCGCAAGGTCTGGCGTCTCTCGGCGAACCTCGCGGTCAGCGATCACAACGTGCCGACGACCGACCGCTCGCACGGCATCGCCGACCCGATCTCGCGCCTGCAGGTCGACACGCTCGACGCCAACTGCGATCGCCACGGCATCACCCAGTTCAAGATGAACGACCGGCGCCAAGGCATCGTCCACGTCATCGGCCCGGAGCAGGGCGCCACCTTGCCGGGAACGACGGTCGTCTGCGGCGACTCGCACACCTCGACGCACGGCGCCTTCGGCGCGCTCGCGCACGGCATCGGCACGAGCGAGGTCGAGCACGTGCTGGCGACGCAGACGCTGCTCGCGCGCAAGGCGAAGAACATGCTGGTCCGCGTCGACGGCACGCTCGGCCGCGGCTGCAGCGCCAAGGACATCGTCCTCGCGGTGATCGGCAAGATCGGCACCGCCGGCGGCACCGGCTACACGATCGAGTTCGCGGGCAGCGCGATCCGTGCCCTCAGCATGGAAGGGCGGATGACGGTCTGCAACATGGCGATCGAGGCCGGCGCGCGCGCCGGCCTGATCGCGGTCGACGACACGACGATCGCCTACCTGCGCGGCCGTCCGTACAGCCCGGCCGGGCTCGAGTGGGCGCTCGCCGAGACGTATTGGCGCACCCTCCATTCCGACGCCGACGCCCACTGGGACGCGGTCGTCGCCCTCGATGCGTCGGAAGTGCGCCCGCAGGTGACCTGGGGCACATCGCCCGAGATGGTGGTCGCGATCGGCGATCGCGTCCCCGATCCGGAGAACGAGCGCGATCCCGGCCGGCGTGACGCGATGGAGCGGGCGCTGCGCTACATGGCGCTCGAGCCGAACGTTCCGGTCAGCGACATCCGCATCGACAAGGTCTTCATCGGCTCGTGCACGAACTCGCGCATCGAGGACCTGCGCGAGGCCGCCGCGGTCGTGCGCCGCCTCGGCGCGCGCGTCGCGAGCAACGTCAAGCTGGCGATGGTCGTTCCCGGCTCGGGCCTCGTGAAGGAACAGGCCGAGCGCGAAGGCCTCGACCTCGTCTTCAAGGGCGCCGGCTTCGAGTGGCGCGAACCCGGCTGCTCGATGTGCCTGGCGATGAACGCCGACCGGCTCGAGCCCGGCGAGCGCTGCGCGTCGACCAGCAACCGCAACTTCGAGGGCCGCCAGGGGGCGGGCGGCCGCACCCATCTCGTCAGCCCGGCGATGGCCGCCGCCGCGGCGATCGAAGGTCACTTCGTCGACGTCCGCCGGCTCTCCTGACCACCATGGAACCCTTTCGCATTCACAGCGGCCTCGTCGCGCCGATGGACCGGGAAAACGTCGACACCGACGCCATCATCCCGAAGCAGTTCCTGAAGTCGATCAAGCGCTCGGGCTTCGGCCCGAACCTGTTCGACGCCTGGCGCTATCTCGACCCCGGCGAGCCCGGCCAGGATCCGGCGATGCGCCGGCCGAACCCGGACTTCGTCCTCAACCAGCCGCGCTTCCAGGGCGCGTCGATCCTGCTGGCGCGCAAGAACTTCGGCTGCGGCTCGTCGCGCGAGCACGCGCCGTGGGCGCTGCAGCAGTACGGTTTTCGCGCCCTGATCGCGCCGAGCTACGCCGACATCTTCTTCAACAACTGCTTCAAGAACGGCGTCCTGCCGATCGTCCTGGCCGAGCACGAGGTCGCCAAGCTGTTCGACGACGTCGCCGCCTTCATCGGCTACCGCTTGACGATCGACCTCGAGCGCCAGGTCGTCGTCACGGCCGATGGCAACGAGATCGCCTTCGCCGTCGAGCCGTTCCGCAAGTACTGCCTGCTCGGCGGCTACGACGACATCGCGCTCACCCTGCGCCACGCCGACAAGATCCGCGCCTTCGAGGCCGAGCGGCTCCTGAAGCAGCCGTGGCTCGCGACGACGGTGCGCTGATGGCACGCCGGCGCGACGTGCGGACGCTGCCGCGATGAAGATCGCCATCCTGCCGGGCGACGGCATCGGCACCGAGATCGTCGCCCAGGCCGAGCGCGTCCTCGGCGTCCTCGAGCTGCGCGTCGAGAGCGAGCACGCGCTGGTCGGCGGCGCCGCGTACGAGGCGCACGGTCATCCCTTGCCGGAAGCGACGCTTGCGCTCGCCAAGGCGGCCGACGCCGTGCTCTTCGGCGCCGTCGGCGACTGGAAGTACGACTCGCTGGCGCGGCCGCTCCGGCCCGAGCAGGCGATCCTCGGCCTGCGCAAGGCGCTCGGCCTGTTCGCCAACTTCAGGCCGGCGATCTGCTACCCCGAGCTGACGGCGGCGTCGAGCCTCAAGCCCGAGCTCGTCGCCGGCCTCGACATCCTCATCATCCGCGAGCTGACCGGCGACATCTACTTCGGCCAGCCGCGCGGCCGTCGCGCCGCGCCCGACGGCGCCTTCGCCGGCGCCGAGGAGGCGTTCGACACGATGCGCTACACGCGGCCCGAGATTGAGCGGATCGCCCACGTCGCCTTTCGCGCCGCGCGCCGGCGGAGCAAGCGGTTGACGAGCGTCGACAAGGCCAACGTCCTCGAGACCTTCCAGTTCTGGAAGGACGTCGTCAGCGAGGTCCACGCCGAGTACCCCGACGTCGCCCTCGACCACATGTACGTCGACAACGCCGCGATGCAGCTCGTTCGTGCGCCGAAGAAGTTCGACGTCGTCGTCACCGGCAACATGTTCGGCGACATCCTCTCCGACGAGGCGGCGATGCTGACCGGATCGATCGGCATGCTGCCGTCGGCGTCGCTCGACGCGAACGGCAAGGGGCTTTACGAGCCGAGCCACGGCAGCGCTCCCGACATCGCCGGCAAGGACGTGGCCAATCCGCTGGCTACAATTCTGTCCGTCGCCATGATGCTTCGCTTCTCCCTGAACCAACCCGAAGCCGCCGCTCGCATCGAGCAGGCGGTGCAGGCCGTGCTTTCAGCCGGTCTGCGCACGGCCGATATCTGGTCCGAGGGAACGACGAAGGTGGGCACGCGGGCGATGGGCGATGCGGTGGTGGCCGCGCTCGCCGGCAAACCGATCACCACCACCCGGCACTAGCGCGCCCGTTCGTCTCGTCCTGCTCGGCCGAGGCGCCGGGCGGAGCCCTCAGAGACGACAAGGACAGACGGGACGAACAGCATGGAACTCACGGGATTGGTCGGTTGGCGCGGCATGGTCGGCTCGGTGCTGCTCGAGCGCATGGCCGCGGAAGGCGATTTCGACCTGATCGAGCCGCTCTTCTTCAGCACCAGCGACAAGGGCGGCCGCGCCCCGGCGCACGCGAAGAACGAAACCCGCCTGCAGGACGCGTACGACCTCGACGCGCTCAAGCGCTGCCGGATCATCATCACGGCGCAGGGCGGGGACTACACCAAGGACGTCTACCCGCGCCTGCGCGCCGCCGGCTGGGACGGCTACTGGATCGACGCCGCCAAGACGCTGCGCATGCAGGACGACGCGGTCATCGTCCTCGACCCGGTCAACCGCCCCGTCATCGACGCCGCGCTCGATCGCGGCATCCGCAACTACATCGGCGGCAACTGCACGGTGAGCTGCATGCTGATGGGCATCGGCGCGCTGCTCAAGGGCGACCTCGTCGAGTGGATGACGTGCACGACCTACCAGGCCGCGTCCGGCGGCGGCGCGCAGCACATGCGCGAGCTGCTGACGCAGTACGGCGCGCTCCACGCCGAGGTGCGCGAGCTCCTCGCCGACCCGAAGTCGGCGATCCTCGAGATCGATCGGCGCGTCAGCGAGCGGCAGCGGACGATGTCGGGTGCCGAGACCGAGCACTTCGGCGTCCCCCTCGGCGGCAGCCTGATCCCGTGGATCGACGTCGACCGCGGCGACGGCACCAGCCTCGAGGAGTGGAAGGGCGGCGCCGAGACCAACAAGATTCTCGGTCGCGGCCGAGGCGCCGCGCCGCCGGTGCCGATCGATTCGACTTGCGTCCGCGTCGGCGCGATGCGCTGCCACAGCCAGTCGCTGGCGATCAAGCTGAAGTCCGACGTCCCTCTGGCCGATATCGAGGCCATGATCGCCGCCGACAACGAATGGGTGCACGTCGTGCCGAACACGCGCGTCGCGAGCGTCCGCGAGCTGACGCCGGTGGCGGTGAGCGGAACGATGAAGATCCCCGTCGGCCGGCTGCGCAAGCTGGCGATGGGCGGCGACTACCTGGGCGCGTTCACGATCGGCGACCAGCTTCTCTGGGGTGCCGCGGAGCCGCTTCGGCGCATGCTGCGAATCTTGCTGGCGCGATGAACAGGGCAGCCGGAAGGCGCGGCGCGTTGTCTGACTGCAACAACCGCGTGCAGAAGGCTCGGAACCGGCGCCTGCGAGAACGTCAGCCAAAGCATGAGCTTGTCACCCTATCTCACTGATGTTATGGTCATTTCCGTCTTTTACCAGCTGCCGCTTCTGAAGCCGCCTCGCTCATGAGCGGGCGGCTGGGTCGAGATCGACGGGCGGGTCGGGAGTGCCCGCATCGAAACAGCGGCTCGACGACGGGTCCGCATCGTTCCTGCGGGGCCGTCGACGGGTCCGCATCGTCATTCCGGGAGACGCCTTGAAAAGAAAACTGAAGTTCTCGGGGCGCTTTGCGCTGACCAGCGTCGCCGCCGCCCTCTGCCTCGCGTCTCCTCTCGCATCGGCCCTCGGTCTCGGCCGCCTCAGCGTGCAATCGGCCCTCGGCGAAGTGCTTCGCGCCGAGATCGAAGTCACCAGCCTCACCCCCGAAGAGCAAGCCAGCCTGCGCATCCGCGTCGCGCCGCCCGAGTCGTACCGCGCCGCCAACGTCGACTACAACCCGGTCCTGCCGAGCACGCGCGCCTCGTTCGAGAAGCGCGCCGACGGCCGCCTCTTCGTCCGCCTCGTCAGCGATCGCGGCGTCCAGGAACCCTTCGTCGACGTCATCCTCGAAATCTCCTGGGCCACCGGCCGGCTCGTCCGCGAATACACGCTGCTGTTCGATCCGCCGGCGACGATCCGCGCCGGCGCGACCCCGGCTCCGGCAGCGGGAACGTCGACCTCGCCCGTTATCTCGGCCACGCCGCCCGCGCCTGCGCCGTTGCCGCCGACCGCCGGCCGGCCGGTCTCGCCGCGCGAAGCCCGCGAGGCCGCTCGTGCCGAAGCGCGCGAACGCCGCACGGCAGCGCGAACCGAGGCCGCCGAGACGCGCCGCGACGAAGCCGCACCGCCCACCCGCGCGCCGGCGAGCGCATCGGCGACCCCGACCGAAGGCTTCTCGGGCGACGAATACCGCGTCCGCTCGGGCGATTCGCTCTCGAAGATCGCCGGTCGCACGCAACGCGCCGGCGTCTCGCTCGACCAGATGCTGGTCTCGCTGTTCCGCACCAACCCGAGCGCGTTCAGCGGCAACAACATGAACCGGCTGAAGGCCGGCGTCGTCCTGTCGGTTCCTTCGGCCGAAGCCGCGCAGGGCATTCCGGCCGGCGAGGCGCGCCAGACCATCACGGCGCAGAGCGCCGACTTCGGCGCCTATCGCCAGCGCCTGGCGGCCTCGACGCTCGGCACGACGCCGGCCGCCGAGCCGAACCGGCGCCAGAGCGGCGGTCGCGTGCAGGCGTCGGTCGACGACAAGAAGCAGTCGGCCAACCCCAGCCCCGACACGCTCAGGCTGAGCAAGGGCGGCGTCACGCCGCCGTCGGCACCGGGAAGCGCGGAAGACCGCCTCTCGGGCGAGCGGCAGCGCCAGGCCGAGGCCGCGCGCGTCGCCGAGCTCAACAAGAACCTCGCCGACCTCAAGCGTCTGCAGAGCACGGCGTCACAGCCGTCGACGACGACGACCACGACGACGCCAGGCGCCGCGCCGCCGGTCGCCGCGGTTCGTCCGTCGTCGGCGCCGGCGCCGAGCCCCGCGCCGGTGATCGCCGCCGTGCCGCCGCCGCCGGCGATCGCATCTGCGGTGGTCGCGCCGCCGCCCGCAATGGCTGCCGCGTCGACGCCGCCTGCCGCCCCGGCTTCGACGCCGGCGATCGCGCCTGCGCCGGTCGTCGCCGGCGCCAGCGGCGCCGGCTCGGCGCCCGTCGTCGCGCGCGCGCCGGCGAGCGCCGTCGTCGCCAAGCCGCCGCGCGTCGCGCCTCGCCCCGCGGCCGAGCCGAGCTTCATCGACTCGATCACGAGCGGCAATCCGCTGTACCTCGGTCTCGGCGCGCTCGCCGCGCTCCTCGCCGGCTACGGTCTGTATCGCTACAGCCAGCGCTCCAAGAAGGACAGCGGCGAGACCTCGTTCCTCGAGAGCCGCCTGCAGCCCGATTCGTTCTTCGGCGCCAGCGGCGGCCAGCGCATCGACACGCGCGACGCTGCCGGAAGCTCGTCGTCGATGACCTACTCGCTGTCGCAGCTCGACGCGATCGGCGACGTCGATCCGGTCGCCGAGGCCGACGTCTACCTCGCCTACGGCCGCGACCTGCAGGCCGAGGAAATCCTCAAGGAGGCGATGCGCAGCAACCCCGAGCGCCTCGCGATCCGCACCAAGCTGCTCGAGGTCTACGCCAAGCGGCGCGACATCAAGGGCTTCGAGCTGCTCGCGACGCAGCTGTTCGCGCTGACGCGCGGCGAGGGCGAGGACTGGGCGAAGGCACAGGAGCTCGGCAGCCAGATCGATCCGGACAACGCCATGTACCGCGCCGGCGGCGCGCCCGAGCGGCCGCTCGAGGGCGGCGAGGTCGCCGAGCCGCTCGGCGCGAGCACGCTGCCGCAGTCGATCATCCCGGTGCCGTCGCAGTTCGGCTCCTCGGTGGGCGAGACGACCAGCCGCGACAGCGCTTTCGACAGCATCGACCTCGACCTCGACAACCCCGACATCGGTGCGCCGTCCCGGCCGACGCCGCTCGATGCCACCGAGTCGATTCCGCCGCGGCCGGTCGAGCCGGCGTCGTTCAACACGACCTTGAAGATGCCGCTCGTCGCCAACGAGGCGAGCGCCGCCCCCGACCATCGCGACGAGCCGCTGCCCTTCGATCTCTCCGGCATCTCGCTCGATCTCGACCAGCCGGTGACGGTGGCCGAGGATCCGAGCACGACGCCGGGCGGCCTTGCCTACGACGGCGACGCTGGCGGCGACCCGCTTGCGCGCAAGCTCGAGCTCGCCGAGGAGTTCCAGCGCATCGGCGACAAGGACGGCGCGCGCGACCTCCTGCGCGAGGTGCTCGCGACGGCGAGCGGCTCGACCAAGACCAAGGCGCAGGGGATGCTCGACCGCATCAGCTGAGACCCGTCGCGCGCGCCCTGCAGCAGGGCGCGCCGGCGGCGATCGCCACGCCGTGAGAGTCGTCCTCGGCATTGCCTACCGCGGCAGCGCCTACCGCGGCTGGCAGAGCCAGCCCGGCGGCCGGACCGTGCAGGACCACGTCGAGACGGCGATCAGCGCATTCGCGGATGCGCCGCTCAAGTCGATCTGCGCCGGCCGCACCGATGCCGGCGTCCACGCCCTCAACCAGGTCGTCCACTTCGACACCGACGCCGTCCGCACCGTCGACGCCTGGCTGCGCGGCAGCAACCGCTACCTGCCGGCCGACATCGCCGTCCAGTGGTGCCGCTTCATGCCGGCGAGCTTTCATTCGCGCGCGAACGCGGTCGGCCGCCGCTACGACTACCTCCTGCTCGAGTCGCCGGTGCGGCCGGCGCTCGAAACCGGCCTCGCCGGCTGGACCTTTCGTCCGCTCGACGGCGACGCCATGCGGCGCGCTGGCGAAGCGCTCGTCGGCAAGCACGACTTCAGCGCCTTCCGCTCGGCCGAGTGCCAGGCGCTCTCGCCGGTCAAGACGATGCGCGAGCTCGCGATCGAGAAGCGCGGCGCGTACTGGCGCTTTCGCTTCGACGCCGACGCCTTCCTGCATCACATGATCCGCAACGTCGTCGGCTGCCTCGTCGCGGTCGGTAGCGGCGCGCGGCCGGTGGAGTGGCTCGCCGAGGTGCTTGCGTCGCGCGACCGCTCGCTCGCCGCGGCGACGTTCGCCGCCGACGGCCTCTACTTCCTGGGCCCGTACTACGATCCCGTTCATGCGATCCCCGATCGAACCGCGGCGATGGACTGGCTGCCCTGAGCGTCTCGTCATGACGCCCGCTTGCGCGCCGTGAACCAGCGAACGCGAATCAAGATCTGCGGCCTCTCGCAGGAGGCCGACGTCGAGGCCGCGGCGCATGCCGGCGCCGACGCGGTCGGTTTCGTCTTCCATCCTGCCAGCCCGCGTTTCGTCGCGCCGGAGCGCGCCGCCGAGCTGGCGCGCGGCCTGCCCCCGTTCATCACCCCGGTCGGGCTGTTCGTCAACGCGACGCGAGAAGACATCGATCGCGTCCTGGCGCTGATCCCGGCGCTGATCCTCCAGTTCCACGGCGACGAATCGCCCGACGAGTGCCGAGCGTTCCAGCGACCGTATCTGCGCGCCGCGCGCATGGCGCCGGGGCTCGATTTGCTAGACTTCTCGCGCCGCTTCAGCGAGGCGCAAGGCCTTCTGCTCGACGCTCATGTCGAGGGCTTCGGCGGCAGTGGAAAGGCATTCGATTGGTCGCTCGTTCCTGCCGGCGTTCCGCATCCGCTCGTTTTGTCTGGTGGGTTGCATGCCGAAAACGTCGTTGCCGGCATCCTGCAGCTGCGGCCCTGGGCCGTTGACGTCTCCTCCGGCGTCGAGTCGTCGCGCGGCGTGAAGGACGCCGCCGCGATCCGGCGCTTCTGCGACGCGGTGCGCGAAGCCGATGCCCGGATCGCCGCATCGACTGCATGAGAGCTCCATTCAGATGATTCCCTACCAGCAGCCCGACTCGCGCGGGCACTTCGGTCCCTATGGCGGCAGCTTCGTCGCCGAGACGCTCGTTCATGCGCTCGACGAGCTGAAGGCGTGCTACGAAGCGGCCAGGCGCGACCCCGCCTTCGACGCCGAGTTCCGCTCCGAGCTCGCCCACTACGTCGGCCGGCCGAGCCCGGTCTATCACGCGGCGCGCCTCTCGCGCGAGCTCGGCGGCGCCCAGATCTACCTCAAGCGCGAGGACCTCAACCACACCGGCGCGCACAAGATCAACAACACGATCGGCCAGGCGATGCTGGCGCGGCGCATGAAGAAGCCGCGCGTCATCGCCGAGACCGGCGCCGGCCAGCACGGCGTCGCGACGGCGACGATCTGCGCCCGCTACGGCCTCGAGTGCGTCGTCTACATGGGCAGCGAGGACGTCAGGCGACAAGCCCAGAACGTCTATCGCATGAACCTGCTCGGCGCCAGCGTCGTGCCGGTCGAGAGCGGCTCGAGGACGCTCAAGGACGCGCTCAACGAGGCGCTGCGCGACTGGGTGACGAACGTCGAGAACACGTTCTACATCATCGGCACGGTCGCCGGGCCGCACCCGTATCCGACGCTGGTGCGCGACTTCCAGAGCGTCATCGGCGAGGAGTGCCTGGTGCAGATGCCCGAGATGATCGGCCGCCAGCCCGACGCGGTGATCGCCTGCGTCGGCGGCGGCAGCAACGCGATGGGCATCTTCCACCCGTACATCGGCCACGCCGGCACGCGCCTGATCGGCGTCGAGGCCGCGGGCGAGGGGATCGCGACCGGGCGCCACGCGGCGTCGATCAGCGCCGGCAGCCCGGGCGTCCTGCACGGCAACCGCACCTACCTGCTGCAGGACGCGAACGGCCAGATCATCGAGACGCATTCGATCTCGGCCGGGCTCGACTACCCCGGCGTCGGCCCCGAGCACGCCTACCTCCACGACATCGGCCGCGCCGAGTACGTCAGCGTCACCGACGACGAGGCGCTCGCGGCGTTCCACCGCCTCTGTCGCAGCGAGGGCATCATTCCGGCGCTCGAGTCGAGCCATGCGGTGGCCTACGCGATGGAGCTCGCGCCGACGCTGGCCTGCGACAAGCACCTGCTCGTCAACCTTTCCGGCCGCGGCGACAAGGACATCGCCACCGTCGCCGAGCTCGACGCGCGAGTGCGGCGATGAGCCGCATCGCCGCGACCTTCGAGGCGCTGAAGAAGCGCGGCCGCAAGGCGCTGATTCCCTACATCACGGCCGGCGATCCGCACGCCGAGACGACGGCGCAGATCATGCGGGCGATGGTCGACGCCGGCGCCGACGTGATCGAGCTCGGCGTCCCGTTCAGCGATCCGATGGCCGACGGCCCGGTCATCCAGAAGGCGAGCGAGCGCGCGCTGGCGCGCGGCATCGGCCTCGGCGACGTGCTGGCGATGGTGTGCGAGTTCCGGGCGCGCGACCGCGATACGCCGGTCGTCCTCATGGGCTACGCCAACCCGATCGAGCGCTATGGCGGCGAGCGCTTCGTCGCAGCCGCGAAGGAGGCCGGCGTCGACGGCGTCATCGTCGTCGACTACCCGCCCGAGGAGTGCATCGAGTTCGCGCGGTCGCTGCGCGGTGCCGGGATCGATCCGATCTTCCTGATCGCGCCGACGTCGAGCGACGCGCGCATTGCCAGCGTCGCCGAAGCGGCCGGCGGATACGTTTACCATGTCTCGCTGAAAGGCGTGACCGGTGCCGGTCACTTCGACATCGACGCAGTGAAGGACATGATCCCGAGGATCAAGGCGCACGTCAGGCTTCCCGTGGCCATCGGCTTCGGCATCCGCGACGGAGCGACGGCACGCGCCGTCGCCGACGTCGCCGACGCCGTCGTCATCGGCAGCGCGCTCGTCCAGCTGCTCGAGAACGCCGACCGCGACGAGGCGCCGCGCATCGCCGGCCGCTTCATCGCCGGCGTCCGCGCGGCGCTCGACGCATGAGCGTCGCCGCCCGCGCGCCGCGAAGACACGAGCGAAGGTCAATGAAAGGAATGCCGCGATGAGCTGGCTCGAAAAACTGCTGCCGCCGAAGATCCAGCCCACCGACCCGAGCGAGCGGCGCACGGTGCCCGAGGGCCTCTGGGTCAAGTGCCCGGCGTGCGAGACGGTGCTCTACAAGACCGACCTCGAGAAGAACATCAACGTCTGCCCGAAGTGCGCGCACCACCACCGCATCGACGCGCGGGCGCGGCTCGACGCCTTCCTCGACCCCGAAGGCCGCTACGAGATCGGCCAGGAGGTCCTGCCGGTCGACGCCCTCAAGTTCCGGGACAGCAAGAAGTACCCCGAGCGCCTCAAGGACGCGCTCGAGAACACCGGCGAGACCGATGCCCTCATCGTCATGGGCGGCGCGCTGATGAGCATCCCGGTCGTCGCCGCCTGCTTCGAGTTCGACTTCATGGGCGGCTCGATGGGCTCGGTTGTCGGCGAGCGCTTCGTCCGCGGCGTCCACACGGCGGTCGAGCAGCGCACGCCCTTCGTCTGCTTCACCGCGACCGGCGGCGCGCGCATGCAGGAAGGCCTGCTCAGCCTGATGCAGATGGCCAAGACCAACGCCTCGCTGACCCGGCTGGCGCAGGCGGGGCTGCCCTACATCAGCGTCCTCGCCGACCCGACGATGGGTGGCGTCTCGGCGAGCTTCGCCTTCGTTGCCGACGTCGTCGTCGCCGAGCCGAAGGCGCTGATCGGCTTCGCCGGCCCGCGCGTGATCGAGAACACGGTGCGCGAGAAGCTGCCGGAAGGATTCCAGCGCGCCGAGTTCCTGCTCCAGACCGGCGCCATCGACATGATCGTCGACCGGCGCGAGCTGCGGCCGACGATCGCGCGCCAGATCGCGATGCTGCAGCGGCTGCCGTCCGACGCGGTCGCCTGAGGGCCGTCGGGCGGCGGACGCTCGCGTGACGCTCGCCGAGTGGCTCGCGCATTGCGAGCGCCTGCACCCGAAGACGATCGAGCTCACGCTCGACCGCGTCACCGCGGTCAAGCGCAAGCTCGGCATCGCCTTCGCGGCGCCGACGATCATCGTCGCCGGGACGAACGGCAAGGGCTCGACCTGCGCGATGCTCGAGTCGATCGCGCTTGCCGCCGGCTACCGCGTCGGCCTCTATTCGAAGCCGCACCTCGTCCACTTCGAGGAGCGCTGCCGGATCGACGGCAGGAGCGTCGACGCCGCCGCGCTGCTGCCGCACTTCGAGGCGGTCGAGCGCGCGCGCGACGACGTCAGCCTCACTTACTTCGAGTTCACGTTGCTGGCGATCACGTCGCTGCTCGCGGCGACGCCGCTCGACCTCGTCATCCTCGAGGTCGGCCTCGGCGGCCGCTTGGATGCGGTCAACGCCTTCGACGGCGATTGCGCCGTCCTCACGAGCATCGACGTCGATCACGTCGAGTACCTCGGCCCCGACCGCGAATCGATCGGCCGCGAGAAGGCCGGGATCATGCGCGCGGGCAAGCCCGCGATCGTCAGCGACCCGCTGCCGCCGCGCAGCGTCGTCGACGAGGCGGCGCGGATCGGCGCCGACCTGTGGCTCGCCGGCCGCGACTTCCGCCATTCGGGCGACCGCCAGCAATGGGCGTGGTCCGGGCGCAGCATGCGCTTCGGCGGCCTCGGCTATCCGGCCTTGCGCGGCGCCAACCAGTTGCTCAACGCCTCGGGCGCGCTCGCTGCGTTCGAGGCCTTGCGCGAGCGGCTGCCGGTGAGCGCACAGGCGATCCGCAGCGGCTTGGCGACGGTCGAGCTGCCGGGCCGGTTCCAGGTCGTGCCGGGCGAGCCGACGCTCGTCCTCGATGTCGCCCACAACCCGCATGCGGTTGCCGCGCTCGCGCTCAACCTCGACGAGATGGGATTTTTCCCGCGCACCCATGCCGTCTTCGGCGCGATGCGCGACAAGGACATCGACGCCATCCTGGCGCGCATGGCGCCGCTCGTCGACCACTGGCACTTCACCGACCTGCCGGCGGCGCGTGCGGCGAGCGCCGCGCAGCTCGCCGATCGCTTCGCCGCCATCGACGCCAAGGGCAGGGCGACGACAGCGGCAACGCACGCGACGCCGGGCGAGGCGCTCGCCGCAGCGATCGGCGCCGCGGACCCCGCTGATAGAATCGTCGTCTTCGGCTCCTTCTACACCGTGGGCGGCGTGCTCGAGAACGGATTGCCGCAGCGAACCGGCCGCCACGCCGCCTGAGCAGGTCCGGCTCGCCGCTCGTCGGCTCGCCACTCCTTTCGCATTCGGCGACCGTCCGGCCCTCCATGTTCAAGCAGAAGCGCGATCCCGCTCCCGACAAACCCAGGCTCGAGCCCGCGGATGCCGTGCAGCAGGCGCGCACGCGGGCACGCCAGCGCCTGATCGGCGCGATCGTCCTGCTCGCGATCGGCATCATCGGCTTCCCGCTCGTCTTCGAGACGCAGCCGCGGCCGATCCCGGTCGACGTGCCGATCGAGATCCCGCGCCGCGACTCGCTGCCGCCGCTGGCGATGCCGCCGGCGCGATCGACGCCGAACCGCGCGGCGGCGACCGGCGACGGCGCGTCGGCAGCGCCGACTCCCGCCGCATCGGCAGCGACGGCCGCGCCTGCGACGACTGCGCCGGCGCGGAGCTCGACGCCGGCGCCGCGCAGCGCCGAAGGCGTCATCACCGAATCGAGCGCAGATGCCGGCCGCGATGTCAGCCCGCCGGCACGCGCCGCGCCCGCCGAGCGCGTGGCGGCGTCGCGTCCGCTCGCGCAGGCGTCGGCCGCCGAGCCCGCGCGCCGCGCCGCGAGCCATGCCGTTGCCGCCGCGTCGACGCCGCCGCGCGCGAACGCCGACGGCGAGCGCGCCCGCGCCTTGCTTGAAGGCCGCGCCACGGCGAGCGCCGACGGCCAGCGCTTCGTCGTCCAGGTCGGTGCCTTCGCCGACGCCGAGGCGGCGCGCGAGACGCGCAAGAACGTCGAGAAGCTCGGCCTGAAGACGTACACGCAGGTCGCGCCGACGTCGTCGGGCAATCGCATCCGCGTTCGCGTCGGCCCGTTCGCGTCGCGCGGCGAAGCCGAGGCGGCACTCGCGAAGGCCAAGGCCGCCGGTCTCTCCGCCGTGGTTCTCACGCTGTGAACGCGGACCATGACCGACATCCCGACGCTCGGCTGGGTCGATCTCGCGATGCTCGGCGTGATCGCGCTCTCGGCGCTCGTCGGCGCGGTGCGCGGATTCACCTTCGAGGTGCTGTCGCTGCTCGGCTGGGTCGCCGCCTGGTTCGCGGGCCTGTGGCTCGGTCCGTGGCTCGCGCCGCATTTGCCCATCGGCGCGCAAGGGTCTCCCTTGAACGGCATCGCCGCGTTCGCATGTGCGTTCCTCGTCGTTCTGGTCCTGTGGGGCCTGGGCGCGCGCGGCGTCTCGGCGCTGATCGGCAAGACGCTGCTGCGTCCGCTCGATCGTCTGCTCGGCGCGATCTTCGGCCTGGCGCGCGGCGTCCTCGTGCTGCTCGCCCTGGCGACAATCGTCTCGTACACGCCGGCGACCACGTCCGAGGCATGGCGCGAGTCGCGCGGCGCGGCCTGGCTGAATTCGATCCTGCGCGAGCTGATGCCGTTGATCTCGCCCGAGAAGACCGTGCCTGGTGCGCGCAGCGTATGAGCGCGGCGCGCGGCCACTGACTGCCTGGAGCTGCCAATGTGTGGAATCGTCGGAGTGATCGCGAAATCGCCGGTCAACCAGCTGATCTATGACGCCTTGCTGCTGCTCCAGCACCGCGGCCAGGACGCGGCCGGGATCGTCACGATGCAGGGCACGAAGTGCTTCATGCAGAAGGCGCGCGGCATGGTGCGCGATGTCTTTCGCACCCGCAACATGCGGGCGCTGCCGGGCAACGTCGGCCTCGGCCAAGTGCGCTATCCGACCGCGGGCAACGCCTACAGCGAAGAGGAAGCACAGCCGTTCTATGTCAACGCGCCGTACGGCATCGTCCTCGTCCACAACGGCAACCTCACCAACGCGGCGATGCTGAAGCAGGAGCTGTTCGACATCGACCGGCGCCACATCAACACCGGCAGCGACACCGAGGTGCTGATCAACGTCCTCGCCCACGAGCTCGAGCGCGCCGCGCGCGACCGCCAGCTCTCGCCCGAGGAAGTCTTCGCGGCGGTCGCCGCCGTGCACAAGCGCATCCGCGGCTCGTACGCGGTCGTCGCCCTCATCGCCGGCCACGGCCTGCTCGCCTTCCGCGACCCGTTCGGCATCCGCCCGCTCGCCTTCGGCGAAGGCATCGGCCCGGGCGGCCCCGAGGTGATGGTCGCGAGCGAGTCGGTCGCCATCGTCGGCACCGGCCACTCGCTGACGCGCGACGTCGCCCCGGGCGAGGCGATCTTCATCGACCTCGAGGGCACGGTGCACGCGCGCCAGTGCGCCGAGAGCCCGTCGCTCAACCCGTGCATGTTCGAGTACGTGTACCTCGCCCGGCCCGACTCGGTGATGGACGGCGTCTCGGTCTACCAGGCGCGCCTCAACCTCGGCGAAACGCTCGCCCAGCGCGTCATCTCGACCCTGCCGCCGTCGGAGATCGACGTCGTCATCCCGATCCCGGAATCGAGCCGGCCGTCGGCGATGCAGCTCGCCCAGCGGATCGGCAAGCCCTACCGCGAGGGCTTCGTCAAGAACCGCTACGTCGGCCGCACCTTCATCATGCCGGGGCAGGGCGTTCGCAAGAAGTCGGTGCGCCAGAAGCTGAATGCGATCGAGGTCGAGTTCAAGGGCAGGAACGTCCTTCTCGTCGACGACTCGATCGT
>DASYKC010000191.1:0-2579 GCA_035995885.1 Caldimonas sp. | reverse complement strand
GACGAGCTCGGCGTTGATCGCCGCGAGCACCGCGGCACCCGGGCAGAGCTCGCGCTCGCCGAGCTGGTTGAGCGGCACCTCGACGGTGTTCAGGTGGGCGTGCAGGTCCTCGGCGCCGGCGCGGACATAGAGCAGGCCGGTGAGGATCTCGCCGCGCGCTTCGTGGGCGGCGATGTGGCCCATCGCGGCGAGGCGATCGCCCGGGTCGTAGCCTTCGGCGAGCTTCCTCAGGCGCAGCACGCTGCCGTCGTGCTGGGTCACCTCGATGACCTCGCCGGGCGCGTACATCGCCGTGATCGCGTCGCGGTGCGGCATGAAGTCGAGCCGGTTGACCGCCTCGTTGTGGGCGCGGACGTAGTCGTAGCTCTTCGTGCTGCCGGCGTGGTTGTTGAAGGCGACGCACGGGCTGATGATGTCGATCAGCGCCGCGCCGCGATGGCTGATCGCGCCCTTGATCAGCGGCACGAGCTGCTCCTTGTCGCCCGAAAAGCTGCGCGCGACGTAGCTCGCGCCGAGCTGGAGCGCCACCTGCACGAGGTCGATCGCGGTGTCGCTGTTCACCACGCCCTTCTTGCTCTTGCTGCCCTGGTCGGCGGTGGCCGAAAACTGGCCCTTGGTCAGGCCATAGACGCCGTTGTTCTCGACGATGTAGGTCATGTTCACGCCGCGCCGCATGGCGTGCGCGAACTGGCCGAGGCCGATCGACGCCGAGTCGCCGTCGCCGCTGACGCCGAGGTAGAGCAGCTCGCGGTTGGCGAGGTTGGCGCCGGTCAGCACCGACGGCATCCGGCCGTGCACGGTGTTGAAGCCGTGCGACGCACCGAGGAAGTAGTCGGGCGTCTTCGACGAGCAGCCGATTCCCGAGAGCTTGGCGACCCGGTGCGGCTCGATGTCGAGCTCCCAGCACGCCTGCACGAGCGCGGCCGAGATCGAGTCGTGGCCGCAGCCGGCGCAGAGCGTCGAGATCTTGCCTTCGTAGTCGCGCCGGGTGAAGCCGAGCTTGTTGCTCGGCAGGGTGGGGTGGTGCAGCCTGGGCTTGGCGAGGTAGGTCATGCGGCCAGGCCCTTCTTGGCGATCGGCTCGACGTTGTCGGCGCGCACGCGCGCCGCGATCGCCTCGATGATGAAGCGCGCCGTGATCGGGGTGCCGTCGTAGTGGAGGATCGGTTCGAGCCGGGCCGGATCGATCTCCTGCTCGTTGACCAGCATCATGCGCAGCTGCGCGTCGCGGTTCTGCTCGACGACGAAGACCGTCTCGTGCCCGGCGACGAAGCGGTCGACCGCGGCGCTGAACGGAAAGGCGCGGACGCGCAGCGCGTCGACGTGGATGCCGTCGGCCTGCAGCGCGTCGAAGGCTTCGGCCATCGCCGGGCTGGTCGAGCCGAAGTAGACGACGCCGAAGCGCGTCTCGCGTGCCGCCTGGCGCAGCACCGGCTGCGGCGCGAGCTCCTTCGCCGTCTCGAACTTCTCGAGCAGGCGCGTGACGTTGTAGAGGTAGTCGGGCCCGGCTTCCGAATAGCGCGCGTAGGCGTCGCGCGTCGTGCCGCGGGTGAAGTACGCGCCGCGGCTCGGATGCGTCCCGGGCAGGGTGCGGTACGGGATGCCGTCGCCGTCGACGTCGAGGTAGCGGCCGAAGTCCTTGCCGGCCTCGAGCTCGGCCTCGGTCATCACCTTGCCGCGGTCGTAGACGCGTGAATCGTCCCAGGCGAGCGGCTCGCACAGGCGATGGTTCATGCCGATATCGAGGTCGCTCATGACGAAGATCGGCGTCTGCAGGCGGTCGGCGAGGTCGAGCGCGGTCGCCGCGAAGTCGAAGCACTCGCGCGGATCCTCGGGAAAGAGCAGGACGTGCTTGGTGTCGCCGTGCGATGCGTAGGCGCAGCTCAGGAGGTCGGCCTGCTGGGTTCGCGTCGGCATGCCGGTCGAGGGGCCGCCGCGCTGGACGTTGATGATCGTCACCGGGATCTCGGCGAAGTAGGCGAGGCCGATGAACTCGGTCATCAGCGACACGCCGGGGCCGGAGGTGGTCGTGAACGCGCGCGCCCCGTTCCAGCCGGCGCCCGTGACGATGCCGATCGAGGCGATCTCGTCCTCGGCCTGGACGATCGCGAACTTGTTCTGGCCGGTTGCCTTGTCGACGCGCAGCTTCGAGCAGTATTTCTGGAACGCCTCGGCGAGCGACGAGCTCGGCGTGATCGGATACCACGCGCACACCGTCGCGCCGCCGTAGACGCAGCCGAGCGCGGCCGCGGCGTTGCCTTCGATGAAGATGCGATTGCCGACCGCGTCGCGGCGCTCGATCTTCAGGCCGAGCGCGTCGTCGAAGTACTCGCGGCCGTGGTGCAGGCCCATCATGAAAGCGTCGAGGTTGGGCTGCAGCAGCTTGGTCTTGCCCTTGTATTGCTCGCCGAGCAGCGTCGCGATCACCTCGGGCTCGACGCCGAGCATCGCCGCGAGGACGCCGACGTAGACGATGTTCTTCAGCAGCTGGCGCTCGCGCGGATCGGTGTAGCGCGTCGCGCACAGGTCGGTGAGCGGCACGCCGAGGATGTAGATGTCGTCGCGGAAGCGCGCCGGCGG
>DASYKC010000190.1:0-18898 GCA_035995885.1 Caldimonas sp. | reverse complement strand
AGCGCTTACCCGGATGCGCAAGTGTGGCGCGTTCTGCGACAGTTCGTCGACCCCGGCGGAGCGTCTTTGTCCGCAGTTCTGTGCAAAGGGCTGGGCTCATGAACGAACGAAGAGCGGTGCTCGTGATCGGCGCTGGCGACGCCACCGGCGGCGCGATCGCGCGCCGCTTCGCCCGCGAAGGGCTGATCGCCTGCGTCACCCGGCGCAGCGCCGACAAGCTCGAGCCGCTGGTCGCGCAGATCCGCGCCGAGGGCGGCGAAGCGCACGGCTTCGCTTCCGATGCGCGCAACGAGGCCGACGTCGAGGCGCTGGTCGCTCGGATCGAGCGCGAGATCGCGCCGCTCGAGGTCGCGGTCTTCAACATCGGCGCCAACGTTCGCTTCGCCGTCACCGAGACGACCGAGCGCGTCTACCGCAAGGTCTGGGAAATGGGCGCGCTCGCAGGCTTCCTGATGGGCCGCGAGGTCGCCAGGGCGATGCTGCCGCGCGGCCGCGGCACGATCATCTTCACCGGCGCGACCGCGAGCGTGCGCGGCTCGGCCGGCTTCGCCGCCTTCGCCGGCGCCAAGCACGCGCTGCGCGCGCTGGCGCAGAGCATGGCGCGCGAGCTCGGCCCGCAAGGGCTGCACGTCGCCCACGTCGTC
Source organism: Caldimonas sp. (assembly GCA_035995885.1). Taxonomy (GTDB): domain Bacteria; phylum Pseudomonadota; class Gammaproteobacteria; order Burkholderiales; family Burkholderiaceae_C; genus Schlegelella_A. The sequence goes on along the minus strand of DASYKC010000190.1, from coordinate 18,254 downwards.
ATCGACGGCGCGATCGACACGCGCTTCATCGCCGAGAACTTTCCCGAGCGCTACGCGCTGAAGGACAAGGGCGGCATCCTCAGCCCGGAAGCGATCGCCGACAACTACTGGAACCTGCACCGCCAGGACAAGAGCGCCTGGACGCACGAGCTCGACCTCAGGCCGTGGATGGAAAGCTGGTGAGCGCGACGGGCGAAGCGCAGCGCAGCGTCGAGTACTTCTTCGACTTCGGCAGCCCGACCTCGTACCTCGCCTGGACGCAGCTGCCGAAGATCGCCGCCGAGACCGGCGCGACGATCGTCTGGCGGCCGATGCTGCTCGGCGGCGTCTTCAAGTCGACCGGCAACGCCAGCCCGGTGACGGTGCCGGCGAAGGGCCGCTGGATGAACGACGACATGGCGCGATGGGCGCGCCGCTACGGCGTGCCGTTCGCCTTCAACCCGCACTTCCCGATCAACACGCTGACGCTCATGCGCGGCGCCGCCGGCATGCAGATGCGCCGGCCCGACGAGTTCCTGCGCTATGTCGAGGTCGTCGAGCGGGCGATGTGGGAGACGCCGAGAAACCTCGGCGATCCGGCGGTGCTCGCGGCGACGCTCGCCGAGGCCGGCTTCGACGCCAACGAGCTAGTCGCCCTCGTCGCCGATCCCGAGGTCAAGGCGAGGCTCGTCGCGACCACCGAGGAGGCGGTCGCGCGCGGCGTCTTCGGCGCGCCGACCTTCTTCGTCGGCACGGCGATGTTCTTCGGCCAGGACCGGCTCGAGTTCGTCCGCGAGGCGCTGCTCGCACGGCGTTAAGCCGCGCGCTAAAGGTCGGTGCGCAGCTTCCAGATCTCGGGAAAGAGGACGACGTCGAGCATCTTCCGCAGGTAGCTGACGCCGCCGGTGCCGCCGGTGCCGCGCTTGAAGCCGATCACGCGCTCGACCGTCGTCACGTGGCGGAAGCGCCAGAGGCGAAACATGTCCTCGAGATCCATCAGCTCCTCGCCGAGCTGGTACAGGTCCCAGTGCGCCTCGGGGTTGCGGTAGACGACGAGCCAGGCCTGTTCGACGCCGACGCTGGCGGCATAAGGCTCGGACCAGTCGCGCTCGACGTGGCTCGCCGGCACCGCCAGACCGCGGCGCGCGAGCAGTCGCAGCGCCTCGTCGTAGAGCGAAGGCGCGTCGTGCGCCGCCTGCACCTGCGCCAGCAGGTCGCTCCGGTGCTCGTGCGGCTTCAGCATCGCCGCGTTCTTGTTGCCGAGGAGGAATTCGATCTGCCGGTACTGCCAGCTCTGGAAGCCGCTGCTCGACGCGAGCGACGGCCGGATCGTCGAGTACTCGGGCGGCGTCATCGTCGCCAGCACGTCCCAGGCGTGGACCATCTGCTCCATGATCTTGCTGACGCGCGCGAGCATCTTGAAGGCGCGCTGCAGCTGGTCGGTGGCGACAGCAGCGATGGCGGCGCGCAGCTCGTGCAGGAGGAGCTTCATCCAGAGCTCGGTGACCTGGTGCTGGATGACGAAGAGCATCTCGTCGTGCGCGCCCGAGCGCAGGTGCTGGGCGCCGAGCAGCTCGTCGAGGTGGAGGTAGTCGCCGTAGCTCATGTCGCGGCTGAAGTCGAGCTTGGCCGGCTCGGCGGCGACGATCGCCGCGGGCTGCGACGGCTTGGCGGCGCCTTCCTTCATCAGGTCACCGTCGCGCGCCGCGCGAAGCGCTCTGCGCGATGCTCGCCGCTCGCCAGCACGTCGTGCAGATGCGCGGCGGCGTCCCAGGCGTCGACGAAGCGCGTGTAGAGCGGCGTGAAGCCGAAGCGGAGCAGATCGGCGGCGAGCGCCGGGTCGACAGCGGCGTCGGCGCTCGTCTCGCCGGCACGGAAGTCGCCGATCACGCCGCGCTCGATCAGCGCCTGCATGACGCGGTAGCCGTCGCCATGGGCGAAGCTCGCCTGGCTGCCGCGCGACGCGGCATCGCGCGGCGTGACGAGCGCGAGGCCCATGCCGGCGCAGCGCGCCTCGACCTGGGCGATGAAGAGATCCGTCAAGGCGATCGATTTCGCGCGAATCGCGGCGATGCCGCCGGCCGGCTCGGTGGCGGCGAAGACATCGACGCCGCACTCGAGCGCCGCCATCCCCAGCACCGACGGCGTGCCGCAGACGAAGCGGGCGATGCCGCTCGCCGGCCGGTAGGCGGGCGCGAAGTCGAACGGCGCGGCGTGGCCGAGCCAGCCCGACAGCGGCTGGCGCAGCTGCGCGCGGTCCATGCGCACGGTATGGCGCGGATGCGCCCACAGGAACGCCGGTGCGCCCGGCCCGCCGTTCAGGTACTTGTAGCCGCAGCCGACCGCGAAGTCGGCATCGGCGCCGCGCAGATCGACCGGCACGGCGCCGGCGGAATGGGCGAGGTCCCAGACGACGAGGGCGCCGGCACCGTGCGCTGCGCGCGTTGTCTCGGCGAGCTGGTGCATGCGGCCGCTGCGGTAGCTCACGTGCGTCAGCATCAGCACCGCGACGTCGCTGTTCAAGGCGTCGCCGATGCGAGCGCCGTCAACGAGCCTGAGCTCGAGCCCGGCCGACTCGGCGACGCTCTCGGCGATGTAGAGGTCGGTCGGAAAGTTGCCGCGCTCGGAAAGGATGACGCGGCGCGCCGGCGCTTCGGCGCGCTGCAGGGCGACCGCGGCGCTGAGCGTCTTGAAGAGATTGATCGAGGTCGAGTCGCCGACGCTCACCTCGCCCGGATGAGCGCCGATCAGCGCCGCGATCTTGTCGCCGATGCGGCGCGCGAGGTCGATCCAGCCGGCGCTGTTCCAGCTGCGGATGAGGCCCTCGCCCCATTCGCGCTCGGCGACTTCGGCGAGGCGTGCCGCGGTTCGCCGCGGCAAGGCGCCGAGCGAGTTGCCGTCGAGATAGACGACGCCGTCGGGAAGGACGAACTCGTCGCGCCACTGGGCGAGCGGGTCGGCGCGGTCGAGCGCGAGGCACGCCTCGCGGCTGACGATCGGCGGCGGCGCGGTGGCGATCTCGTCCATGTCCGCCGCGACGGTAGCACCGGCCCCGGCCGCGCGGTGTCGGTTAATTCGCACACGGCGGAACGCGCGTCGCGCCGGCTTGACAGTGCCGGCTGCGCTCCCTAGCGTGAGCCCATGGCCGCACCGCTGGCCCGAGCCGCGGTCGTCGCGCTGTCGGGGTATTTCGTCGTCGTCTGGGGTTCGGGCTTCGTCGCCTCGCGCTACGCGCTGCAATACGCGGCGCCGTTCACCTACATCGGCGTTCGCTACGGCATCGCCCTGGTCGTCGCGCTGCTCGCCTTCGGCCTCGGCGCGCGCTGGCCGCAGACGCCACGCCAATGGGGTCACGTCGCCGTCGCCGGCCTGCTCAGCCACGCCGGCTACCTCGGCGGCAGCCACTACGCGCAGCGCTGGGGGCTGTCGGCGGGGATCACGGCGCTCGTCCTCGCGCTGCAGCCGCTCCTGACGGCGGTGGTCGTCTCGCGCTGGCTGCATGAACGGCTCGGCGTGTGGCAGAAGGTCGGCGTCGGCGTCGGCCTCGCCGGCGTCGCGCTCGTCGTCGGGCCGCGCGCCGTCGCCGGCGCGGCGCCGCTCGTCAGCCTGCTCGCGGTCGTGTGGGCGCTCGTTTGCGTCACCGCCGGGACGCTCTACCAGCGCCAGTTCTGCGCCGCCGTCGACCTGGGCGCCGCCGTCTGCATCCACTTCGCGGCGACGGCGCTGGTGATGCTGCCGCTCGCCGTCGCGGTCGAGGGCTTCGCCATCGAGTGGAACGAACCGATCGCCAAGGCGCTCGCCTTCCACGTCGTCCTCGGCTCGATCGGCGCCTTCTCGATCCTGCACCTTCTGATGCGTCACGGCCAGGCGACCGGCGTGACCAGCCTGCTCTACCTGACGCCGCCGGTCGCGGCGCTGTGCGAGTGGCTCGTCTTCGGCGTGCTGCCGACGCCGCTGATGTGGGCCGGCATGGTCGTCGCCTGCATCGGCGTCGCGATGGTCGCACGCGCTCCTGCGCGCGCCGGCGCTAGCCGATCCGACCCAGCACCAGGTACTCCATGAGCGCCTTCTGCACGTGCATGCGGTTCTCGGCCTCGTCCCAGACGACCGACTGCGGCCCGTCGATCACCTCGGCCTCGACCTCCTCGCCGCGATGCGCCGGCAGGCAGTGCATGAAGAGCGCGTCGGGGTGGGCCGCGGCCATCATCTCGCGGTCGACGCACCAGTCGGCGAACGCCTTCATTCGCTCCGCGCTTTCGTCCTCGTAGCCCATGCTGGTCCAGACGTCGGTGGTGACGACGTCGGCATTGCGGCAGGCGTCGAGCGGATCGCGGAAGATCTTGAAGCAGTCGCTGCGCCTGACGCCGGCCGCGTCGGCGTCGATCTCGTAGCCGCGCGGCGTGCTCACATGCAGCGTGAAGCCGAGGATGTCGGCGGCCTGCAGCCAGGTCGCCGCCATGTTGTTGCCGTCGCCGACCCAGGCGACGATCTTGCCTGCCATGCTGCCGCGCTGCTCGATGCATGTGAAGACGTCGGCCAGGATCTGGCAGGGGTGGTATTCGTTCGTCAGGCCGTTGATCACCGGCACGCGCGAGTTGGCCGCGAACGCCTCGAGCTTGGCCTGCTCGAAGGTGCGGATCATGACGATGTCGACCATCCGGCTGATCACGCGCGCCGTGTCCTCGACCGGCTCGGCGCGGCCGAGCTGGCTGTCGGTGGTCGTCAGGTTCACGACCGAGCCGCCCATCTGGTACATGCCGGCCTCGAAGCTGACGCGCGTCCGCGTCGACGCCTTCTCGAAGATCATCGCCAGCGTGCGGTCGACGAGCGGCGTGTACTTCTCGTAGTTCTTGAAGCGCTTCTTGATGGTCGTCGCGCGCTCGAACAGGTACGCGTATTCCTCGGCGCGGAAGTCCTTGAACTGCAGGTAGTGCTTGCCGAGGCTCATGCCGGGTTTCATGCCGGTTCGCGCAGGAATTCCTTGATCAGCGGGCACAGGATGGCGACGATCTGCGCCGCTTCGTCGCGGTGCAGGATCAGCGGCGGCAGGAGACGGATGACGCGCTCGGCGGTGACGCTGATCATGAGGCCCGCGGCCGCGGCGCGGCCGAGCAGCGCGCCGCACGGACGGTCGAGCTCGATGCCGATCATGAGCCCTTGGCCGCGCACCTCGACGACGCCGGCGAGGCCGGCGAGCTCGCTGTCGAGCCCGGACTTGAGCATCGCCCCGACCTCGGCGGCGTTGGCGAGCAGGCCCTCTTCTTCCATGATCCTGAGCGTCTCGACACCGGCGCGCATCGCCAGCGGGTTGCCGCCGAAGGTCGAGCCGTGGTTGCCCGGGCCGAAGACGCCGGCGGCGCGCGGTCCGCAGACGACGGCGCCGATCGGCACGCCCGAGCCGAGGCCCTTGGCGAGCGGCATGACGTCGGGGCGGATGTCCGCCCACTGGTGCGCGAACCACTTGCCGGTGCGGCCCATGCCGCACTGCACCTCGTCGAGCATGAGCAGCCAGCCGCGCTCGTCGCAGATGCGGCGCACTTGCTTGAGGTAGTCGATCGTCGTCGGCCGGATCCCGCCCTCGCCCTGGATCACCTCGAGAAAGACGGCGACGACGCTCGGATGCGTCGCGGCGACCTTCTCGACCGCGGCGACGTCGTTGAGCGGGACGCGGACGAAGCCGTCGACCAGCGGCCCGAAGCCGGCCTGGATCTTCGCGTTGCCTGTCGCCGACAGCGTCGCGATCGAACGGCCGTGGAACGCGCCTTCGTAGACGATGATCTCGGGCCGCTCGATGCCCTTGTCGTGCCCGTACTTGCGCGCGATCTTGAGCGCGGCCTCGTTCGCTTCGAGCCCCGAGTTGCAGAAGAAGGCGTTGGTCAGGCCCGACAGCTCGGCGAGCTTCGCGGCGAGCCGCTCCTGCAGCGGCACGAGGTAGTAGTTCGAGCTGTGGATCAGCTTGCCGACCTGGTCGTTGAGCGCCGGGACCAGCTTCGGGTGGCCGTGGCCGAGCGTGTTGACGGCGATCCCGGCGAGCGCGTCGAGGTACTTCTTGCCGTCCGTGTCCCAGAGCCAGCAGCCGTGGCCGTGCGAGAGCGCGATCGGCAGGCGGTTGTACGTCGGCATCACGTGCGGCTCGAGGCGTGCGGCGTCGCTCGCGGCCGGGGCGGTGGTGGGGAGCCTGTCGGGGGCGTTCATGGCGTTGCTCCGCGGAGCCGGGGGAGGGCGAATTCTAAAGGCGCGCCTTTCCGCACGGGCGCGCTTGTTGCATTGCAGCAGGGCGCACCGGGCGCGACGACAATCGTTCCTCACCCTCCTGCCGACACGCGTGGCCGAACCGAGAGAAGTCTTCATCCAGGGTCTGACCCGCGACGGCAAGACCTTTCGGCCGAGCGACTGGGCCGAGCGGCTCGCCGGCGCGATGTCGTGCTTCCGGCCCGAGGGCTCGGGCCGCGGCCCGGCCGCCTTCATCGGCTATTCGCCGTATTGCGAGCCGCGCTTCCTCGCCGGCGTCAAGGGCGTCGTCGTCAGCGAGATGCTGCGCGAGATGGAGCCGATGGCCTGGGACTTCGTCATGAACTTCGCGCGCGACAACGACCTCGTCGTCGTCGAGCGGTCGGATCTGGCCGCGCCATGAAAAAAGGCCCGCAGCGCGGGCCTTCTTGCTTGCCGGAGACGACCTCAGGCGGAGGCGACGGCCAGTGCCTTCACCTTGGCGGCCAGGCGGCTCTTGTGGCGCGCCGCCTTGTTCTTGTGGAACAGGTTCTTGTCGGCGACCGAGTCGATGATCGGTTGGGCGGTCTTGAAGAGCTCGGTGGCCTTGGCCTTGTCGCCCGCGTCGACCGCCTTCTGCACGTTCTTGATGACGGTGCGAAAGCGCGAACGAAGGGCGGTGTTGGCGGCGTTGAGCTTGATGTCCTGACGCGCGCGCTTCAGCCCGGAGGCGATGCGGACGGTCTTCTTCTTGGCTTTGGAGGCGGTGGCCATGTGACGCTAGATGGATTTCGGCAAAGACCACGAGTATAGCATCGGCGGGCTCGCCACGAGCGTTGCCCCGGCCTCCTCCCTGCCATGAACCTGCTCCGCGCGGCGTCGACGATCTCCCTGTTCACCCTGGCGTCGCGCGTCACCGGCCTGCTGCGCGACATCGTCGTCTCGTCGGTGTTCGGCGCCGGCGCCTCGTTCGACGCCTTCAACGTCGCCTTCCGCATTCCGAACCTGCTGCGCCGCCTGTTCGGCGAGGGCGCCTTCTCGCAGGCGTTCGTGCCGACGCTCGCCCGCGCCCGCGCCGCCGACGGCGACGAGGCCACCAAGACGCTCGTCGACGCGGTCGCGACCGTGCTGTTCTCGGTCCTCGTCGTCACCTGCATCGTCGGCGTCGTCGCCGCGCCGGTCGTGGTCTGGCTGATGGGGTCGGGTCTCGAGCGCTTCGACGACGCCGTCGTCATGACCCGCATCATGTTTCCGTACATCGGCTTCATCTCGCTGGTGTCGCTCTCGGCGGGCGTGCTCAATACCTGGAAGCGCTTCGCCTTGCCGGCGGCGACGCCGGTGCTCCTGAATCTGGCCATGATCGCGGCGGTCTGGTGGCTCGTGCCGGTATTCGCGCGCGCCGGCATCGAGCGGATCTACGCGCTGGCGGCGGGCGTCATGCTCGGCGGCGTGCTCCAACTCGCGGTGCAGATCCCGGCGCTCTGGCGCGTCGGCGTCCTGCCGCGCCTCGGCCTGGGCTTCCGCTCGCTCGGCGCGGCGTGGCGCCATCCGGGCGTTCGCACCATCCTGCGCCAGATGGCGCCGGCGCTGCTCGGCGTCTCGGTCGCGCAGCTGTCCATCCTCATCAACACCCAGATCGCGTCGCACCAGGGCGTCGGCGCCGTCTCGTGGCTGTTCTACGCCGACCGGCTGATGGAGTTCCCGACCTCGCTCCTCGGCGTCGCCCTCGGCGCCGTGCTCATCCCGCATCTCTCGGCGGCGCAGGGACGGGGCGACGCCGCGGCCTATTCGGGAATGCTCGACTGGGGCCTGCGCCTGGCGGCCGTCCTGGCGCTGCCGTGCGCGGCGGCGCTGCTCGTCTTCCCCGAGGCGCTTGTCGCGACGCTCTTCCAGCGCGGCAAGTTCGACGCGCTCGCCGCCGCCAAGACGGCGTACGCGCTGCGCGGCTATGGCGTCGGCCTGGTCGGCCTGATCGGCGTCAAGATCCTCGCGCCGGGCTTCTACGCGCGCCAGGACATCCGCACGCCGGTGACGATCGCCGTCATCGTCCTGGCGCTGACGCAGGCGATGAACGCAATCTTCGTCCCGCTCTTCGGCCACGCCGGGCTGGCCCTCTCGGTCAGCCTCGGCGCGACGATCAACGCGGTCTGGCTCTTCGTCGGCCTGAAGCGGGGCGGCTGGTACCGGCCGGCGCCGGGCTGGGGCCGCTTCGCCCTCAAGGTCGTCTTCGCGACGCTGGCGATGAGCGGGCTTCTCGCCGTCGCCGCCGTCAACATCGACTGGCTCGGCCTCGTCGGCCGCGAGGGCGTTCGCATCGCCTGGCTCTCGGCCTGCCTGGGCGGCGCCGCGGCGGTCTACTTCGGCGTCCTGCTCGCAGCCGGGATGCGGCCGCGCGATTTCTCGCGCCGCGTCTGAATCGCGCCGCATGCGACGGCGGCGTGCCGTGTTCGCGGCGCGCGGCGCGAGGCTCTAAACTTCTGCCAATGACCGGCTCCCTGCGCCTCCACGCGCCGACCGCGCTCGAGTATTTCGCCTCGCTCGTCGCCGACGACGCGAGCCTGTCGGTGCCCGAGACCGCGCTCGCCATCGCCCAGGACGACTACCCGTCGCTCGACTGCCAGAGCGTCCTCGCCGAGATCGACGGCCTGGCGGCACGGCTGAAGTCGCGCATCGCCAGCGACGCCGCGCCGATGCAGCGGCTGCGCCTGCTCAATCGCTTCTTCTTCCAGGAGCTCGGCTTCGCCGGCAACATCAACGACTACTACGACGCCAGGAACAGCTACCTGCATTTCGTGCTGCAGAGCCGGCGCGGCATCCCGATCACGCTCGCCGTCCTCTACGTCGAGATCGCGAGCCAGATTGGCCTGCACGCGAGCGGCGTCTCGTTCCCCGGCCACTTCCTCGTCAAGCTGCGCATGCCGCAGGGCGAGGTCGTGATCGATCCGTTCACCGGCCAGTCGATGGCGCGCGAGGCGCTCGACGCGCTGCTCGTCCCGTACCGGCGTCGCGAAGGGTTGCCGGGCAATTCGCCGGTCTCGCTCGCGCTCTTCCTGCAGGCGGCGCCGCCGCGCGACATCATCGCCCGCATGCTGCGCAACCTGAAAGAGATCCATCGCAGCGCCGAGGACTGGAAGCGCCTGTACGTCGTGACGCAGCGGCTCGTCATCCTGCTGCCGGCAGCGTGGGAGGAACGGCGCGACCGCGGTCTCGCGGCCGCGCAGCTCGGTGCGGTGAAGGCGGCGGTCGCCGACCTGTCGAGCTACCTCGAGCACGTACCGCAGGCGGGCGACCGCTTCGCCATCAACGAGCGGCTGCTCGAGCTCGGCCACGGCGACCCGTCGCGCCTGCATTGACAGGCGGCCCGAACCTCGTCTCCCGGGCGCAGCGATGGGCCTGACGCCGTCGCAGCGCCGCGCCCTCAACTGGGCCGTTCTCGCTGCGGTCGCGGTCGCGCTGCTCTGGGCGCTCGGCCCGGTGCTGACGCCGTTCGTGATCGGCGCCGTCCTCGCCTACGCGCTCCATCCGGCGGTGGAATCTCTCGCCGCGCGCCGCGTGCCGCGCCTGGTCGCCGTGATCCTGGTCGAGGTCGCGACGCTGTTCGCCCTCGCCGCGCTCGTGCTCCTGATCGTGCCGATCCTGTCGAAGGAGCTGCCGCTCCTCAACGAGCAGCTGCCGCTGCTGGTCGAGCGCATCAACCGCGCCGTCTCGCCCTGGCTCGTGAAGATGGGCATCCCGGTCTCGCTCGACCCGGCGAACCTGCGCGAATTCCTGATCAAGTACCTCAACGCCAACTGGGACGAGGGCCTCGCCGCCGCCCTCAGCTCGGCGCGGATCGGCGGCAGCATCATCGTCACCGTCGTCGGCTACGTGATCCTGGTCCCGGTCGTCCTCTTCTACCTGCTCGTCGACTGGCCGTTCTACGTGCTGCGCGCGATCGCGCTCGTGCCGCCGCGCCTGCGTGCGAGCGTCGCCTCGTTCACTCACGACTGCGACGTCGTCCTCGGCCAGTACCTGCGCGGCCAGCTCCTCGTCATGCTGCTGATGGCGGCGTTCTACAGCGTCGGCCTGGCGCTGTTCGGCTTCGAGCTGGCGGTGCCGGTCGGCGTCTTCACCGGCCTGGCGATCTTCGTTCCCTACGTCGGCTTCGGCATCGGCATGATCCTGGCGCTGCTCGCCGGCGCGCTCCAGTTCACCGGCTGGTACGGGCCGATCGCGGTGTTCGTCGTCTACGGCATCGGCCAGATCGTCGAAGGCCTGTTCCTGACGCCGAAGATGGTCGGCCAGCGCATCGGCATGAGCACGCTCACCGTCATCTTCGCGCTGTTCGCCTTCGGCCACCTGTTCGGCTTCGTCGGCGTGCTGATCGCGCTGCCGGCGAGCGCGTTGATCGCCGTCGCGACGGCGCGGCTGCGCACCGGCTACACGCAGAGCAGCCTGTACACGGGATGAGCGTCGCCGGGCCGCCCCGAGCCGCGAACGCCCCCTCGGCGGGCAGCGCAGCGGCGCCAGCCGCAAGCGTGGGGGCACCGTGAAGCAGATTCCGCTCGCCATCGGGCCGGAGCCGGCGCGGACATTCGAGAACTTCCTGCCCGGCACGAACGGCGAGGCGCTCGCCCACCTGCTCGCGCTCGCGCCGGGCGCGCCGCCGGTCTACCTCTGGGGGCCGGCGGGCAGCGGCAAGACGCACCTCTTGCACGCCTTCGTCGAACGCGCCGCCGGGCGCGGCCAGCAGGCATCGTGGTTCTCGGCGGCGACGCCGGCGCCGTGGACGCCATCCGGCGAGCGCGACTGGCTCCTCGTCGACGACGCCCACGCGCTCGACGCCGAGCAGCAGCAGGCCGCCTTCGCGCTCTTCGTCGACGCGACGACGCGCGGCGCCGGCGTCGTCGCCGCTGGCAGCGTACCGCCGGTCGACCTCGCCGTGCGCGAGGACCTGCGCACGCGCCTCGGCTGGGGCCACGTCTTCGCCCTCGCTCCCCTCGGCGAAACCGAGGTGCGCGCGGCGCTGCGGCGCGAGGCCGACCGGCGCGGCACCTTCCTCTCCGACGAGGTCATGGACTACCTGCTGACGCGTTTCGCGCGCGACCTGAAGCACCTGATGGCGCAGCTCGATCGCCTCGACGAGTTCTCGCTCGCGAGCAAGCGCGCGATCACCGTGCCGCTCCTGAAGCAGATGCTCGCCGAAGAGGGCGCGCCGTGACCGGCGTCGAAACGGCGTCGGCGCTGGCGCTCTTCGACCTCGACCTGACGCTGCTGCCGATCGATTCCGACCACGCCTGGGGCGAGTTCATGATCGAGCTCGGCTGGGTCGATGGCGCCGCGTTTCGCGCCGGCAACGACGCGTTCTACGCCGACTACCGCGCCGGCCGCCTGGACATCGACGCCTACATCGCCTTCGCCGCGGCGCCCTTGCGCGAGCGCGGCGCGGCCGAGCTCGCCGCCGGACGCGAGCGCTTCATGCGCGAGGTGATCGCGCCGGCGCTGCGACCCGCCGCGACGGCGCTCGTCGAAGCGCACCGACAGCGCGGCGACCGGCTCGCGATCGTCACCTCGACCAACGACTTCGTGACGGCGCCGATCGCCGCCGCCTTCGCGGTCGAGTCGCTCATCGCCACCCGCCTCGAGCGCGGCGCCGGCGGCGCGCCGACCGGCCGGATCGACGGCGTCGCCGCGTTTCGCGAAGGCAAGGTCGCGCGTGTCGGACAATGGCTGGCGGCGAGCGGCGCCGCCTGGTCGGATTTCGCGCGGATCAGCGTCTACAGCGATTCGCTCAACGACCTGGCGCTGCTCGAGAAGGCGACCGATCCGGTCGCGACCAATCCGTCGCCCGAGCTCGAAGCCGTCGCGCGCGGGCGCGGCTGGCGCATCCTCACGTTGTTCGCATGATCAAGAAGTTCATCTCCAAGCTCCTCGGCAAATCGAACGATGCGGCCGGCGCCGTGCCGCGCGGCAAGCGCGTCGAGGTGCCGAAGTCGGAGCACGGCATCGACCCTGCGCTCGTCGACGAGCGCGCCGTCAAGGTCGTCTCGACGCTGGCCGAGGCGGGCTACGAGGCCTACGTCGTCGGCGGCGCGGTGCGCGACCTGCTCGTCGGGCTCCGCCCCAAGGACTTCGACGTCGCCACCGACGCGACCCCGGAGCAGGTGAAGGCGCTGTTCCGGCGCGCCTTCATCATCGGCCGGCGCTTTCGCATCGTCCACGTCGTCTTCGGCCGCGGCCGCCAGGACCGCGGCCTCTCGGAGGTGATCGAGGTCTCGACCTTCCGGGCGATGCTCGCCGCCGCCGACGCCGAGCAGGTGAGCGGCAACGAAAAGACCTCGCGCAAGGACCTGGTCGACAAGACCCACGTCGTCGACGCCGAGGGGCGCGTCCTGCGCGACAACGTCTGGGGGCCGCAGGTCGAGGACGCCGCGCGCCGCGACTTCACCGTCAACGCGATGTACTACGACCCGGTGCGCGAGATCGTCGTCGACTACCACGGCGGCATCAGGGACGCGAAGAAAAAGCTCCTGCGCATGATCGGCGACCCCGCCTCCCGCTACCGCGAGGACCCGGTGCGGATCATCCGCGCCGTCCGCTTCGCGGCGAAGCTCGGCTTCGAGATCGAGGCCAAGACGCGCGCGCCGATCAAGGAGATGGCGGCGCTCCTCGACAACGTGCCGCAGTCGCGCACCTTCGACGAGATGATCAAGCTGCTGCAGACCGGCCACGCGCTGGCGTCGATCGTCGAGCTGAAGAAGCTCGGTCTGCACCGCGGCGTCTTCCCGGTCCTCGACGTTGCCCTCGACGAGGCGCAGCGCCACGACGGGCGCGAGCAGTTCGTCCGCCTCGCCCTCGCCGACACCGACGCGCGCGTCGCCGAAGGCAAGCCCGTGGCGCCGAGCTTCATGCTTGCGGCGATGCTGTGGCACGACGTGCAGGACGAGTGGAAGCGGCGCCAGGCGGCAGGCGAAACGCCGTTCCCGGCCTTGCAGGGCGCGATCGATGCCGCCTTCGACGCACGCATCGGCGACATCTCCGGGCGCGGCAAGCTGGCCGTCGACATGCGCGAGATCTGGATGCTGCAGCCGCGCTTCGAGCGGCGCGCCAGCAACTCGGCGCTGGCGCTGCTCGAGCAGCCGCGCTTTCGCGCCGGCCTCGACTTCCTGCGCCTGCGCGGTGAGGTGGGCGAGGCCGATCCCGAGCTCGCGGTCTGGTGGGAAGCGCTCTTCCAGGCGAACGACGAGAAGCGCCGCGACCTGCTCGACGGCGTTCGCGAGCAGCGCGGGCCGCGGCGCGTCAAGCGCACGGCGCCGCGCGGTGAGGGCGGCGAGGGCGACGCGGGCGGCGATCGCGGCGCGGGTGGCGCAGGCAGAGAGCGCGGCGCCGGCGACGACCGCGGCGACGCCGTGCCGAGGTTGTCGCCGGCGCACGAAGCCGGCGACGCGGCCGAGGGCGGCGACGGCGCGGACGACGAGGCGGGCGCGGCCGATGGCGCCGCAGCGCCGCGCAAGCGCCGGCGTCGGCGTCGGCGTCCCGCCGATCCCGGCGGCCCGCCGACCACCTGAGCCCGGCCGATGGCGGCGCCCGCTCCGGCCACAGCGTCGGTCGATGCCTTCATCGGTCTCGGCTCGAACCTCGGCGACCGCACCGCCGAGATCGACGGCGCCTGCGCCGAGATCGCGGCGCTGCCGGCGACCGCGCTGGTCGCGCGCTCCTCGCTCTACGCCTCGGCGCCGGTCGACGCGCCCGGCGGCGAATACCTCAATGCCGTCGCCCGCGTCGCCACGTCGCTCGCGCCGCTCGAGCTGCTGCGCGCGCTGCAGGCGATCGAAACGCGGCACGGCCGGCGCCGGCCGTTCGCCCGCGCGCCGCGAACCCTCGACCTCGACCTTCTCCTCTACGCCGACCTCGTCCTCGCGAGCGACGAGCTCAGCCTGCCGCATCCGCGCCTGCACGAGCGCGCGTTCGTGCTGGCGCCGCTCGCCGAGATCGCGTCGCAGCTCGTCGTCCCTGGCCGCGGTGCGGTCGCGATCCTGCGCTCGCGCGTCGCGGCGCAAGCCGTCGCTAAACTGGGCCGATGATCGACTCGATTCCGGCGCCGGTTCGCACCGTCGCCTTGCTCGCGATGTCGAACGTCTTCATGACGTTCGCCTGGTACGGCCACCTCAAGTACCTGGACAACCGGCCGTGGGTGATCGCCGCGCTCGTGAGCTGGGGCATCGCCCTCTTCGAATACCTGCTCCAGGTGCCCGGCAACCGCATCGGCTACGCCAACGGCATGACGCTCGCGCAGCTCAAGATCACACAGGAGGTGATCACGCTGCTGGTGTTCGCGCCGTTCGCGATGTTCGTCATGAAGCAGCCGCTGAAGCTCGATTTCCTGTGGGCCGGGCTTTGCCTCGTCGGCGCCGTCTACTTCGTGTTTCGGGCGCGATGACCGAGGCGATGTCGCTCGAGCGCTTTCGCCATATCGCCATCGAAGGGCCGATCGGCGCCGGCAAGACGACGCTCGCGCGCCTGCTCGCCGAGCGCATCGGCGCCGAGCTGCTGCTCGAGCAGCCGGGCGAGAACCCGTTCCTCGCCCGCTTCTACGACGACCGCGCCGGCTACGCCTTCCAGACCCAGCTCTTCTTCCTGTTCCAGCGCGAGCGCCAGTTCCGCGCCATCGCCCAGCCGAGCATGTTCGCGCAGACGATCGTCAGCGACTTCATGTTCGCCAAGGACGCGCTCTTCGCGCGCCTCAACCTGAGCGACGAGGAATACCGCCTCTACGCGCAGATGCACCAGCCGATCGCGGCGCAGCTCGGCGAGCCCGACCTCGTCATCCGCCTGCAGGCGTCGGCGCCGTCGCTGCTCGCGCGCGTGCGCCGGCGCGGCGTGGCGATGGAGCACGGCATCGACCTCGCGTACCTGCAGCGGCTGTGCGACGCCTACGCGGATTTCTTCGCGTCGTACGACGGCGCGCCGGTGCTCGCCGTCGACACCGAGCGCTTCCATCCGCTCGAGCGCGACGCCGACCTGGCCGAGCTCGTGCGTGCGCTCGAGCAGTTCGAAGGACGGCGCGGCATTTTCGGCGCCGGCGTCGACATCGCCTTCGACTGACCGCGCCGCGGCGCGACACGCGCTTCGTGTCGCGCGCGCCTCAGGGCCGGCCGACGACCGTGCCGATGCGGATCGCGAGGTTCGTCGCGCCCGGCGCGACACCGGTCGCCTCGCCGGCGAGGTCGCCCGGCTGGGCGATGGCGTTGCCGCTCTTGCTGATGCGCGCGCCGACGATGAGCTGGGGCGCGCTCGACAAGGTCATTCCCGGCGCCATCGCCATGCTGTCGTCGAGCGTGAAGGCGAGCGGCAGGTCCTTCACCTGCGCGCGCTTCACCGCCAGCGGCATGCGGCTGCCGCTCGCGGCGCGGGCGAAGACGAACACCGAGTCGGTCGGCGCCGCCTGTGCCGCCAGCGCAGGATCGAGCGTCACCGTGCCGCTGACGCTCGTGCCGGTGGCCGGCCTGGCGGGGTTCGCCGCGGTCGTTGCCGCGGCGACGGCCGCCGCCGGCGCCGACGATGCCGGCGCCGCACCGCCGCCGAGCTTGCCGCGCGCGTCGGCGATCATCGCCTGCACGCGCGGCGTCAGCTCGTTGCCCGGCGGCAGCTGGTCGACGATCTTCTGCCAGTCGGCGATCGCGACCGCGTAGTCGCCGCGATCGAAGGCGGCGCTGCCGGCGAGCGCGAGCGCCTTCGGAAGCGTCGGGCTGGCCTGGAGCGCGCGTTCGATCAAGGCGATCGACTGCGGGTTGTTGGCCGTGCCCTTGGTCGCCCCGACCGCGTCGGCGTAGTCGGCGAGAAGGGTGGCGTTGGTCGGCTGCAGCTCGGCCGCGCGCGCATAGGCGGGGATCGCCTCGCCGAAACGGCCGAGCACCGTGTACGAGCGCGCGAGCATGGTCCAGCCTTCGGCGTCGTCGGGGCGCTCCTTCATGCGCTCGGCGAGCTGGCCGACCATCGCCTCGATCTGCTGCAGGCCGCTCGGCCCGCTCGCCGCGCCGTCGGCCGCATCGCCCGCCGCGGCGACGGGCGCGGCCGAGCGCAGCAGCGACGGTGATCCCGTCTGCCAGTAGCCGACCGCGGCCAGCGCGACGACGAAAAGCGCGAGCACCGCGACCAGCGTGCGCGACGGGCGTGATAGGCGCATCGACGCCGCGTCGCTGCCGGCGAGGAGGCCTTCGCCGATCTCGCGCTCGATCGCGCGCCGTTCCTCGTCGTAGCGCTGGTCGTCGAGGCGGCCGGTGGCGTGCTCGCCCTTGAGCTGCAGGAGGCGCGCCCGCGCGGCCGCGAGCGGAGCGACGGCCGCCATGCTCAGGCCGGCCCGGGCGCGCCGGCGTTCGACGACGTCAGCGCGGCGTCGACGGCGCCCGGCTCCTCGGCGAGCTCGTCGTCGGCATCGAACGCATCGGCCGCCATCCGGCTGCGCCGTCGCAGCACGACGACGAGGACGGCGGCGCCGCCTGCGAGCATCAGCGCCGGGCCGAACCAGAGCAGCAGCGTCGTCGCCCGCAGCGGCGGGCGGTAGAGGACGAAATCGCCGTAGCGCGCCGTCATGTAATCGACGACCTCGGCGTCGCTCTTGCCTTGCTTCAGCAGCTCGCGCGCTTCCCGGCGCAGGTCGACCGCGAGCGCGGCGTTCGAGTCGGCGATCGTCTGGTTCTGGCAGACGAGGCAGCGCAGCTCGGACGTGATGCGAACCATGCGCGCTTCCAGGGCCGGGTCGGCAGCCTCGGGCGCCGCCTCCTTGGCGGCGAGCGCGAGGGCGCTTGCCAGCAGGCAACTGCCGAGGGCGAGTCGCAGGGCCTTCATCTACACGTCGAGCTTCTTCAGCAGCGGCTCGATCTTGTTCGCCAGCACCTCGGGCGTGAGCGGGCCGATGTGCTTCATGCGGATGACGCCGTTGCCGTCGACGACGAAGGTCTCGGGAACGCCGTAGACGCCGAAGTCGATGCCGACGCGGCCGTCCTCGTCGAAGAACGACGCGTCGTAGGGATTGCCGAAGCGCGCCAGCCAGGCGCCGGCGTCAGTGCGCGTGTCCTTGTAGTTGAGGCCGTAGAGCGGCACCGCGTGCTTCTTCGCGAATTCGAGCAGCACCGGGTGCTCCTCGCGGCAGGCGACGCACCACGAGGCCCAGACGTTGAGGATGAAGGCCTTGCCCTTGAGGTCGTCGAGGCGCACCGTCTTGGCGGCGTCGTCGACGCGGGCGAGGGCGAACTTCGGCGCCGGCTTGTCGATCAGCGGCGACGGCACCTCGCGCGGGTCGCGCTTCAGGCCGACGGCGAGGACGAGCGCCAGCGCCAGGAACGCGCCGAGCGGAATCAGGAACCAGAGGCGCTTCATGCGGGCGCGGTCACGTAGGCCGGGGCGCGCTCGCGCGACCGGGCGCGATAGCGGCGATCGGTCGCGGCGAGCAGGCCGCCGAGCGCCATCACCAGGCAGCCGCCCCAGATCCAGTCGACGAAGGGCTTGACGTAGACGCGAACGATCCAGGCCGCGCCGATCGGCTCGCCGAGCGAGACGTAGAGGTCGCGCGTGAAGCCGACGTCGATCGCCGCCTCGGTGAGCGTCGTCTGCGACGCCTGATAGAAGCGCTTCTCCGGCCGCAGCGTCGTGATCCTGCGGCCGTCCTTGCTGACCTCGATCTCGCCCTGCGCGGCGCGGTAGTTCGGGCCGCGCACGTCGCTCGCGCCGCGGAAGGTAAAGACGATGCCGTCGATCGTCGTCGTGTCGCCGGGGCCCATCTGCACGTCCTTCTCGACCTCGCCGGTGCGGACCAGGGTCACGCCGAGGATGAAGATCGCGATGCCGACGTGGGCGATCATCATGCCGACCATGGCGCGCGGGATCTGGCGCGCGCGGTGGGCGATGCTCGCGCGCATGCCGCCGGCCGGGCGCAGCCGCTCGAGGAGGTCGGTCGCGACCGACGAGACGATCCAGAACGCCATCAGCAGGCCGGTCGCGGCGACGATGCCGACGCCGCCCTTGATCCAGGCGACGACCAGCGTCGCGACGACGGCGCTTCCCGCCGCCCACTTGAGGCGCGACGC
>DASYKC010000189.1:0-11738 GCA_035995885.1 Caldimonas sp. | reverse complement strand
TACTACCGCGAGGACAAGGCCGGCCAGGTGCTGCAGGAGGGCATCAACGAGCCGGGCGGCATGAGCAGCTGGATCGCCGCGGCGACGTCGTACTCGACGAACAACCGCATCATGGTGCCGTTCTACGTCTACTACTCGATGTTCGGCTTCCAGCGGGTCGGCGACCTCGCCTGGGCCGCCGGCGACATGCAGGCGCGCGGCTTCCTCCTCGGCGGCACCTCGGGCCGGACGACGCTCAACGGCGAGGGCCTGCAGCACGAGGACGGCCACAGCCACATCCTCGCCAGCACGATCCCGAACTGCATCTCGTACGACCCGACGTTCGCGCACGAGGTCGGCGTGATCCTGCACCATGGCCTCGTCCGCATGGTCGAGCAGCAGGACAACGTCTACTTCTACCTGACGCTGCTCAACGAGAACTACCCGCAGCCGGGACTGCGCGTCGGCACCGAGCAGGAGATCGTCAAGGGCATGTACCTGCTGCAGGAAGGCGCGAAGAAGGCGCCGCGCGTCAACCTGCTCGGCAGCGGCACGATCCTGCGCGAGAGCATCGCCGCGCGCGACCTGCTCGACGGCGAGTGGGGAATCGCCGCCAACGTCTGGAGCTGCCCGAGCTTCAACCAGCTCGCCCGCGACGGCCAGGACGTCGAGCGCTGGAACCTGCTCCATCCGACCGAGCGGCCGCGCGTGCCGTTCGTGTCGCAGCAGCTCGAGAAGTTCGGCGGTCCGGTGATCGCGTCGACCGACTACATGAAGAACTACGCCGAGCAGATCCGTGCCTTCCTGCCGAAGGGCCGCGCCTACAAGGTGCTCGGCACCGACGGCTTCGGCCGCAGCGACTTCCGCTTCAAGCTGCGCGAGCACTTCGAGGTCGACCGCCACTACATCGTCGTCGCCGCGCTGAAGGCGCTTGCCGAGGAGGGCAGCGTGCCGGCGGCGAAGGTCGCCGAGGCGATCGCCCGCTACAAGATCGACGCCGACAAGATCAATCCGCTCTACGCCTGAGCGCAGGGGCAATCAGACCCTAGGACAACAACAATGGCTGCTCTGGAAGTCAAGGTCCCCGACATCGGTGACTTCAAGGACGTCGACGTCATCGAGGTGCTCGTCAAGCCGGGCGACCGCGTCAAGCCCGAGCAGTCGCTCGTCACCGTCGAGAGCGACAAGGCGTCGATGGAGATCCCGTCGAGCGCCGGCGGCGTCGTCAAGGAGCTCAAGGTCAAGGTCGGCGACAAGGTCAACGAAGGCTCCTTGCTGCTGATCCTCGACGGCGACGATGCCGCAGCCGCAGCGCCGGCCGCGGCAGCCGCCCCGGCCGCAGCGACCGCGGCAGCGGCAGGCCCGGCCCCGGCGTCCACCGCCGCGCCCCAGCCGGTGCCACCGAAGCCGGTGCCGCCGGTGCCGTCGGTCGGGCCGCGCGCGCAGGCGGCGGCGAGCGGCGGCGAGGTCGAGGTCGTCGTTCCCGACATCGGCGACTTCGATCATGTCGCGGTGATCGAGGTCCTCGTCCAGCCCGGCGAGCACGTCGCTCTCGAGCAGAGCCTGGTCACGGTCGAGAGCGACAAGGCGTCGATGGAGATTCCGTCGAGCGCCGCCGGCGTCGTCAAGGAGCTCAAGGTCAAGGTCGGCGACAAGGTCTCGCAGGGCAGCGTGCTCGCGGTCGTCGTCAGGAAGGCGGGCGAGGAGATCCTGCCGCCGAGCTTCGCGGTGACGGCGGGCGCGGCAACCTCGCCGGCCGAGGATCGGGCCGAGTCGGCCGGCAAGGCGCCGGCGGCGCAAGCTTCCGGCGCTGCGCCCGCTGCCACGGACGCGCCCGCCGCCACGGAGCGCCCGGTGCCGACGGCGGCGCTGCCGGCGCACGAGCCGAGCGCGCCGAGCGCGGCGCTGCCGCACGCGTCGCCGGCGATCAGGAAGCTCGCGCGCGAGCTCGGAGTTCCGCTCGACGAGGTCAAGGGCAGCGGCCCGAAGGGCCGGATCACGCAGGAAGACGTCCAGGCGTTCGTCAAGGCGGTGCTCGCCGGCCAGACGCAGACGCGGGCGCAGGCGCAGGCGAGCAAGGGCGCGGCGGCCGCGCCTGCCGCCGGCGGCGCGCTGCCGGGAATCGCGCCCTGGCCGCAGGTCGACTTCGCCAAGTTCGGGCCGATCGAGAGGAAGGATCTGTCGCGGATCAAGCGCATCAGCGGCCCGCTGCTGCATCGCAACTGGGTGATGATCCCGCACGTCACCAACCACGACGACGCCGACATCACCGACCTCGAGGCGTTTCGCGTCTCGACCAACAAGGAGAACGAGAAGAGCGGCGTCAAGGTGACGATGCTCGCGTTTCTGATCAAGGCCTCGGTCGCGGCGCTGCAGAAGTTCCCCGACTTCAACTCGAGCCTCGACGGCGACCAGATCGTCCTCAAGCGCTACTTCCACATCGGCTTCGCCGCGGACACGCCGAACGGCCTGGTCGTTCCGGTGATTCGCGACGCCGACAAGAAGGGCGTGCTGCAGATCTCGACCGAGATGGGCGAGCTCGCCAAGAAGGCGCGCGACGGCAAGCTGACGCCGACCGACATGAGCGGCGGGAGCTTCTCGATCTCGTCGCTCGGCGGCATCGGCGGCCGCTACTTCACGCCGATCATCAACGCGCCCGAGGTGGCGATCCTCGGCGTCTGCCGCAGCCTGACCGAGCCGGTCTGGGACGGCAAGGCGTTCCAGCCGCGGCTGATGCTGCCGCTCTCGCTCAGCTGGGACCACCGCGTCGTCGACGGTGCCGCGGCGGCGCGCTTCAACGCCTTCCTGATCCAGGTGCTCGGCGACTTCCGGCGGGTGCTGCTGTGAGCGCCGCCGGGCCGTCCCGAGGCGCTAACGCCCCCTTGGGGGGCAGCGCAGCGGCCACGGCCGCAAGCGTGGGCGCACCATGACGATCGACGTTCGCGTCCCGGACATCGGCGACTTCGAGAACGTCGCCGTCATCGAGGTCCTCGTCAAGCCGGGCGACACCGTCGCCGCCGAGCAGAGCCTGATCACGGTCGAGAGCGACAAGGCGTCGATGGAGATCCCGTCGAGCGCGGCCGGCGTCGTCAAGGAAGTCAAGGTCGCGGTCGGCGACAAGGTCAACGAAGGGACGCTGATCCTGCGGCTCGAGGCCGACGCCGGTGCGACGGCGGCGCCTGGCGCCGCGGCGTCATCGCCAATGCCTGCGGCTGCGTCATCGCCTGCGCCTGCGCGCGCACCTGCGCCCGCGCCTGCGCCCGCATCCGCATCCGCATCCGCGCCGGCTGCCGCGCCGTCACCCGGCGTCGCGTCAGCTCCCGCGCCCACACCGGCGCGCGTCCCCGCTCCGGTGCCCGCCGCGAACGTCGGCGGCGACGTCGTCTGCGACCTGCTCGTCCTCGGCGCCGGTCCGGGCGGCTACTCGGCGGCGTTTCGCGCCGCCGACCTCGGCCTCAAGGTGGTTCTCGTCGAGCGCTACAAGACGCTCGGCGGCGTCTGCCTCAACGTCGGCTGCATCCCGTCGAAGGCGATGCTGCACGTCGCCGCGGTGATCGACGAGGTCGCGCACTTCGGCGCCGTCGGCGTCGAGTTCGGCGCGCCGAAGGTCGATCGCGCCAAGCTCGTCGCCCACAAGAACAAGGTCGTGGGCCGTCTCACCGGCGGCCTGGGTCAGATGGCCAAGATGAGGAAGGTGACCGTCGTCACAGGCAGCGGCCGCTTCAGCGACGCGAACCACGTCGTCGTCGATCTCGTCGAAGGCGGCACGACGACGATCGGCTTCGCGCGCGCCGTCATCGCCGCCGGCTCCGAGGCGGTGAAGCTGCCGTTCATGCCGAAGGACGATCCGCGCGTCGTCACCTCGACCGGCGCGCTCGAGCTGCCGGTGCAGCCGAAGCGCATGCTGATCGTCGGCGGCGGCATCATCGGCCTCGAGATGGGCACCGTCTATTCGACCCTCGGCGCCCGCCTCGACGTCGTCGAGATGCTCGACGGCCTGATGCAGGGCGCCGACCGCGATCTCGTCAGGGTCTGGCAGAAGCTGAACGCGCCGCGCTTCGACAACATCCTGCTCAAGACGAAGACGGTGAGCGCGGAAGCGCGCAGCGACGGCATCCTGGTGAAGTTCGAAGGCGAGGGCGCGCTCAAGGAGCAGCTCTACGACCTCGTGCTGCAGGCGGTCGGCCGGGTCCCGAACGGCAAGCGCGTCGGTGCCGAGGCGGCCGGCGTCAAGGTCGACGATCGCGGCTTCGTTGCGGTCGACATCCAAATGCGGACCAACGTGCCGCACATCTTCGCGGTCGGCGACATCGTCGGCCAGCCGATGCTCGAGCACAAGGCGGTCCACGAGGCGCACGTCGCCGCCGAGGTCGCCGCCGGCGAGCAGCTCGGCGATGCCAAGCTCGCCAAGACGGCGTTCGACGCGCGCGTGATCCCGAGCGTCGCCTACACCGACCCGGAGATCGCCTGGGTCGGCATCACCGAGGACGAAGCCAAGGCGCGCGGTGTCAAGGTCAAGAAGGGGCTCTTCCCGTGGACCGCCTCCGGGCGGGCGATTGCCAACGGCCGCGAGGAAGGCTTCACCAAGCTGCTCTTCGACGAGGCCAGCCACCTCATCCTCGGCGGCGGCATCGTCGGTACGCACGCCGGCGACATGATCGGCGAGATCGCGCTGGCGATCGAGATGGGCGCCGACGCGGTCGACATCGGCAAGACGATCCACCCGCATCCGACGCTCGGCGAATCGATCGGCCTCGCTGCCGAAGCGTTCGAAGGCACGTGCACCGACCTGCCGCCGCCGCGGCCCGGACGCTGACGCGCGTCAGCCGACGTCGGCGAGGTGCAGCTCGAACCGGCCGGCGCGCCGATCTGCGAAGTAGAACTCGAGCGTCATCTTCGTCGTCCGGAAGGCGATCTCGTCCCACGGCACCTCGTCCTCGCTGAACAGGCGCGCCTCGAGCGACTCGGGGCCGGGGACGAAGTCGGTGTCGAGCATTCGCGCCCGGTAGAAGAGGTGGACCTGGCCGACGCGGACGACGTTGATCAGCGAGTAGAGGCCCTCGAGCTCGACGTTCGCGCCGGCCTCCTCGACGGTCTCGCGCAGCGCGCCCTGCGCGGTCGTCTCGCCGAGCTCCATGAAGCCGGCCGGCAGCGTCCACAGGCCGTGGCGCGGCTCGATCGCACGCCGGCAGAGCAGCACCTTGTCCTCCCACACCGGCAGGGTGCCGACGACGTTGAGCGGGTTCTCGTAGTGGATCGTCGTGCAGACCGTGCAGGTGGCGCGGTCGCGGTTGTCGTCGGCGGGGATCTGGTAGCGCACCGCGCCGCCGCAGGCGCGGCAATGCTTGATGCTGCGGGGCGCGAACATGGCACGAGTGTAGGGTCGTGCGTGGCATCATCGTCGCCGCTGCGGCCGCGTCGGCCGCAGGGAATTCCGATCCTCGATTCACGCCGGAAAGCACGTCCATGAGCCATGTCATCGCCCCGCCCGCCGGCGGCGTCGTTCCCGTCGCCGGCACTGCCGGCGCGACCTTCCCGGTGCACCGCATCTACTGCGTCGGCCGCAACTACGTCGAGCACGCCAAGGAGATGGGTTTCACCGGCCGCGAGGCGCCGTTCTTCTTCATGAAGCCGGCCGACGCGGTGCTGCCGGTCGCCGAGGGCGAGACGGGCCGCATGCCGTACCCGAGCCTCACCAAGGATCTGCACCACGAGGTCGAGCTCGTCGTTGCGATCGGCAGCGGCGGCAAGAACATCGCCGCCGCCGACGCGATGGGCCACGTCTGGGGCTACGCGGTCGGCCTCGACATGACGCGGCGCGACCTGCAGGGCGAGGCGAAGAAGCAGGGCCGCCCGTGGGACATCGGCAAGGGCTTCGACCACTCGGCGCCGATCGGGCCGATCAAGCGCGCCGCCGACTGCAGGATCGACGCCGAGACGCGGATCGTGCTCGAAGTCAACGGCGCCGTGCGCCAGCAGAGCACGATCGGCAAGCTGATCTGGAACATCGCCGAGATCATCGAGCACCTGTCGGCGGCGTGGGAGCTCCAGCCCGGCGACCTGATCTTCAGCGGCACGCCCGAGGGCGTCGCCGCGGTCAATCGCGGTGACGTGTTGAAGGCCGAGGTCGCCGGCGTCGGCCGGCTGCAGTTCACGCTCGTCTAGGCCGCTCGCTCCGGGTCGTGCAGCTCTACAGCTACTTCCGCTCGTCGGCGTCGTACCGGGTCCGGATCGCGCTCGCGCTGAAGAAGCTCGACTACGAGTACCTGCCGATCCACCTCGTCAAGAACGAGCAGCTCGCGCCGGCGTTCAGCGCGGTCGCGCCGGCGCAGCTGGTGCCGGCGCTCGTCGTCGACGATGCCGCCTCCGACACGCGGGCGACGATCACCCAGTCGCTCGCGATCATCGAGTACCTCGACGAGACGGTTCCCGAGCCGCCGCTGCTGCCGCGCGACGCGCTCGGCCGCGCCCGCGTCCGCGCCCTCGCGCTCGACGTCGCCTGCGAGATCCATCCGCTCGACAACCTGCGCGTGCTGCGCTATCTGCAGCGCGAGATGAAGCTCGCCGAAGACGACAAGAACCGCTGGTACCGGCACTGGGTCGAGACCGGTCTCGAGGTCGTCGAGCGTCAGCTCGCCGGCCATCCTGCGACCGGTCGCTTCTGTCACGGCGACGTGCCGGGCCTCGCCGACTGCGTCCTCGTGCCGCAGATCTTCAACGCCCAGCGCATGGACTGTCGCCTCGACCACGTGCCGACGGTGATGCGCGTCTTCGCGGCGTGCATGGCCGAGCCGGCGTTCGCGGCGACGCAGCCTTCGACCTGCCCAGACGCGACGTGAGCGGCGCCGCCGACTGGCTCGCGCCCGACTGGCGCATCGCCGGCGTCGGCGCCTTCATGACGACGCGTGCCGGCGGCACGAGCGCCGGCCGCTATGCGGCGATGAACGTCGGTGTCGCCGTCGGCGACGACGCCGGCCGCGTCGCCGCGAACCGCGCGCTTCTCGCCGAGGCGATGAGCGCGGCGCCGGTCTTCCTGCGCCAGGTCCACGGCACGCGCGTCGTTCGCATCGGCGTCGCCGACGCGGCCTTCGGCGCACCGGTGCACGAGGCCGACGCCGCGGTCACGAGCGAGGCCGGTGTCGCCTGCGTCGTCCAGGCCGCCGACTGCCTGCCGGTGCTGCTCGCCGCGCCCGGCGGACGCGCCGTCGGCGCGGCGCATGCCGGCTGGCGCGGCCTGGCGTCGGGCGTCGTCGAGGCCACGGTCGACGCCGTCTGCGCGGCCGGGCAGTGCCGCCCCGGCGACCTCGACGCCTGGCTCGGCGCCTGCATCGGCCCGGAGGCGTTCGAGGTCGGCGCCGACGTCGTCGCCGCCTTCGCCGCGACGCCGCCGTCGACGCCAAGCGCGGCGCGCCATTTCAGAGCGAAGGGCGACGCCAAGTGGCTCGCCGACCTGCCGGCGCTGGCGCGCGACCGGCTGGTCGGCGCCGGCGTCTCGCGCATCGGCGGCGGCGCCTGGTGCACCGTCGCCGACGCGTCGCGGTTCTTTTCCTACCGGCGCGACGGCGTCACCGGCAGGATGGCGGCGGCCGTCTGGATCGACCACCGCTGAGACATGGTTCTTTCTATCTCGCGCCGGAGTGCCCGCCGCGATAATGCCAGCATGGCGAAAAGAAACGGAGCCCGGAACGCGAAACCGGCGGTAAGCCTGCAGGCGAGCGCCGATTCCCTCGGCGCGTCGGCATCGGCCGCGACCTCCGGCAGCGAGCTGGCCGACGTCTGGAAGTCGCTCGCCGGCGTCGACCTGCCGGCGCAGGCGCTCGCTGCGGCGCAGAGCGACTACGTCGCCGACGCGACGGCGATCTGGAACCGGCTCTTGATGCCGTCGGGCGACGCGCCCGTGCTCGACGATCGCCGCTTCGCGAGCCCCGACTGGGCGGGCAACCCGTCGTCCGCGTTCCTCGCCGAGATGTACCTGCTCAACGCGCGCACGCTGCTGCGCCTCGCCAAGAGCGTCGAGGGCGACGCCAGGACGCGGGCGAAAATCCGCTTCGCCGTGCTGCAGTGGATCGACGCCGCGGCGCCGAGCAACTTCCTCGCCCTCAACCCGGAAGCGCAGAGGAAGGCGATCGAGAGCAACGGCGAGAGCCTCCTGCACGGCCTCACCCAGCTCTGGGACGACACCCAGCGCGGCCACCTCTCGCAGACGGACGAGAGCGCGTTCGAGGTCGGCCGCAACGTCGCGACGACGGCCGGCTCGGTGATCTTCGAGAACGACTACTTCCAGCTGCTCGAGTACGCGCCGCTGACGGCCCGGGTCCACGAGCGGCCGATGCTGTTCGTGCCGCCGTGCATCAACAAGTTCTACATTCTCGACCTGCAGCCCGAGAACTCGCTGATCCGCTACACCGTCGGCGAGGGCCACCGCGTCTTCGTCATGAGCTGGAAGAACGCCGGCGAGGAAATCGCCCAGCGCAGCTGGGACGACTACATCGACGGCGCCGTCCTGCGCGCGATCGGGGTCGTGCAGGAAATCACCGGACAGGCGCAGATCAACACCCTCGGCTTCTGCATCGGCGGAACGATCCTCGCCAGCGCGCTCGCCGTCCTCGCGGCGCGCGGCGAGAGGCCGGCGGCGAGCATGACGCTGCTCACCACCTTCCTCGACTTCAGCGACACCGGCATCCTCGACATCTTCATCGACGAAGGCTCGGTGCGGATGCGCGAGATGACGATCGGCGCGCAGAGCGCCGGCGGCGGCAGCCTGCTGAAAGGCCAGGAGCTGGCGACGACCTTCAGCTTCCTGCGCCCGAACGACCTGGTCTGGAACTACGTCGTCGGCAACTACCTCAAGGGCGAGACGCCGCCGCCGTTCGACCTGCTCTACTGGAACAGCGACGGGACCAACCTGCCGGGGCCGATGTACTGCTGGTACCTGCGCAACACCTACCTCGAGAACAATCTCGCCCAGCCCGGCAAGCTGACGATCTGCGGCGAGAAGATCGACCTCGCCGGCATCGCCGTGCCGAGCTACCTCTATGCCTCGCGCGAGGACCACATCGTGCCGTGGCAGGGCGCCTATCGCAGCACGCAGGTGCTGAAAGGCCAGCGGCGCTTCGTCCTCGGCGCCTCCGGTCACATCGCCGGCGTGATCAACCCGCCGCTGAAGAAGAAGCGCAGCCACTGGATCGGCAAGGGCGCGGCCCTGCCGGCATCGGCCGAGGCGTGGCTGGCCGGCGCCGTCGAGCATCCCGGCAGCTGGTGGACCGACTGGTCGGCCTGGCTCGCGCCGTTCGGCGGCAAGCAGGTCGCTGCGCCGAAGAAGCCCGGCAACGGCAAGTACCGGGCGATCGAGCCGGCGCCGGGCCGGTTCGTGAAGGAAAAGGCGGCATGACGCCGCACGGGCCGGTCTTCGCGCCGGCCGATCCCCATTGCACTGACAGGAGACTTCCATGAGCACCGACATCGTCATCGTCGCCGCCGCCCGCACCGCCGTCGGCAAATTCGGCGGCACGCTCGCCAAGACGCCCGCGCCCGACCTCGGCGCGGCGGTCATCGCCAACCTGCTCGAGCGCGCCAAGCTCGGCGCCGACCAGATCGGCGAGGTGATCCTCGGCCAGGTCCTCACCGCCGCGTCGGGGCAGAACCCGGCGCGCCAGGCGCTCATCAAGGGCGGGCTGCCGCAGAGCGTCCCGGCGCTGACGATCAACGCGGTCTGCGGCTCGGGCCTGAAGGCGGTGATGCTCGCGGCCCAGGCGATCCGCGACGGCGACTACGAGATCGGCATCGCCGGCGGCCAGGAGAGCATGAGCATGGCGCCGCACGCGCTGCCCGGCTCGCGCGAGGGCCAGCGCATGGGCGACTGGAAGCTCGTCGACACCATGATCACCGACGGCCTCTGGGACGTCTACAACAAATACCACATGGGGACGACGGCCGAGAACGTCGCCAAGAAGTACGACGTCAGCCGCGAGAAGCAGGACGCGCTCGCGCTCGCCTCGCAGCAGAAGGCGGCGGCGGCGCAGGAAGGCGGCCGCTTCAAGGACGAGATCGTGCCGTTCTCGATCGCCCAGAAGAAGGGCGACCCGATCGTCTTCGCCGCCGACGAGTACATCAACCGCAAGACCAGCGCCGACGCGCTTGCCGGCCTGAGGCCCGCGTTCGACAAGGCCGGCACGGTGACCGCGGGCAACGCCTCGGGCCTCAACGACGGCGCCGCGGCGGTGGTCGTGATGACGGCGCAGCGCGCCCAGCAGCTCGGCCTGACGCCGCTGGCGCGGATCGCCAGCTATGCGACGGTCGCGCTCGATCCGTCGATCATGGGGATGGGCCCGGTGCCGGCGTCGAGGAAGGCGCTCGAGCGCGCCGGCTGGAAGGCGCAGGACCTCGACCTCCTCGAGATCAACGAGGCGTTCGCGGCGCAGGCCTGCGCCGTCAACAACGAGATGGGCTGGGACACGAGCAAGGTCAACGTCAACGGCGGCGCGATCGCCATCGGCCACCCGATCGGCGCCTCGGGCTGCCGCATCCTGGTGACGCTGCTGCACGAGATGGGCAAGCGCAATGCCAAGAAGGGGATCGCGAGCCTGTGCATCGGCGGCGGCATGGGCGTTGCTTTGTGCGTCGAACGCTGACGGCGACGGTGGTCGGGCGCCGGGCCGCCCCAAGCCCGGCCGAGCCCCGTGGCGGGCAGCGAATGGAGAGAGCTTAGGGGCATGGTGACTACCGACCGGAAAAAGATCGCCTACGTCACGGGAGGAATGGGCGGCATCGGCACCTCGCTCTGCCAGCGGCTCCACCGCGACGGCTTCACCGTGATCGCCGGTTGCGGGCCGAGCCGCGACCACGCCAAGTGGCTCGCCGAGCAGTCGGCGCAGGGCTTCACGTTTCATTGCTCGGTGGGCAACGTCGGCGACTGGGATTCGACGGTCGCCGCGTTCCGGAAGGTGCGCGCCGAGCACGGCCCGGTCGACGTGCTCGTCAACAACGCCGGCATCACCCGCGACGGCATGTTCAGGAAGATGACGCGAGCAGACTGGGACGCCGTCATCGAGACCAACCTGACGAGCCTGTTCAACGTCACCAAGCAGGTCATCGACGACATGGTCGAGCACGGCTGGGGCCGGGTCATCAACATCTCGTCGGTGAACGGCGAGAAGGGCCAGTTCGGCCAGACCAACTACTCGGCCGCCAAGGCCGGCATGCACGGCTTCACGATGGCCCTGGCGCAGGAAGTGGCGAGCAAGGGCGTCACCGTCAACACCGTCAGCCCCGGCTACATCGCGACCGACATGGTCAAGGCGATCCGCAAGGAGGTGCTCGACAAGATCGTCACCGGCATTCCGGTCAAGCGCCTCGGCACGCCGCAGGACATCGCCTCGATGGTCTCGTGGGTCGCATCGGACGAATCGGGCTTCGCGACCGGCGCCGACTTCTCCGTCAACGGCGGGCTGCACATGGGGAGAGGCGGCGACGAGGAGCGGTGCCCGCGCGCCGTTCCTCGCCGGGCGGCGACGGGCGCGCGGATTGCCGCTCGTTGGCTCCCTCCTTCCTTCGAGTCCGATCCGCCATGGCCGAGCAAACCCTTCCCAACCGCGAAGGTCAGAACGTCCCCGACGTCGCCTTCCGCATGCGCCGCAACGGCGAGTGGACGACCGTCACCACCGACGAACTGTTCGGCGGCAAGAACGTGATCGTCTTCTCGCTGCCCGGCGCCTTCACGCCGACCTGCTCGTCTACCCACCTGCCGCGCTACAACGAGC
>DASYKC010000188.1:0-52698 GCA_035995885.1 Caldimonas sp. | reverse complement strand
CCAGGAGGCGCCGCCCTTCCTCAGGCCGACGGTAACGCGAACACCGCTGTCGGTGAGGTTCTGCGCGTGCGCGTGGCCCTGCGAGCCGTAGCCGATGATGGTGACGTTCTTGCCTTTCACCAGGCTCAGGTCGGCGTCCTTGTCGTAATAGACCTTCATGTGTTTCTCCGTGGGTTCAGGGTTCAGAGGCGAAGGATGCGCTCGCCGCGGCCGATGCCGCTCGAGCCGGTGCGCACGGTCTCGAGGATGGCGGCGCGATCGATCGCCTGCAGGAAGGCGTCGAGCTTGTCGGCGGCGCCGGTCAGCTCGACGGTGTAGCTCTTCTCGGTGACATCGATGATGCGGCCGCGGAAGATCTCGGCCATCCGCTTCATCTCGTCGCGCTCCTTGCCGACGGCGCGCACCTTGATCAGCATGAGCTCGCGCTCGGTGTAGGCGCCCTCGGTCAGGTCGACGACCTTGACCACCTCGATCAGGCGGTTCAGGTGCTTGGTGATCTGCTCGATAACCTCGTCCGAGCCGGTCGTGACGATCGTCATCCGCGACAGCGACGGGTCTTCGGTCGGCGCGACCGTGAGCGTCTCGATGTTGTAGCCGCGCGCCGAGAACAGCGCGACGACGCGCGACAAGGCGCCCGGCTCGTTCTCCAGCAAGACGGCGATGATGTGCTTCACGGCATCCTCCGCCAAGCCGCCCCAAGGAGGATGCGCGCACCCTCGGGGGGCAGCGAACGAAGTGAGCGTGGGGGCATCACAGATCCTCCGATCCGAGCAGCATCTCGGTAATGCCCTTGCCCGCCTGCACCATCGGCCAAACGTTCTCGGTCTGGTCGGTGCGAACGTCGAGGAAGACCGTGCGATCCTTCAGGCGCAGCATCTCGCGCAGCGCCGGCTCGACCTCGCTCGGCTTGTCGATGCGGATGCCGACGTGGCCGTAGGCCTCGGCGAGCTTGACGAAGTCGGGCAGCGCGTCCATGTAGCTGTGCGAGTAGCGCCCGCCGTAGTCGATCTGCTGCCACTGCCGCACCATGCCGAGGTAGCGGTTGTTGAGCGAGACGATCTTGATCGGCGTCTTGTACTGCAGGCAGGTCGAAAGCTCCTGGATGCACATCTGGATCGAGCCTTCGCCGGTGATGCAGACGACCTCGGCGTCCGGCTTGGCGAGCTTGATCCCCATCGCGTACGGCAGGCCGACGCCCATCGTGCCGAGGCCGCCCGAGTTGATCCAGCGGCGCGGCTCCTCGAAGCGGTAGTACTGCGCCGCCCACATCTGATGCTGGCCGACGTCGGAGGTGATGTAGGTCTCGCGGTCCTTGGTCAGCTCCCAGAGCGTCTCGACGACGTGCTGCGGCTTGATCACGTCGCCGTTGCCCTTCGAGTACGCCAGGCAGTCCTTCTTGCGCCACTCGTTGATCTGCGCCCACCACGGCGAGAGCGCCTTGACGTCGGGCTTCGACGCCGCCTCGCGGATCTGCGCCGTCAGGTCCTGCAGCACGTCCTTGACGTCGCCGACGATCGGCACGTCGACGCGGACGCGCTTGGAGATCGACGACGGGTCGATGTCGATGTGGATGATCTTCCGCTCGACCGAAGAGAAGTGCTTCGGGTTGCCGATGACGCGGTCGTCGAAGCGGGCGCCGACGGCGAGCAGGACGTCGCAGTTCTGCATCGTCATGTTCGCTTCGTAGGTGCCGTGCATGCCGAGCATGCCGAGGAACTTCGGGTCGCTCGACGGGTACGCGCCCAGGCCCATCAGCGTGTTGGTGCAGGGGAAGCCCAGCAGGTCGACGAGCGCGCGCAGCTCGGGCGAGGCGTTGCCGAGGACGACGCCGCCGCCGGTGTAGATGTACGGCCGCTTGGCGCCGAGGAGGAGCTGCGCGGCCTTTCTGATCTGGCCGCCGTGACCCTTTCGCACCGGGTTGTACGAACGCATCTCGACGCTCGCCGGATAGTGGAACGGCGCTCGCATCATCGAGACGTCCTTCGGCACATCGATCACGACCGGCCCGGGCCGGCCGGTGCGGGCGATGTGGAACGCCTTCTTCATCGTCATCGCCAGCTCGCGGACGTCCTTGACGAGGAAGTTGTGCTTGACGATCGGCCGCGTGATGCCGACGGTGTCGCATTCCTGGAAGGCGTCGAGGCCGATCGCCGGCGTCGGCACCTGGCCGGTGACGATCACCATCGGGATCGAGTCCATGTACGCCGTGGCGATGCCGGTGACGGCGTTGGTGACGCCCGGCCCCGAGGTGACGAGGGCGACGCCGACCTCGCCGGTGGCGCGCGCGTAGCCGTCGGCGGCGTGCACGGCCGCCTGCTCGTGGCGGACGAGCACGTGCTGGATCGTCTCCTGCTTGTAGAGCGCATCGTAGATGTAGAGGACGGCGCCGCCGGGGTAGCCCCAGAGGTAGCGCACGTTTTCCGCCTGCAGGCAGCGCACCAGGATCTCGGAGCCGTTCGGCTCGGCGGGGGCGGGAGTGGTGGCGGCCGTCGCAGGCACGCGCTTCAGCGAAGGCGCTGAGGTTTCCATGATCTTTTTCACCTCTGTGAATTTCTCTGACGAAAAACCATCGGTTCACCTTTCCTCGCCCTCGTGAGGCGGGTGCGGTGCCTGGCGATCGCTTCGGCCGCCGCGCTTCGGGCGGCCGGGCGATCGAAAACTGTCGTGCAACCGGGAATTATCGCATCCGTCGCGGCCTCCTCCGACGCGTGGCATCGCGCAGAAATGCCGATGTGATAATCGCCCGCCCCAAGCTGCTGCGACTGGCGCGCTTTCCTTGGCGACCGACAAAGAACTCTCCGACTTCCTGAAAAGCGTCGAGAAGCGTGCCTGGAAACGGGCCGTCTACGCCGTCCGCGACGACGACGCCGCGCTCGACATCGTTCAGGACACGATGATCCGGCTCTCGGAGAAATACGCCGACCGCCCGGCCGCCGAGCTGCCGCTGCTGTTCCAGCGCATCCTCTCGAACGCCACCATGGACTGGTTCCGGCGCCAGAAGGTGCGCAACCAGGTCGTGCGCAATTTCTCGGATTTCGAGACGGCCGCCGGGAACGACGGCGACTTCGACATCCTCGAAACCCTCGAGGCGCTCGGCGGGCCGCTCCAGTCGGAGAGCGCGGCGGAGTCGGTTTCCCGGGCTCAGATCTTGCAAATGATCGAGGCCGAGGTCGCGCTTCTGCCCGGCCGTCAACGCGAGGCCTTTCTCCTGCGTTACTGGGAAGAACTCGATGTCGCCGAGACCGCCGCCTCGATGGGGTGCTCCGAAGGGAGCGTCAAGACGCACTGCTCGCGGGCCGTGCATGCATTGGCGAAGGCTCTGAAGGCGAAGGGAATCACGTCATGAAGAACAACGACAGCTCGTACGAAAAGGCGGCCCGCGACGCGGCCGAGTCGCGCTTTGCGCGTAGCGTCGCCGTCTGCCTGAGCGAAAGCGCGGAGCAGATCGCCCCCGACGTCGCCGAGCGGCTCCGCTTCGCGCGCGAGAAGTCGCTCGAGATCGCGCGCCGCTCGCGCGAGAACGCCGAGGGCCTCGGCGTCACCGCCTCGGGCGCGGCGATTGCCGGCTTCAGCCGCTCGCGCTGGTGGCTGCGCTTCGCCTCGGTCCTGCCGCTGGTCGCCCTCGTCGGCGGCCTCGTCCTGATCCAGGACTGGCAGAACCGGACCCAGATCTCGGTCGCCGCCGAGGTCGACGAGGCCCTGCTGGGCGACGACCTGCCGATCAACGCCTACCGCGATCCCGGCTTCTCGGAGTTCCTGAAGGCGCCTCCGAGCGAATGAGGCGAGCGGCAATGAAGCGCGAGCCGACTCCCGAAAGCCGCGCCCTGCCCCTCGAGTCCGCGCGCGCCGCCGCGCTCCGCATCCTTTGCTGCACCGTGCTGGTGGCCTGGGCCGCCGATGCGGTCGCGCAGGCGCCGCGCCTCCCCGGCGCCGCGTCGGCGCCCGCGCCGCGCGAGGACGGCGTCCGCTGGCACGCGCTGACGCCGGCGCAGCGCGAGGCGCTCGCGCCGCTCGAGCGCGACTGGCCCGGCATCGACGCGCCGCGCAAGCAGAAGTGGATCGCCCTCGCCGCCCGCTTCAAGACGCTCGCGCCCGAAGAACGCAGCCGCATCACGGCGCGGATGGTCGAGTGGGCGAAGCTGACTCCGGCGGAGCGCGGCCAGGCACGCCTGCGCTTCGAAGAGGCGCGCCAGCTTCAGGTCCCCGATCGCAGCGAGCGCTGGCGCGCCTACCAGGCGCTGCCGCCCGAGCAGCGCCAGCAGCTCGCCGCCCGCGCCGCGTCGGCGGCGAGCGCGCCGCGCGAAGCCGCGTCGAAGCCGGCCAAGAACGGACGCGACAGCAAGGAGGCCAAGTTCAACGTCGTTCCCAACCCGGCGCTGGCGCAGGCGCCGAAGCCGGTCGCGCCGACGCTGGTCCAGGCGGCCCCGGGTGCGACGACGACCGTCATCACGCGCCGCCCCGCGCCGCCCGCGCACCAGCAGTCGGGGATGCCCAAGATCGCGACGACGCCCGAGTTCGTCAACCGATCGACGCTGCTGCCGCGGCGCGGCCCGCAAGCCGCCGCGGTGACCTCGGCCTCGGCGCCTCGGCCGGCGATGCCGCCGGTCGCCGCCACGCCCACGCCCGCGACGTCGCGATGACGGCGGCGCAAGGCGGCCGCGGCGAGCTCGCCGCCGGCCGCGCGGCGACACCTTCGCTCGCCCGCCGCATGGCCTGCTTCGCCTACGAGGCGACGCTCCTCTTCGGCATCGCCCTGATCCCCGGCGTGCTCGGCGCCCTCTTCTTCGCCCAGACCGGGCAGCGCCACCCGCTGCAGAGCGAGACGGCGCTGCGGCTCTACGCGCTCGTCCTCTACGGCGTCTATTTCGTCTGGCTCTGGTCGAGGCGCGGCCAGACGCTGGCGATGCAGACCTGGCGCATCCGCCTCGTCAGCGCCGCCGGCGAACGGGTGTCGCAGGCACGCGCGCTCGGGCGCTACGCCGCCGCCTGCTGCGCCTGGTTCGGACCGGCGACGGCGATCTCGTCGGCGCTGCACTGGCCGCCTGCGCGCAGTCTCGGCGCCGTTGCCGCCGGCATCGGCGGCTGGGCCCTGCTCGCCCTGCTCGAGCCCGATCGCCAGTTCTGGCACGACCGGCTCTGCGGCACGCGCCTGGTCGACGCCGGTGTGCCGGGCCGCGACCGCGACCGCCGCTAGACCGCGTCCTCGTTGACCTCGCCGGTGCGGATGCGGACGACGTGCTCGACCTCGGTGACGAAGATCTTGCCGTCGCCGAT
Organism: Caldimonas sp.; assembly: GCA_035995885.1. Taxonomy (GTDB): domain Bacteria; phylum Pseudomonadota; class Gammaproteobacteria; order Burkholderiales; family Burkholderiaceae_C; genus Schlegelella_A. The sequence goes on along the minus strand of DASYKC010000188.1, from coordinate 47,424 downwards.
CTTGCCGGTCTTGGCGGCCTTGACGATGGCGTCGATGCAGCGCTCGGCTTCGCTCTCCTTGACGACGACCTCGATCTTCACCTTGGGCAGGAAGTCGACGACGTATTCGGCGCCGCGATAGAGCTCGGTGTGGCCTTTCTGCCGGCCGAACCCCTTCACCTCGGTGACGGTCAGGCCGGAGACGCCGATCTCGGCCAGTGCCTCGCGGACTTCCTCGAGCTTGAACGGCTTGACGATGGCGGTGATCTGCTTCATGGCCCGGGCTCCGCGAGGAATTCGATGCGACCGAGTTTAGGGCAATGCCCCCGGCGCCGGGTCGATCTCAGGCGCGGAACCTGGACGTGATCGGATAGCGCCAGTCGCGGCCGAAGGCGCGGTGCGTGACGCGGATGCGACCGGCGCCTGGCGATCGCGCCGCGAACCGAGCCGGCGCCGACTTCGATGTCGACGATCACGACATCCTCCTCGAACATCCTCGCGCGCGCGTCGACGACGCCGTTCGCTCGAGGGCGAACGAGGCGCCGTCGAAGACGACCTCGTCCTGGCCGCCGGCAGGGTGGGCGTAGAGGAGCGGCATCGCCAGCGCGCGCGGATCGCCATGGGCTCCTCGCGCTCGACCATCTTGCCGAGGTGAAACGGCGAGGCGTTGACGACGCAGAGCGCTTGCGCGCCGGCGCTGCAGGCGAGCTCGCCCGGCTTGTCGAACCAGGCGTCCTCGCAGATGACGAGGCCGAAGCGGAGGCCCTCGACCGTGAAGACGAGCGCCGGCATGTCGGCGTCGCGGCCCGACGCGAAGTAGCGGCGCTCGTCGAACACCTGATAGTTGGGCAGCTCGCGCTTGCAATACGTGGCGACGACGCGACCTTCGGACAGCACCGAGGCGGCGTTGAAGCGCAAGGACACCGCCACCGAGTTCGACCTAACATCGCCCGAGGAACCCAGCTGATGCGGATGGCCGACGACGACGAAGAGACCCGGGAGATCGGCCAGCCGGCGGGCGCAATCGGCGAGCGCCTCGGCGCAGGCGCGCATGAACGCCGGCCGCAGCAGCAAGTCCTCGGGCGGGTAGCCGCACAGGCCGAGCTCGGGCCTGAGCACGAGGCGAGCGCCTTCTTGGTAGCCGCGCCGCGCCGCGTCGAGGATCTTCTTCCCGTGTTGCCGGCGAGGTCGCCGACGGTGGCATTGATCTGCGCCAGCGCCACTTTCACCGGCAGAGCAGCTGACCTATGAACGACGACGCGAGAGCGCGCAAGGGAAGCGAGAAGACGGACGAAGAATATGTCATCCGGGTCTTCGACGACCCGGCCGAGATCGACGCGGCGACGTGGGACTCGCTCGTCGCCGCGCAGCCTTCGGCGACGCCGTTCGCAACCATGGCCTATCTGCGCGCGCTGCACGAATCGGCGAGCGCCGTCGCCGCGACGGGATGGGCGCCGCACTTCCTCGCCCTCGAGCGCGGCGCCGAGATCGTCGCCGCCTGCCCGCTCTACCTCAAGGATCACTCGTACGGCGAGTACGTGTTCGACTGGGCCTGGGCCGACGCCTACCAGCGCCACGGCCTCGACTACTACCCGAAGCTGCTCGACGCGATTCCGTTCACGCCCGTTCCCGGGCCCCGCCTGCTGGCGCGAACGCCGGAGCATCGCCTGCTCCTGCTGCGCGCCATCGAGCAGCTGGCGCGATCGGCGCAGCTGTCGTCGGCGCACCTGCTGTTCCTCGACGACGCGGACCAGGCGGCGGCGCGCGAGGCGGGCTGGTCGCTGCGAACGACGGTGCAGTTCCACTGGCGCAACCGGGCGCCCGAGCCCTACGCCGACTTCGCCGACTTCCTCGCCAGCCTGCAGCGCGACAAGAGAAAGAAGATCCAGCAGGAGCGGCGCCGCGTCGCCGACGCCGGCGTCACCTTCAGCGTCGCGTCGGGCGAGGCGATCGCCAGGGCCGACTGGGACTTCTTCTACCGCTGCTACACGCTCACCTACCGCGCGCACCACTCGACGCCGTATCTCACGCGCGACTTCTTCTCCCGGACGAGCGCGACGATGGGTCGCAACTGGCTGCTCTTCACGGCGTGGCGCAACGGCAAGCGCATCGCGGCGTCGCTGATCGCGATCGACCCGGAGCGAAAGACCGCCTTCGGCCGCTACTGGGGCGCGGTCGAACACGTCAACTGCCTCCACTTCGACGCCTGCTACTACCAGCCGCTCGAGTGGTGCATCGGCCACGGCTACCAGCGCTTCGAGGGCGGCGCGCAGGGCGAGCACAAGATGGCGCGCGGCCTGCTGCCGGTGCAGACCTGGTCGGCGCACTGGCTCGCCCATCCGCAGTTCGCGCGCGCCATCGACGACTTCATCGCCCGCGAAGGCGCGGGCGTCGAGAGCTACCTCGACGAGCTCAACGAGCGCCGGCCGTTCAAGGCCGTGTCGTCATCCTGAGCGGAGCGAAGGATCGCGCCGGTCGAGAGCCTTGACTGCGTTCAGGATGACCGCGACGCGTTCGCCGCCACGTAGCTGGCGATGCCGTTGCGCACCTCGGCGCGCGCGGCGTCGGGGCCCTCCCAACCGCTGATCTTCACCCACTTGCCGGGCTCGAGATCCTTGTAGTGCTCGAAGAAGTGCTGGATCTGCTTGAGGCGCAGCTCGTTCATGTCGGCGGGCTTCTGCCAGTGCTTGTAGATCGGCAGGACCTTGTCGATCGGCACGGCGAGGAGCTTGGCATCGCCGCCGGCCTCGTCCTCCATCTTCAGCACGCCGATCGGCCGGCAGGTGACGACGACGCCGGGGGCGAGCGGGAACGGCGTGATGACGAGCACGTCGACCGGATCGCCGTCGTCGGAGAGCGTCTGCGGCACGTAGCCGTAGTTGCACGGATAGTGCATCGCCGTGCTCATGAAGCGGTCGACGAACATCGCGCCGCTCGCCTTGTCGACCTCGTACTTGATCGGGTCGGCGTTCATCGGGATCTCGATGATCACGTTGAACTCGTCGGGGGCGCGGGCGCCGGGAGTGACGTTGTGCAGGCTCATGGCGGACGTCGCGTCGAAGGGAAGCTTCGATGTTAAGCCGCAGCCGCGGGCGCTCCGCCTGCCGGCAGCGGGTCCTGGCCGAGCCCGCGCCGGCATCCCTTACCATTCGCAGGTTTGCCCGAGCACGTGCGCTCTTCACGGCGGCCCGGGAATTCTGGAATGAATCGCGCGAATTCAACGAATCGAACGAGGAAGGAACTCTCTTGATCTCCACCACGACGGCGCTCTACGTCGCCCTGGCCTGCGGGCTGGCGGCGGTTCTCTACGGCTTCATCCAGAGAAGCTGGATCCTCCGCCAGAGCGCGGGCAACGCGCGCATGCAGGAGATCGCCGCGGCGATCCAGCAAGGCGCGGCCGCCTACCTGGCGCGCCAGTACAAGACGATCGCCGCGGTCGGCGTCGTTCTCGCGATCCTGATCTTCGTCTTCCTCGATCACACCACCGCGGCCGGCTTCGTCCTCGGCGCCGTCCTCTCGGGCGCGTGCGGCTTCATCGGCATGAACGTCTCGGTGCGCGCCAACGTGCGCACGGCGCAGGCGGCGACGCTCGGCATCGGCCCGGCGCTCAACGTCGCCTTCAAGGGCGGCGCGATCACCGGCATGCTCGTCGTCGGCCTCGGCCTGATCGGCGTCGGCGCGTTCTTCTGGTACGTGAGCGGCGGCGGCGCCAAGGTCGATTCGGAATCGCTCAAGCCGCTCCTCGGCTTCGCCTTCGGCGCGTCGCTGATCTCGATCTTCGCGCGCCTCGGCGGCGGCATCTTCACCAAGGGCGCCGACGTCGGCGCCGACCTGGTCGGCAAGGTCGAGGCCGGCATCCCCGAGGACGACCCGCGGAACCCCGCGGTGATCGCCGACAACGTCGGCGACAACGTCGGCGATTGCGCCGGCATGGCCGCCGACCTGTTCGAGACCTACGCCGTGACGCTGATCGCGACGATGGCGCTGGGCGCGTTGATGGTGACCGGCGCGACGGTCAACGCCGTGATCTACCCGCTCCTGCTCGGTGGCGTCTCGATCATCGCCTCGATCATCGGCTGCTTCTTCGTCAAGGCCTCGCCCGGCATGAAGAACGTGATGCCGGCGCTCTACAAGGGCCTGGCCGTCGCCGGCGTGCTCTCGCTGATCGCCTTCTGGTTCGTGACGACCTCGCTCTTCCCGCAGCCGCTCGCGCTCGCCGCCGGCGGCACGGTCTCGGCGATGGCGCTCTTCGGGTCGTGCGCGGTGGGCCTGGTGCTGACCGCGGCGATGGTCTGGATCACCGAGTACTACACCGGCACGCAGTACAAGCCGGTGCAGCACATCGCGCAGGCGTCGACCACCGGCCACGGCACGAACATCATCGCCGGCCTCGGCGTCTCGATGCGCTCGACGGCGTGGCCCGTCCTCTTCGTCTGCGTTGCCATCATGGTCTCGTACGGCCTCGCCGGCCTCTACGGCATCGCCGTCGCCGCAACCGCGATGCTGAGCATGGCCGGCATCGTCGTCGCCCTCGACGCCTACGGCCCGATCACCGACAACGCCGGCGGCATCGCCGAGATGTCGGACCTGCCGGCGAGCGTTCGCGAGGTCACCGATCCGCTCGACGCCGTCGGCAACACGACCAAGGCAGTGACCAAGGGCTACGCGATCGGCTCGGCCGGCCTCGCCGCGCTCGTCCTCTTCGCCGACTACACCCACTCGCTCGCCGGCCGCGGCATGAGCGTCTCGTTCGACCTGAGCGAGCCGCGCGTCATCGTCGGCCTCTTCATCGGCGGACTGATCCCGTACCTCTTCGGTGCGATGGCGATGGAAGCCGTCGGCCGCGCCGCCGGTTCCGTCGTCGTCGAAGTGCGGCGCCAGTTCCGCGACATCAAGGGAATCATGGAGGGCACGGCCAAGCCGGAATACGGCGTCGCGGTGGACATGCTGACCAAGGCCGCGATCAAGGAGATGATGATCCCGTCGCTGCTGCCGGTGATCGCGCCGATCCTGGTCGGCCTCCTCCTCGGCCCGGCCGCGCTCGGCGGCCTCTTGATGGGAACGATCGTCACCGGCCTCTTCGTCGCGATCTCGATGTGCACCGGCGGCGGTGCCTGGGACAACGCCAAGAAGTACATTGAGGACGGCCACCACGGCGGCAAGGGCAGCGAGGCGCACAAGGCCGCGGTCACCGGCGACACCGTCGGCGATCCCTACAAGGACACGGCCGGCCCGGCGGTCAATCCCCTGATCAAGATCATCAACATCGTCGCGCTGCTGATCGTGCCGCTGCTGCCGATGTCGACGTCGAGCATGGGCGCGTCGCACGCGACGCCGGCGACTTCGCCAGCGGCGATCTCGGCGCCGGCATCGACCGCTCCGGCCGCCCTGTCGACCGCGACGCCGACGATGGCCGCGGCGTCGCCGTCGGCCTCGGCCTCGGCGTCAGCGGGCGCGGAAGCGGGATCGGCGCCGCGCTGACCCGCGCCCTCTCGATCGACGTCGCCGGCAGCGGCGCCGTCTCGGCGCTCCTGACGACCCCGGCGGACGCGCGTGCGGCCTACGTCCTCGCGCACGGTGCCGGCGCCGGCATGCACCATCCGTTCATGGCTGCCGTCGCCGACGGGCTGGCGGCGCGCGGCATCGCGACGCTGCGCTTCCAGTTTCCGTCGATGGAGCGCGCGTCGCGTCGGCCCGATCCGCCGCGCGTCGCCCAGGCCGCCGTACGCGCCGCCGTCGCCGAAGCGGGCCGGCGCCTCGACGGGCTGCCGCTCTTCGCCGGCGGCAAGTCGTTCGGCGGCCGGATGACGTCGCAAGCGCAGGCCCAGTCGCCGTTGCCCGGCGTCGTCGGCCTCGTCTTCCTCGGCTTCCCGCTCCATCCCGCAGGCCGGCCGGCGCAGGATCGCGCCGATCACCTCGCCGGCGTCGCCTGCCCGATGCTGTTCGTGCAGGGCGGCCGCGACGAGCTCGCCGACCTCGCCCTGATCACGGCCGTGACCGAGCGCCTCGGCCCGCGCGCGACGCTGGCATTGTTCGACGACGCCGACCACGGCTTCCACGTTCGCGCCCGCAGCGGCAGCAACGATGCCGAGGTCCTCGGCCACATCCTCGACACGATCGTCGCCTGGATCGCGCGCATGGGCGTCACCGGGCCGCCCTGAGCCGCCGTCGACGCCGGCTACGACTTGCCGTCGTGGACCAGGCGCAGGCCCTGACCGCCGCTCCTGACGCGATTGCGGCCGGCGTGCTTGGCGGCGTAGCAGGCATCGTCGGCGGCGGCGATGACGCTGGCGACGTCGTCGTAGCTGTCGTCGATCTGGACCACGCCGATGCTCACGCCGACGCGGAAATGCTGGCCTTGCCAGATCAGCGAATGCGAGTCGACGCGCGCCCTGATCTGCTCGGCGACGTTCAGCGCCGTCGGCAGCGCGCACGCCTGCAGCAGGATCGCGAACTCGTCGCCGCCGAGTCGCGCGGCGAGATCGATCGAGCGGATTCGCGCCAGCAGCAAGGCGGCGACGTCGCGCAGCAGCTGGTCGCCGGCAGCGTGGCCGGCGGCGTCGTTGACCGCCTTGAAGCCGTCGAGATCGACGTAGAGCACGCACGCGACCTCGCGCCGGCGCCGGTCGACGAGGTGCTCGGCGAGCCGGGTCTCGAACTCCTGGCGATTGGCGATGTTGGTGAGGGCGTCGTGCGTCGCCGCCCACGAGAGGGCGTTGCGCTTGCGCCGTTCTTCGCTGATGTCGCCGAGGGTCCAGATCGTTCCCGCGCCGGCGTCGTTGCGGCTCACCGGCGCGCCGAGCAGCTGGCCCCAGAAGCGGCTGCCGTCGCGGCGCACGAACTCGATCTCCTCGGCGAAGACCCGGCCGACGCCGAACGCCGCGGCGACGCGCGTGCCGAGACCTTGATAGAACTCGTCGGAGGCGTAGATCCGGCGCGCCGCCTCGCCGTCGAGGCCCGAGCCTTCGTAGCCGAGCAGGCGATTGAACTCGTCGCTGACGAGCTCGAAGCGGCGGTTGCGCGTGAAGGCGATGCCGACCGGCGCCTTCGCCATCACGGCGCGCATCTTGGCGAGCAGCAGCTGCCCCGCGGCCTGGCCCGCCTTGCGCTCGCGCATCACGTGCTGCAGCACCTGCGAGAGCTCGCCGAGCTCGCCGCCGAGATCGGGCCAGCCGGCCTCGACGTCGGCGTCCTCGGCGATCAGCTGCAGGGCGCGGTGCTTGAGCCGCGCCAGCGGCCGGAGCAGGTAGAACGTGATCAGCAGCATCAGCAGGCCGCCGCCGGCGGCGACGCCGAAGGCGAGCCAGCGGGCGCGCTTCTCGCCCTCGAGCACGCCGCCGAGCAGCGCATCGGCGCGCGCCGAGCGCAGCACCAGCCAGTCGGCATCGGCAATTCCCGCCATGCCGACTTCGTAGTCGCCGGCGCGCACCGAGTAGCCCGACGCCTCGATCGGGCTGCCGCGCTGGCGCCAGTCGAGCAGCGCCGCGGCGATCGCCGGGTCGGCCGCGCCGTCGCGCAGCACCAGCTCGCGCGACGGGTGCGACAGGATCTGGCCCTGGGCGTCGACGACGACGGTCGAGATCGGCGAACGGCGATCCGGCGTGTCCTGGGTCAGGTCGTCGAGGAGCGATCGGCTCGACAGCCGGAGCGACCCGCCGAGCACCGCGGCGACGCTGCCGTCGCTGCCGAAGACCGGCATCGTCAGGATCACGATCGGCTCGCCCGAGACGCGCGACGACGCGACGCGCGCGATCATCGGCCGATGGTTGCGCAAGGTGTCCTTGAAGTAGTCGCGGTCGGCGACGTTGCGGTGCGGGTCGCGCGCGCCGTTCTCGTCGCTGACGATGACGATCGTGCCGTCGAGCGCGACGACGAAGACGCTCGCGAACAGCGTCGCCAGGACGCCCTGGCCCTGGACGAACTCAGTGAGCCTGGCCTTGTCGACGAGGGTCGCCGGCGCGAGTTGGCCGGCGACGCTGCGCAGCGCGCGCTGCAGGCCGACGAGGCGCCGCGAGACCGTGCCGGCGATGCGGCGCGCGTCGTCTTCCTGCGAGTCGAGGACGATCTGCTCGCTGCTCCGGCCGACCTCGCGCAGCACGAAGATGACCGTCAGCGTCACGCTCGCGAGGATGAGCACCGCGCCGGCGAGGGCGATACGGACCTTCAGCGAGCGAAGACTGAACGTTTCCCGGGCCGCGCGCATCCATGCTTTTCGGTACGGCTCCGAGTCTTTCGCATCTCGCCGATGCGAATTGTGTGAAATTGCTGTCCGCCGGGCGCAAAACGTGACCGATTGATCGGCCCCTCGCGCCCGCCGGCGGCCGACGCCCGCTAGGCCGGCACCTCGGCCATCAGCTCCGCCTTGCGCTCCGCGAGCTGCTCGGCGAGCCCGGCGAGGTCCATCCTGGCGCGCCGGCACTTGGGAAACATCTCGCCCTCTTCTTCCTGGACGTGGTGGTCGATGTATTCGCCCAGCACCGTGACCTTGGCGTCGTAGAGATCGTCGTCGGGCGACATCGACTCGATCTGGGCGATCAGGTCCTTCGCCGAGGCGTGCTCGACCTCGGCCTCGTCGAGCAGGTCGGCATCGACCTGCGCTTCGCGCGCGGCCGGGTAGAAGATCTCCTCCTCGATCGTCGCGTGCACCGTCAGCATCGTGCAGATCTGCGTCGCGAGGGCCTGGCGCTCTTCGCCCTCGGCTTCGGCGTCGGCGAGCTTCTCGTACTGCTTGAACAGCTTCTTGACGTCGCTGTGGTCGCGCTGCAGCAGCAGCGTCGCGTCGGTCTTCGCCGCGCGCGCGGTCGCGGCGGGCTTCTTCGCTGCGCTCTTCTTGGCCGTGGCCATGCTCTTCCTCCTGGGTTCGCTCGCGAGACGTCGCGGCGTGACTCGCTTCGGCAATCACCGTGCCGTTCGCGCGCTGCGGCGGAAGGCGCGCGAATTGCCGAGACGCGGCTTCAGCGACCCTGCCGCAAGAACGATGTCCAAGAACGAAGGCCCGGCCGCCCTGGAAATGTGGGGCGGCGTCGAATGCACCGTGAACCGGGTCCGGGACGCCTATCACACGCAGCTCGATCGCAACGGCCACCTCGACCGCGACGGCGACCTCGAGCGCTTCGCGGCGCTCGGCCTGCGCGCGCTTCGTTATCCGGTGCTGTGGGAGACGACCGCGCCCGACGGGCCGGCGAGCGCCGACTGGTCGTGGGCCGATCGCCGCCTGCCCGCCCTGCGCCGCCTCGGCGTCGCGCCGATCGTCGGCCTCGTCCACCACGGCAGCGGGCCGCGCCACACCAGCCTGCTCTGCCCGCGTTTCGCCGAAGGGCTGGCCGAGTTCGCGGCAGCGGTCGCCGCGCGCTATCCGTGGGTCGATCAGTGGACGCCCGTCAACGAGCCGCTGACGACGGCGCGCTTCAGCGCCCTCTACGGGCTCTGGTACCCGCATGCGTGCGACGACCGCTCGTTCGTCGCCGCGCTGGTCAACCAGTGCCGGGCGACGGTGCTCGCGATGCAGGCGATCCGCCGCGTCAACCCGGCGGCGCGCCTGGTCCAGACCGACGACATCAGCCGCACCTACGGCACCGAGCCGCTGCGCGGCGTCGTCGAGTTCTACAACGAGCGGCGCTGGCTCGCCTGGGATCTCCTCTGCGGCCGCGTCGATTGCTGCCATCCGCTCTGGAGCTATCTCCGCCAGAGCGGCGCCGACGCGAGCGAACTCCTCTGGTTCGCCGACCACCCGTGCCCGCCGGACCTCATCGGCGCGAACTACTACGTGACGAGCGAACGCTGGCTCGACCATCGCGTCGAGCGCTACCCCGACCGCGCCGTCGGCGGCGTGCCGGGCGAACGATTCGTCGACATCGAATCGGTGCGCGTCCTGGCCACGCCGGCGCCGGCGATCGCGTCGCTCCTCGAGGAAGCCTGGCAGCGCTACCGCATTCCGCTCGCCGTCACGGAAGCGCACATCGACGCCGGCCGCGAGGACCAGCTGCGCTGGCTGCTCGAGATCTGGCGCGCGGCGCAGGAGGCGCGCTCCGCCGGCGTCGAGGTTCGCGCCGTGACGGCGTGGTCGCTGCTCGGCTCGTTCGACTGGAACTGCCTGCTCGGCGAATGCCGCGGCTACTACGAGCCGGGTCCGTTCGACATCCGCTCGCCCGAGCCGCGCCCGACCGCGCTCGCTGCCTTGATCGGCGAGCTCGCGACCGGACGCGAGGCGAGCCATCCGGTGCTGCAGGGCGAAGGCTGGTGGCGGCGCGCCGATCGATTCGTCGCCAAGCCGATCGTGCCGCGCAGCGCCGTCACGCCGCTCGCCGGCTTTCGGCCGCACGCGCCCGGCGCCGCCGTCGCGCCGATCCTCGTCAGCGGCGCCGGCGGCACGCTCGGCCGCGCCTTCGCGGCGATCTGCGGCCAGCGCAACATCGCCTTCCGGGTGCTCGATCGCGCCGCGATGGACATCGCCGATCGCGCCTCGGTCGCGGCAGCGATCGCGCGCTGGAAGCCGTGGGCGATCGTCAACGCGAGCGGCTACGTTCGCATCGATGCCGCCGAAGCCGACGTCGAGCGCTGCTTTCGCGAGAACGCGGTCGGGCCGGCAGTGCTCGCCGAGGCGTGCGCCGAGGCCGGCATCCGCCTCGTCACGTTCTCGAGCGACCAGGTCTTCGACGGCCGCGGCGACCGTGCCCGCGTCGAGAGCGACACGACCGCGCCGCTCAACGTCTACGGCGCGAGCAAGGCCGCCGGCGAGCGCGACGTGCTGGCGCGCTGCGCCCAGGCGCTGGTGGTCCGGACGAGCGCGTTCTTCGGGCCGTGGGACCGCCACAACTTCGTCTGCCTGGCGCTCGCCGCGCTCGAACGCGGCGAGACGTTTCGCGCCGCGACCGACGAGCGAATCTCGCCGACGTATGTTCCCGACCTCGTCCACGCCTGCCTCGATCTGCTGATCGACGGCGAGGCCGGCATCTGGCATCTCGCCAACGCCGGCGACGTCAGCTGGGCCGAGCTGGCGACGCGCGCCGCCGCGCTCGCAGGCATCGCGACGACGACGCTCGTGCCGTGCCCGAGCTCGGCGCTCGGTCTCGTCGCCGCCCGGCCTCGCCACGGCGTCCTCGCCAGCGAGCGCGGCGCGCTCATGCCGTCGCTCGACGATGCGCTGCAGCGCTTCCTCGCCGAGCGCGTCGGCGCCGCCGAGGCCGCGACGGACGTGGCAGAGCACGCCGAGCTGCGATCGGCGCAGCGCACCGCCGGGGCGTGACGCGGGTGTCGCGCCGGCGCGAATCGCCGCGGCACGTGCCTTGCCATGACCCGCTTGCGCTGCGCCGAACGGCAGCGGCGCGCCCCTTCTCGACTTCACGACCTCATCACCGACGCCTCATGCAGCATCTCATCGTCTTTTCGCACCTGCGCTGGGAATTCGTGTTCCAGCGGCCGCAGCATCTGCTCTCCCGCCTGGCCCGCGACTTCCACGTCATCGTCGTCGAAGAGCCGATGCGAACCGACGGTCCGGCCTTCCTCGAGCGAATGACGCCGTGCGCCGGCGTCGAGGTGCTGCGCGCGCACACGACGGTCGAGGCCGCAGGCTTCCACGACGACCAGCTCTCGGCGCTGCAGCCGATGATCGGCGGCTACCTCGCCGAGCGGGCGATCGACGACTACCTGGTCTGGTTCTACACGCCGATGGCGTTGCCGCTGCTCGGCGAGCTCGCGCCGCGCGCGATCGTCTACGACTGCATGGACGAGCTCTCGGCGTTCAAGAACGCGCCGCGGCAGATGCGCCAGCGCGAAAGCGCGCTGCTCAAGTGCGCCGATCTCGTCGTCACCGGCGGACCGCGCCTGTACGAGGCCAAGCGCGACGCCAACGCCAACGTGCTGTGCGTGCCGAGCGCCGTCGACGCCGCGCACTACGCGGCACGGCGCGCGACCGCCGACGCGGCCGCGATGGCGCGCGCGGCCGAGCTGCAGGGCCGGCTGCCGGCGCCGCGGCTCGGCTTCTTCGGCGTCATCGACGAGCGGCTCGACCTCGACCTCGTCGCCGCGCTCGCCGATGCCGACCCCGCCTGGCAGATCGTCATGGTCGGGCCGGTGGTGAAGATCGATCCGGCGGCGCTGCCGCGCCGCGCCAACCTGCACTGGCTCGGCCAGCAGCCGTACGCGCTCCTGCCGCAGCTCGTCGCCGCCTGGGACGTCTGCCTGATGCCGTTCGCGCTCAACGAGTCGACCGCGTTCATCAGCCCGACCAAGACGCTCGAGTACATGGCCGCGGGCAAGCCCGTCGTGTCGACGCCGATCCACGACGTCCAGGCGATGTTCGGCGACATCGTCGCCATCGCGGCGAGCACCGAGGCGTTCGTCGCCGCATGTCGAGCCGCGCTCGCCGAGCCGGCGGCGCAGCGGCGCGAGCGCGAAGCGCAAATGCAGGCGCGCGTGCGCGAGCACTCGTGGGACGTCGCCGCCGAGACGATCCGGCGCTCGCTCGCCGCTGTCCTGGCGTCGTCGGCGCGGGGCGAGGGCGAGGGCGAGGCCGAGTCCGCAGCCGCGCCGGCAGGCGCCGCACCCGCGCTCGGCGTGACGCCGCCGCGCAAGGTCGCTGCCGCCGGGTGATCGACGCCGGCCGCGCCGGCGGGAAAAATTCCCGGCGTCGCCGGGCGGGCCGGCCGGGGAACGCGGCGCGGACGCGAGAATCGATCCCATCGCGACAGGAGAGATTCGACCGGTGACCGACTCGGACCCCGCCCACCCCAACCCCCAGCTGCAGCGCCCGCGCTGGATCTCGCTCGACGGCCCGTGGCGCTTCCTCTACGACGACGACCGAGCGCTGCATCACCCCGCCGAGATCGCGCGCTGGCCGCGGACGATCGAGGTGCCGTTCCCGCCCGAGTCGGCGGCGAGCGGCATCGAGGACCGCGGCTTCCATCCCTGCTGCTGGTACGAACGCGACTTCGAGCTGCGTCCCGATGGCGGCCGGACGATCCTTCGCTTCGGCGCCGTCGACTACGCCGCCAGGGTCTGGGTCAACGGCCACCTCGCGGCGACGCACGAAGGCGGCCACACGCCGTTCTGGGCCGACATCACGTCGCTGCTCGACGCGTCGGGGAAGCAGCGCGTGACGGTGATGGCGATCGACGATCCGCACGACCTCACCAAGCCGCGCGGCAAGCAGGACTGGCAGCGCGAGCCGCACTCGATCTGGTATCCGCGAACGAGCGGCATCTGGCAGACGGTGTGGCTCGAGCACGTCGGCCGGACCTACATCGACAAGATCCGCTGGACGCCGCACGTCGAGAGCTACGCGATCCGCTTCGAGGCGCGCGTCGGCGGCGATCCGGTCCAGGACCTCTCGATCGAGGTGACGCTGCGCCACGGCAGGCGCCTGCTCGCGCGCGACCGCTACCAGGTGATCGATCACGAGGCCGACCGCTTCGTCGTCCTCGCCGATCCCGGCATCGACGACTTCCGCAACGAGCTGCTCTGGAGCCCGGAGCGGCCGACGCTGCTCGACGCGACCGTGCGGCTCCTCGCCGGCGACGAGGCGATCGACGAGTTCACGTCGTACACGGCGCTGCGCTCGATCTCGATCCTGCGCGACCGCTTCATGCTGAACGGCCGGCCGTACCTGTTGCGCATGGTCCTCGACCAGGGCTACTGGCCCGAGACGCTGATGGCGGCGCCGAGCGACGCCGCGCTGAGGAAGGACGTCGAGCTCGCCAAGGCGATGGGCTTCAACGGCGTGCGCAAGCACCAGAAGATCGAGAACCCGCGCTACCTCTACTGGGCCGACAAGCTCGGCCTCATGGTCTGGGAGGAGATGCCGTCGGCGTACCGCTTCACGCGCACCGCGATCAAGCGCACGGTGCGCGAATGGAGCGAGGCGATCGAGCGCGACTACAGCCACCCGTGCATCGTCGCCTGGATCCCGTTCAACGAATCGTGGGGCGTGCCGGAGCTGACCAACATGCAGGCGCAGCGCCACGCGGTCGAGGCGCTCTACCACCTCACCAAGACGCTCGACGCGACCCGCCCGGTGATCGGCAACGACGGCTGGGAGAGCAGCGCGACCGACATCATCGGCATCCACGACTACGACGCCAACACCGAGCACCTGCGCCAGCGCTACGGGCCGGAGATCCAGACCGAGCAGCTGTTCGACCGGCGCCGCCCGGGCGGCCGCGTCCTCACCCTCGACGGCTACCCGCACCGCGGCCAGCCGATCATGCTGACCGAGTTCGGCGGCATCGCCCTGGCGAGCGGCGCCGCGCCGATCCCGACGCCGATCTCGACGCCGATCTCGGTGCCGACCTCGGCGCGGATCGCGGCCGCCGATCCGGTCGCGTCGTGGGGCTACAGCGCGGCGAAGGACAGCGACGAGCTGGCGCGGATGTTCGAGCGCCTGCTCGAGACCGTCGTCCACACCGCGCTCTTCAGCGGCTTCTGCTACACCCAGTTCGCCGACACCTTCCAGGAGGCGAACGGCCTCCTGCGCGCCGATCGCACGCCGAAGATCCCGCTCGCCACGATCGCCCGCGCGACGACGGCGTCGCGCACCCACATCGCCGGCGGCGTCTAGACGACGATGCATTCGCTCGACCTGGTCAAGCCCGACGGGCGCGCGCTGACGCTCTATGCGCGCCGGCCGCTCGCGCCGGTGGCCGACGTGCCGAGCCCGTTCGCCGAGCCGCTGGCGAGCAAGGCGCACCTGCGCTGGCATCCGCTGCGCGGCGAATGGGTCACCTACGCCGCCCATCGCCAGGACCGCACCTTCCAGCCGCCGCCGCAATACGACCCGCTGGCGACGACCGAAGACGCGGCGCGGCCGACCGAGCTGCCCGCCGGCGACTGGGACGTCGCCGTCTTCGACAACCGCTTTCCCGCGCTCGGCGGCCAGGGCCACGCCGACGTCCCCGTGCTCCACGTGCCGACCGCGCCGGCCGGCGGCCACTGCGAGGTCGTCGTCTACACGCCCGATCGCGCCGCCTCGCTCGGTGCGCTCGCGCTCGATCACCTCGAGCTGCTCCTCTCGGTATGGGGCGACCGGACGCGCCGCCTCGGCGCGAGCGCCGACGTCCGCCACGTCTTCCCGTTCGAGAACCGCGGCGTCGAGGTCGGCGCGACGCTGCACCATCCGCACGGCCAGATCTACGCCTACCCGGTCGTGCCGCCGCTGCCGGCGATCATGGCGGCGCAGGCGCGCGAGCACCTCACCGCGCACGGCCGCGGCCTGCTCGAGACGATGATCGAGGCCGAGCGGCGCGACGGCGTCCGCATGCTCTACGAGGGCGAGCACGCGGTCGCCTTCGTTCCGGTCTGCGCGCGCTATCCGTACGAGTGCTGGGTCGCGCCGATCCGGCCGGTCGCGCAGTTCGGCGACCTCGACGCCGCCCAGCGCGCCGACCTCGCGCGGGCCCTCAAGACGGTGCTCCTGAAGTACGACGGCCTCTGGCAGCGGCCGATGCCTTACCTCATGGCGTGGTTCCAGGCGGCGAGCGACGGCGAGGCGCACCCCGAGGCGCATCTGCACGCGCAGATCTGGCCGCCGTACCGCACCCCCGACCGGCTCAAGTACCTCGCCGGCACCGAGCTCGGCGCCGGCTTCTACGCCATGGACGCGCTTCCCGAAGACAAGGCGCGCGAGCTGCAGGCGGTCGAGGTGAGCCTGCGGTGAGGGACGGCTTCCTCGCCGCGTACGGCTACGAGGCCGATGCCGTCGCGAGCGCGCCCGGGCGCGTCAACCTGCTCGGCGAGCACACCGACTACAACGACGGCTTCGTCCTGCCGATCGCGCTGGCGCAACGGACGACGGTCTCGCTCGGCCGCGCCGTCGACGACGAGTTCACCTTGCGCTCCGACGGCTTCGGCCAGCCGCTTCGCTTCACGCTCGAGCGGCTTCCCGACGAGCCGTTCGGACGCTATGTCTTTGGCTGCCTCCACGAGGTCGGGCGGCGCGGCCACGCGGTGCCGCCGCTCGACATCCACGTCGCTTCCGAGCTGCCGATGGGCGTCGGCCTGTCGTCGAGCGCTGCGCTCGAGGTCGCGACCCTGCGCGCGCTGCGGCGACTCCTCGGCGCCTCGATCGACGACGTCGAGATCGCGCAGATGGCGCAGCGCGCCGAGATCGACTACGCCGGCGTTCGCTGCGGCATCATGGACCAGATGGCGTCGAGCCTGGCCGACGTCGAGCACGCCCTCTTCCTCGATGCGCGCTCGCTGGCGACGCGGCTCTGGTCGCTGCCGGCCGGCAGTGCCGTGCTGGTGATCGACTCCGGCGTGCCGCGCACGCTCGTGACGAGCAAGTACAACGAGAGGCGGCGCGAGTGCGAGGAAGCCTGTGCGCGGCTCGGCGTCGCCAGTTTGCGCGACGTCAATCGCCTTGCCGCCGTCGAGTCGCTGCCCGATCCGTGGCGGCGCCGCGCCCGCCACGTCGTCAGCGAGAACGCGCGCGTCCTGCGCGCCGTCGGCGGCGCCGACGGCGCTGCCCTCGGTCGCCTGATGAACGAATCGCACGCCAGCCTGCGCGACGACTACGAGGTCTCGACCGCCGAGCTCGATCGCCTCGTCTCGCTGCTGCAGGAGCAGCCGGCGGTCTTCGGTGCCAAGCTCACCGGCGCCGGCTTCGGCGGCGCCTGCGTCGCGGTGTGCGCGGCCGACCGGATCGCCGAGGTCGCCGCCGAGGTGCTCGGCGACTACCGCCGCCTCGGCGGCCGCGGCCGCCTGCTCGCCCCGCCCGAGCTGCTCGCCTGAGCGCGCCGCGCCTTCAGGCGGCGACGTCGAGGTGGCGCGCCGGCCGCTCCTCGAGGCGGCGCTGCAGCCGCTTGAACGCGGTCAGCGCCTGGCCGACGACCTGGTCCATGTTGTAGTACTTGTACGTCGCCAGGCGGCCGACGAAGGTGACGTTGGTGAGCTGCTCGGCGTCGCGCTCGTAGAGCTTGTAGAGCGCCGCATTCTCGGGCCGCGGCACCGGGTAGTACGGGTCGCCTTCGGCGCGCGGGTACTCGTAGACGATCGACGTGCTGTCGCTCTTCTGGCCGGTGATGTGCTTGAACTCGCTGATCCGCGTGTAGCCGTAGTCGTTCGGATAGTTGATCGTGCCGACCGGCTGGAACTGCTCCTGCGCGAGATTGACGTGGCGGAACTCCAGGCTCCGGTACGGCAGCTTGCCGTGGCGGTGATTGAAGAAGGCGTCGATCGGGCCGCTGTAGACCATGTGGTTCCACGGCACCAGGTCGACGATCTCGCGGTAGTCGGTGTTGAGCATGATCTTGATGTTCGGCGAGCTCAGCATCTTCTCGAACATGCGCGTGTAGCCGTGCTTCGGCATCGCCTGGTAGGTGTCGGCGAAGTAGCGGTCGTCGCGGTTGGTGCGGGTCGGAACGCGCGCGGTGACGCTGGCGTCGAGCTCGCACGGATCGAGCCCCCATTGCTTGCGGGTGTAGCCGCGGAAGAACTTGTTGTAGAGGTCGCGTCCGACCTTGGCGACGACGGCATCCTCCGAGGTCTCGATGCGCTCGAGCTTCTCGGCCACCGAGTCGAGCCAGCCCTGCATCTCGAACGACGTGAGGTTCAGGCCATAGAGGCGGTTGACGGTGTCGAGGTTGATCGGCATCGGCAGCTGCTGGCCGTCGACGCTGGCGAGGACGCGATGCTGGTAAGGGCGCCACTCGGTGAATCGCGAGAGGTACTCGAAGATGTCGGCCGAGTTGGTGTGGAAGATGTGCGGGCCGTACGGGTGAACGAGGATGCCGGCGTCGTCGTGGCGGTCGTAGGCGTTGCCGCCGATGTGCGGCCGCTTGTCGACGATGAGGACGCGCTGATGGCAGACCGTGGCGAGCCGCTCGGCGAGGACGCTGCCGGCGAAGCCGGCGCCGACGATGAGGGTGTCGAAGCCGGACCGGCCGGGCAGCGCGTGGCGGAGGGCGGAATCGATTGAATTGCTGATTTTTTCCAAGGGCGCTCCAAGTGTTCACAGACCCGGACCGCCAGCCTGCACGGCCCTCAGGCAATCGCTATGCCAAGCCTCGGCGGAGGCGGAGCCGGCTGCGCCGACGCCGTCCGCCGAGCAGCATCACGACCAGGGCCAGCGCGCCGGCGCCGACGAGGACGTTGCTCGCGGGCAGCGCGCGCAGCTGGTTCCAGGCGATCGCCGGCAGCTTCGGCATCACCAGCTCGAGGCGGCGCCTGGTCATCGCGCTGCCGAGCTCCTCGAGCCGGCCGGCGAGCGAGCGCTCGGCGTCGGGCAGGAGGATCGTCTCCTCGTCGGCGACGTGATGGAGGACGTCGCGCATCAGCTCCATGACGGTCGCGTCGTAGCCGGCGTCGTCGGCCGCCATGTCGCGCAGGCGGGCGATCAGGCGGCGCATCTCGTCGTGCTCGGGAATGCTCTTGGCGACGACGCCGGCGTCGCCCGCGATCCCGCGCATCGCCGGGTAGAAGATCTCCTCCTCGAGCTGGGCATGGACCTCGAGCGCCAGGCAGATCGTGTTGACGAGCGCGCGCTTGGTTCCGGGCGCCGTGTCGACCTCGTATTGGTGGAAGGTCGCCAGCACGTGCGTGTGGTCGGCGCGGATCATGTTGGTGATCGTCGGGACGAAGGTCTTCAGGGATTTGTGCATCGAGGTTCTCCAGGTCGCCACGAGGGTTCGGCAACGGGCATGCCCGTTGCCGAACCGTCCTTGAGATCAGGATCGATGCATGAAGCGGACAGCGCAGCGCCCGAGCGGGCCCGAAGCCATGGGCCTCAGGCTCGAGGACACGACTCGCGTGCGCGCGGTCGACGTCGCCATCGTCGTCGCGCTCGTCGTCTCGGGCCTCGCCTGGGTCTGGGTCTCGCTCGCCGGCGTCGAGCCGGCGCTGCTTGCGGTGCTCGCCACGCCGGCCGGCCGACTGATCGCCGCGCTCGTCGGCGTCGCCAGCGTCGCCGCGGTGTTCCGCGCCTTCCTGGTCTCGCGCTGGCCGGTCTCCGACAACGACCAAAGCCTGCTTTGACGACCCGGCCGATGCCGCGGGACGCGCCGTGATCCCGCCCTTCATGTTCGCGACCGGGATCGAGAACAGCTACCCCACCGTCGGTCCCCGCCGGGCTCGCGTCGACGAGATGGCCAAGTGCGGCCACTACGAGAAGTGGCGCACCGACTTCGACTGCGTCGAGGAGCTCGGCATCGGCGTGCTGCGCTATGGCCCGCCGCTGCACCGGACCTGGCTCGGCCCCGGACGCTACGACTGGGAGTTCGCCGACCTCGCCTTCGGCGATCTGCTCAGGCGCGACATCACGCCGATGGCCGACCTCTGCCACTTCGGCGTTCCCGACTGGATCGGCAACTTCCAGAACCCCGACTTCCCGTCGCTTTTCGCCGACTACGCGCGCGCGTTCGCCGAGCGCTACCGATGGGTCCAGGTCTACACGCCGGTCAACGAGATGTTCATCTGCGCCGCGTTCTCGGCCGCCTACGGCTGGTGGAACGAGCAGCTCACGAGCGACCTCGGTTTCGTCACCGCGCTCAAGCACCTCGTCAAGGCGAACGTGCTGGCGATGCAGGCGATCCTCGAGCTGCGGCCGAACGCGATCTTCATCCAGAGCGAATCGTCCGAGTACTTCCACGCCGACAGCCCCGACGCGATCCAGTCGGCCGAGATCGCCAACTCGAAGCGATTCCTCTCGCTCGACCTCAACTACGGCAAGCGCGTCGACTCGGAGATGTACGAGTACCTCGCCGACAACGGCATGACGCACGAGGAGTACCACTTCTTCCTCGCCAACCGCATCAAGCAGCACTGCGTCATGGGCAACGACTACTACATCACCAACGAGCATCGGGTGTTCGCCGACGGCAGCTCGTTGCCGGCCGGCGAGGTGTTCGGCTACGACGGCATCACCTGGCAGTACTACGACCGCTACCGCCTGCCGGTGATGCACACCGAGACCAACTACGCCGAGGGCCCGCTGGGCGACGAGGCGGTGTACTGGCTCTGGAAGGAATGGGCCAACGTCCTGCGCGTTCGCAACGACGGCATTCCGGTGATCGGCTTCACCTGGTACTCGCTCACCGATCAGGTCGACTGGGACAGCGCCCTGCGCGAAGACAACGGCAACGTCAATCCGCTCGGTCTGTTCGACCTCGATCGCCGCATCCGCCCGGTCGGCGTGGCCTACAAGAAGATCGTCCACGAATGGGGCGGCGTGCTGCCGACGCAGAGCGTCAGCCTGCGCGTGCCGATCTTCTCGCCGAAAGAAGCCGAGGCGTTCCGGCACCGGCGGCACAAGCGGCCGCAGCCCGAGTTTCCGCCGGGCGCGATGACCGACACCTCGAACAGCGACATCGGCCACTAGCGAAGGAGCCGCTGCCATGAGATTTCGCGACCAGGTCGTGATCGTCACCGGCGGCGCCGGCGGCATCGGCCTGGCGACGGCACGCTGCTTCGGCGCCGAAGGCGCGCACGTCGTCAGCGCGGACTTCGACGAAGCGAAGGGGCTGGCGGCTCAGGCGATCCTGCGCGACGCCGGCATCGACGCCATCTCGCTGCGCTGCGATGTCGCCAACGAGGGCGAGGTGGCGCGCGTCGTCGCCCTCACTCTGGCGCGCTTCGGCCGGCTCGACGTCATTGTCAACAACGCCGGGACGATGATCTTCAAGCCGATCGAGGCCCACGACGAGGCCGACCTGCTGGGCGTCATGCGCGTCGATTTCTTCGGCGCGTTCTGGTTCGTTAAGCACGCGTTCCTGAATTGCCGGCCGGGCGCGGCGATCGTCAACGTCTCGAGCATCCACGCCGTCGAGACGACGCCGCTCGCCTCGGCCTACGCCGCGGCCAAGGCAGCGCTGCTGTCGCTGACGCGCTCGGCGGCGATCGAGGGCCGGCCCAAGGGCATCCGCGTCAACGCCGTCCTCCCCGGCGCGATCGAGACGCCGATGCTGCGCGACAACCCCGACGTCAAGTCGGGCGTCGAGCAGCTGGCGCCGGGCGACGTCGGCCGGCCCGCCAACGTCGCCGCGGCGATCGCCTTCCTGGCCTCGGCCGAGGCCGCCTTCGTCACCGGCGCCGAGCTGCGCGTCGACGGCGGCAGGTTGGCGCGGCTCTAGCCCGCGTCGCGCTCAGTCGTCGAGCGCGGAGAGGAACTGCTTGAGCTCCGCCGTCTGCGGGCTGCCGAAGATCTGCTGCGGCGGTCCGACTTCGCGGATTCGCCCGGCGTGCATGAAGACGATCCGGTCGGAGACGCGGCGCGCGAAGCTCATCTCGTGCGTCACCATGAGCAGCGTCATGCCCTCCTGCGCCAGCGACTCGACGACACGCAGCACCTCGCCGACGAGCTCGGGGTCGAGCGCCGACGTGATCTCGTCGCAGAGCAGGACCGCCGGCTCCATCGCCAGCGCGCGCGCGATCGCGACGCGCTGCTGCTGGCCGCCCGAGAGCTCGTCGGGCCGGGCGTCGAATCTCTCGGCGAGGCCGACGCGGGCGAGCAGCTTCCTCGCGAGCTCGACGACGTCGGTCGACGCCCTCTTCTTCACCAGCGTCGGCGCCAGCATGACGTTGCGGCCGACGCTCAGGTGCGGGAAGAGGTTGAAGCTCTGGAAGATCATGCCGACCCGCTGCCGCAGCCGGCGCATCGCCGCCTTGTCGCCGTGCAGGAGCGCGTTGCCGTCGACGGTGAGCGTGCCTTCGTCGAAGACCTCGAGGCCGTTGATGCAGCGCAGGAGCGTGCTCTTGCCCGAGCCGCTCTTGCCGATGATGGCGATGACCTCGCCCTGGCGCACGCTGAGGTCGATGCCCTTCAGCACCTCGTTGGCGCCGAAGCGCTTGCGCAGGCCGGCGATCTCGACGATGCCCGCTGCCGCGGCAGCGGACGGCGTCGGCGGCGCCGGCGCGACGGCGTCAACGGCCGGCATGGAGCTTTCTTTCCAGCAGCCTGGCGCAGGCGGAGATCGGATAGCAGAGCGCGAAGTACATCAGGGCGACGCAGGCGTAGACGGTGAACGGCCGGAACGTGGCGTTGGTGATCATCGTCCCGGCGCGGGTGAGCTCGACGAAGCCGATCACCGAGGCGAGCGCCGTTCCCTTGACGACCTGGACCAAGAAGCCGACCGTCGGCGGCACGGCGACGCGCAGGGCCTGCGGGCCGATCACGTGGCGCAGCTGCTCGCCGAGGCTCAGCGCGAGCGCGCTCGACGCCTCCCACTGGCCCCGATGGACGGCAGCGACGCAGCCGCGCCAGATCTCGGTCAGGAAGGCGCTCGTGTACAGCGTCAGGGCGAGCGTCGCGGCGAGCCACGCCGGCACGTTGATGCCGAACAGGGCGAGACCGAAGTAGGCGAGGAAGAGCTGCATCAGGAGCGGCGTGCCCTGGAACAGCTGGACGTAGGCGCCGACGAGCGGCTCGGCGCCGCGCCATCGCGCCAGCCGCGCCAGCAGCAAGGCCAGGCCGACGAGGCCGCCGCCGACGAAGGCGACGAGCGAGAGAACGACCGTCCAGCGCGCCGCGAGCAGCAGGTTGCGGAAGATGTCCCAGAGCGAGAAGTCGACCATCTCAGCGGCCGAAGATGAAGCGCGGCCCGGCCCAGCGGAGCAGGTGGCGCAGCGCCACCGAGAGCGCGAGGTAGACGAGCGTCGCGACGATGAACGACTCGAAGGCGCGGAACGTGCGCGACTGGATCAGGTTGGCGGCGTACGAGAGATCGGGCGTCGAGATCTGGCCGCAGACCGCCGAGCCGAGCATGACGATGATGATCTGGCTGACGAGCGCGGGCCAGACGCGGCCGAGCGCCGGCGGCAGGACGACGCGCAGGAACACCTGCGCTTCGCTCAGCGCCAGGCTGCGCGCCGCCTCGATCTGGCCGCGCGGCGTCGTCGCGACGCCGGCGCGGACGATCTCGGCGGCGTAGGCGCCGAGGTTGACGACCATCGCCAGCACCGATGCGGTTTCGGGCGACAGGCGAACGCCGATGCCGGGCAGGCCGAAGAAGACGAAGAAGAGCTGGACGATGAACGGCGTGTTGCGGATCAGCTCGACATAAGCGCCGACGAGCGCCTGCAGCCACGCGGCGCCGTGCACCCGCGACCAGGCGCAGGCGACGCCGATGACCATGCCCGCCGCCGCCGCCACCGCCGTCAGGCCGAGCGTGACGGCGACGCCCTTGGCGAGCAGCGGCCACTCGGCGAGGACGACCGAGAAGTCGAGGCTGATCAAGCGGCGGCGCGATTCGTCGGCGACGCGGCGCGGTGCCGGCGCGACGCGCGCGCCGCCGCCGCCATCTCGATCGTCATTGCGGCAGGTCGCCGAGCGGCCGGCCGAGCCACTTCAACGCCATCGCGTTGAGCTCGCCCGAGGCCTTGGCGTCGGCGATGATGGCGTTGACCTTGAGGCGAAGCTTGTCCTCGCCCTTGGCGACGCCGATGAAGTTGGGTGAGTCCTTGAGGAGCAGCTTGTACTCGGTGCCGAGCTGCGGGTTCTTGGCCATCAGGTTGCCCGCGACCGATGCACCGACCGCCATCAACTGCACCTGGCCCGCGGCGAACGCCGAGATCGTGCCGTTCATGTCCTCGAAGCGCTTGACGTCGACGCCGGCCGGCGCGATCTTGGCGAGCTCCTGATCTTCCATCGCGCCGCGCGTCACGCCGACCGACTTGCCGGCGAGATCGGCCGGCGTCTTGACGACCAGCGTCTTCGGCCCGAACACCGCCTGATAGAACGGCGAGTAGGCGATCGTGAAGTCGATGACCTTCTCGCGCTCGGCATTCTTGCCGAGGGTCGAGATGACGAGGTCGGCCTTCTTCGTCTGCAGGTAGGGGATGCGGTTGGCGCTGGTCACGGGCACGAGCTCGATCTTGACGCCCAGCTTGGCGGCGATCAGCCTGGCGACGTCGACGTCGAGCCCCTGCGGCTGCAGGTCCGTGCCGACGTAGCCGTAGGGCGCGGCGTCGGTCGGCACGGCGACGAGGATGAGCTTCTTCGCCATCACCTCGTCGAGCGCGTTCTGCGCCCGCGCCGGGCTGGCGAGCACGACGCCGGCGGCGATCAGCGCGCCGAAGGTGCTGAGGAGGGTTCGGGCTTTCATTCGGGTCTCCAGGTCGGATCGGGCTCCCGCGCGCCGGACGCAAGCGGCATGCCATGGCGTCGGAAGCTTTCCTCTCGGCCGTCGATCTCCCGTCGGAGCGTTCAGGCGCGGGCCTCCCGAATCCTTCACCCTTCTTTGCAAGCCCACAACACACGGGATCGCGAGGCCTCACTAGAGTCGCCGCTCCAAAGGAGTGACCCATGCAGCGCTACGTTCGTCGACTCACGATATCTCTGGCGCTGGAGCTCGCGCTCGTCGGCTGCGGCGGCGCCGCGGACGCCACGGTGAGCGGCACGCTGTCGGGATTGGCGTCAGGGCGCTCCATCACGCTCGAAGACAACGGCAGCGGCGACCTCACCTTGACGAGCGACGGCAATTTCACTTTCGCGACGACGCTGGCGACCGGTGCCACGTACGACGTCACGGTCAGCGCCCAGCCCGTGGCCCAGTCCTGCGCCGTGTCGAACGGCAGCGGGACGGTCAATTCCACGACCAACGTCACCGGCATCGCCGTGACCTGCGTGGTCACCGCGTCGGTGGTGGTCGCGGTGAGCGGCCTGAAGCCGGGAACGAGCGTCACGCTGAGCAACGGCATCCAGCTGCTGGCCATCGCCGCCGACGGAACGTATGCCTTCGCGGGCCTGGCGGCGGCGGGAGCGGCCTATGCGGTCGCGGTCGCGGTGCAACCCGTCGGCGAGACCTGCACCCTGGCCGGCGCGAGCGGCACCATTCCCGCCTCCGGCCTGGCGACGGTGACTGCGACCTGCCTCTGAGCGCTGCCGACGCCGACGAGCTGCCGTGAGCCTGCGCCACGCCGCCCGCGCCGTCGTCGACGCTCACCTTCGACTGCTGGCGCTGTTTCGTCGACCCGACGGGCAGGCCATGGCGGATCCGCTCATCGACGAGCTGCGCCACGAGCTGGCGATGACCGCCGACCGCGACGCGCTGCTGTCCGAAATCGCTTCGCGCCGACAGACCGACCGCGTCCGGACGATGCGGCAGTTCCGGGTTCGCTACCGCTTCCTGCTGGACCGGTACGCCGACGCGCTGCGACAGGGCGAAAGCGCGAACGTGCGCGACGCCGAGGAGAGGCTGGAAGAGCATCTCTTCGGCAGCGTCGAGAAATGACCCCGCCAGCCTTTCGGCGCCGCCGAGGCCGCTCGACGCGCGAACGGGCGCGTCAGACCTGGGTCGTCACGAGACTTCCCGAGGCAGAACCGCTCGTCGTCTGTCCATAGCCCAGGGTCTGCTGGAGCTGCGTGAGAAACGCCTGCAGGGTCGCGGGGCTGCTGTCGGTCGCAGCGCCGGAGGCCGACGCGGCTGCCGGCGAAAGGTCCGAGGCGAGCTGGCTGAACGCGCTCTGAAGTGCGGCGGGCGCGGTGCCGCCGCTGACCTGGCTGATCAGGGCCGACAGCCCGGCGGCGAACCCGGATTGCGAATCTCCCGACGATGACGTCGCCCCCGAGCCTGCGCCGGCAGGGGCGGAGCCTTCGGCCTTCACCGCTTCGAACAGCTGATGCATGAACTGGCGGAGGTCGTCCTTGACCTTGCCGGCGCCGGATGCCGTCGTGGCGTCGGTCGAATCGGTGGATGAAGACGACGTCGAGCCGGCGGTGGTGGCTGCGCCGGCGGGAGGCGCGAGGCCGAGGCTCTGCAAGGCTTGCGCAATCGCGCTCGCCATGTGCCCTCCGCCATGGTGACCGTGACGAACCGGATGGGTGCCTGCGCCGTCTCCCTCCTGAACCGGGCTGCCTGTCGGCAACACGGTTTGCAAGCTCGAAGTGGCTGCGGCCGTGGTGGTGCTTGAAACGCTGGCGATGCTCATGGTCTGCTGACTAGTGGCTGGGACGTCGATGAGACATCGACCCGGCCGGGCCCCACCTGTCCAATACCGAGCGAAAGGCCTGCCAATTTACAGAGCGGAAAACAATCTTCATGAAAGCGCCGTGCGCGAGGCTCCGTCGCGTCGATTTCAACGACGAGCCGGGAACGGGGCATGGCGACGACGACCAATCGAAGCGTCTGGACGCGGCGCCGAGATCGTTCCATCATGACCAGGCGTTGTGATGTCAGGGCCGACCCCTCCCATGCTCGAGATGGCTGCGATCGATCCGAGTGAGCCACCGCAGGCTGCGACCGACCTGCCTGGCGCGCTCGCCGCATGAAGGCGTCGCCAATCCTTCGTTACGGCCTCGCGGTCGGGCTGGTGCTGGCAGCGGTCGCGCTCGGCTACCTCGCCGAGCTGCTGTCGATCGAGAACCTGCCCTTCCCGCTGTTCCTGATGATCATCGGCGCAACCGTCTGGTTCGCGGGCACCGGGCCGGGGATCCTGTCGCTCGTGCTGTCGTGCTTCTGCTTCACCTACTTCTTCACCCCGCCCCTGTACGAGCTGTCGGTCCAGCCCGCCGATCGCCCCTACTTCGCCGCCTTCATCCTGTTCGCGCTGATGGTCGGCTGGTTCGCCTCGACCCGGCACCGCTTCGAGCAGGAGCTGCGTCTGGCCCGCGACGAGCTCGGAGAGGTCAACGCCGCGCTCGAGCGGCAGACCATCGAGCTGGCCTCGAGCAACAAGGAGCTCGAGGCCTTCGCCTATTCGACGTCGCATGACCTGCGCGCGCCCCTTCGCCACATCGCCGGCTACACCCAGCTGCTCCAGAAGCGCGCGTCTTCGGTGCTGGACGACAGGAGCGGGCGATACCTGACGATGATCCTCGAATCGGCAACGACGATGGGCGTGCTGATCGACGACCTGCTGGCCTTCTCGAGGATCGGACGTGCCGAGGCGCGGACCGCGCCGGTCGCCCTGGGCGAGCTGGTGCGGGAAGTCTCGGGCGAGATCCAGCGCGACGCGAGGGAGCGCGACATCGTCTGGAAGATCGGCGCACTTCCGACCCTGCTCGGCGACCGCCCGATGCTCAGGATCGTGCTCGTCAACCTCATTTCCAACGCCGTGAAGTTCACGCGCACGCGGGCGCAGGCAGTGATCGAAATCGGCTGCACCGTCGCCAAGACCGGCGAAACCGCGGTGTTCGTCCGAGACAACGGCGTCGGCTTCGACATGAAATATGTCGACAAGCTGTTCGGCGTGTTCCAGCGCCTGCACGGCCTCGAAGAATTCGAGGGCACCGGCATCGGCCTGGCGACGGTTCAGCGCATCATCGCCCGTCACGGGGGCAGGGTCTGGGCCGAAGGCGTGGTGGACGAAGGCGCCACGTTCTATTTCTCGACCCCCGACACACGAAAGGGACGAACATGAGCGGATTGGGACGCATCCTGCTGGTCGAAGACGACCCCAAAGACGTCGAGCTCACGCTCACGGCACTGGAGGAATACAACCTCGCCAACGAGGTCGTCGTGGTCAGCGACGGCGAGCAGGCGCTGGACTACCTCTACTGCCGGGGAAAATTCGCCACGCGCAGCGGCGAGAGCCCGGCCGTGCTGCTCCTCGACCTGAAACTGCCCAAGGTCAACGGCCTGGAAGTGCTCAAGCACATCAAGGCCGATCCGAAGCTGAAGGTGGTCCCGGTCGTCGTCCTGACGTCGTCGCGGGAAGAAAGAGACATGGTGGCGAGCTA
Organism: Caldimonas sp.; assembly: GCA_035995885.1. Lineage (GTDB taxonomy): Bacteria > Pseudomonadota > Gammaproteobacteria > Burkholderiales > Burkholderiaceae_C > Schlegelella_A. The sequence continues at coordinate 19,841 of DASYKC010000188.1, read as the reverse complement.
TCAGCTCGGCGTGAACGCGTATGTGGTGAAGCCCGTCGACTTCCACGAGTTCGTCAACGCGATCAAGCAGCTCGGGATCTTCTGGGCGATCATCAACGAGGCGCCGCCGGGGAGCGTGGGCAAGGGCTGAGAGCCGCCCGGGCGGGCGGATGCAACCATGAACGCTTCTCTGCGGATTCTCCATCTCGAAGACGACCGCAAGGACGCCGAGCTCATCTGGGCGGTGCTCGAGGACGCCGGCATCCCCTGCAGCGCGACACGGGTCCAGACCCGCGACGACTTCGTCGGCGCGCTCGCCGAAAACGAGTACGACCTGATCCTGGCGGACTTCTCGCTGCCGTCGTTCGATGGCCTTTCCGCCCTGAAGATCGCCTTGCAGAAATGCCCCGAGGTTCCGTTCATCTTCGTTTCCGGAACGCTGGGCGAGGAAGTCGCGATCGACGCGCTCAAGATCGGCGCGACGGACTACGTCCTGAAGGAGAGGCTGTCGCGGATCGTCACCGCGGTGCGCCGGGCGCTGAGCGAAGCCCGCAACCGCGCCGAGCGCAGGCAGGCGGAGCAGCGATTGCGGCGCAGCGAGGCCTTCCTGGCCGAGGGGCAGCGGATCAGCCGCACCGGGAGCTGGAGTTGGAGCCTTGCCGACGGCAAAGTCGCCTGGTCGGACGAACACTACCGGATGCTGGGCTTCGCGCCGGGAACGGTGGAGCCCTCGGTCGATCTGTTCCTGAGCGTGCTCCATCCCGAGGATCGAACCCAAGTCGGGGCCTCGGTCAAAGATGCGATGCGCGCCAGGCTGCCCTATGCCATGACCTACCGCGCGGTGCTGCCCGACGGGTCGGTCAGGCACCTGCGCAGCGAAGCCCGACCGGTCGCCGCAGAAGGCGGCGAGATCGGCGATTTCATCGGCATCACCGCCGACATCACCGAGCGCGTGCAGACGGAAGCCGCCCTTCGCGCACGCCAGGACATGCTCGATCTCGCCCAGAAGGCGGCGCGCGCGGTCGCCTTCGAGCTGAGCATCGGCGCCGGCCATCGGCAGAACTGCTGGTCGCCGGATCTCGACGCGATGCACGGGCTCGCGCCGGGCGCGTACGACGTGACATTCGAGACCTGGAGCAGGATCGTCCATCCCGACGACCGGTCGGCGGTGCGGGACGCCATCGCGCGCGCCGGCGATTCCGGCGACATCGCCACCGAATACCGCGTCGTTCACCCGGACGGCGCCCTGCATTGGCTGGAAGCGAAGGGGCGGATGTTTTGCGACGACGCCGGGCGGCCGGCGCGAATCGTCGGCTTCATCGTCGACGTGACTGGGCGCCATCGCGCCGAGGAGGAGCTGAGGCGACTGGAGTCGCGCCTGCGCCAGGCCGAGAAGATGGAGGCGATCGGGCGGCTCGCCGGCGGCATCGCGCACGACTTCAACAACGTCCTCGCCGGAATCCTGGCCTACGGCGAGATGCTGTTCGAGCAATCGCCCTCCGATTCGGCGCACCGGCGCTATGCGCAGAACGTCCTCGCCGCCGCGGCCCGCGGCCGCGGCCTGGTCGAGCAGATCCTCACCTACAGCCGCAGCCACCCCGACAAGCACGTGCCGGTCGACATCACGCCGGTCGTTGCCGAGACGCTCGAGCTGCTCCGCGGCTCGCTCCCCGCCGACATCGTGCTCGAGGCACGCATTCCGAACGCGCCGCTGGTGCTGATCAGCGATCCGACCCAGCTGCACCAGGTGGCGATGAACCTGTGCAGCAACGCGATCCAGGCGATGGCAGAAGGGGGCAGCCTGCGCGTGACGCTCGAAGCCGTGGAGGAGCCGGTCGAGCGAACGCTCTCGCACTGCCTGCTGGCGGCCGGCCGCCACGTGCGCCTGAGCGTCGAGGACACGGGAATCGGCATGGACGAGGCGACGCTGGCGCACGTCTTCGAGCCGTTCTTCACCACCAAAGGCGTCGGCAAGGGCACCGGCCTCGGCCTGTCGCTGGTCTATGCGATCGTCACCGATTCCGGCGGCGGGATCGACGTGACGAGCGCGCCGCGGCAAGGCAGCACGTTCGCGATCTACCTGCCGCTGCTGGCCGCTGCCGAGTGACGTTCGTGACCGAGGGGCCCCGGCGTGCAATAGCGCCGGCAAGGGGCGCAGGCACAGTCGTCGCATGTCGGTCCGCACCGTCTCGCTGAATGCCCTGTCGCTGATCCTGGTCGCGTCGACGCTGGTCGCCGGCGTGGCCATCGCTGCCGTCGTCCCGACGCGTCTGCTCGGCGAGCCGGCGGCTCCAGTACAGGCCGGCCGCACGGTCGTCATCACACCGGGCACCCGCTACGTCAACGTCACCGAAGGCGACGTCGTCAAGTTCGTCGTCAAGGGCAAGGTGTTCGCGTTCAACTTCGACAGCAGCGCGATCACGTCGTTCCGGCTGAACCGCGTGGCGCCGCCCGGACTGCTCGACCACACCGTCACCGTCTACGTCGCGCGCAATCTCGAGACCCAGCCCTGAGGCGGCGCGATCACGGCCAGGAACCGGGCGGCCTCCTCATTTGACGAGGTGGCTGAAATGCAATTTAGCCACCGGCCCGTCGACGCGCAGGACATGGCAACCGCCGAGAGGCGACGCATTGGGCTTGTCGGCCGACGCCGCGGCGGAAGCCGGGCCGTCGTGCTCCGACCAGAGCATCTGGAACGCGGTCGTCGCCATCGGCGGCAGCAGCTCGGTCAGGTGCGAGCAGCCGAGCGTGCCACGGAACATCCGCTTCACCGATTTCGTGAATCCGGCCTCGATGCGCAGACCGATCAGCTGCCGATAGCTCGCGCTGATCTCGCCGCAGCTCGCGTACGGGCCGTGCAGCGTGCGCGCGACGGCATCGCGAATCGTCCATTGCCGGTCGATCGTCAGGCGCAGCGTCATGTGATGGATCGCGGCCTGCGCCGGTACGTCCTTCTCCGGCAGACGGGTGTCGTACGGCTTGGTGTCGATCAGCGTGCCCTCGATGTCGAACAGGCCGTCGTCGCGCGCGAATCCTTCGCACGTGATCCGGCGCAGGTGAATGGCGCGGCGGCCGGGTTCGGAAGCGGCGATGGTTTCCACGGCGGTTCGCTGGGTGGCGCTAGCTGTCGCGAGCCGCTGCCGGGGCCCAGTCGGTTCCGTAGACGCTGCCGCCCGCCGCGGCGATCCGGCGCAGCGACGCCGTCGGCCGCAACCGCTCGCCGCCGTAGCGCCGTTGCAGCTCGTCGCAGCGCGCGACGAAGCGCGCGACGCCCTGGCCGTCGATGTACGACAGCGGCCCGCCGGTCCACGGCGCGAAGCCCCAGCCGAGGATCGCGCCGAGGTCGGCTTCCGACGGATCGACGATGACGCCCTCCTCGAGCGCACGCGCCGTCTCGAGCGCCTGCACGGCGAGCAGCCGGTCGCGAAGGTCCTCGCGGCTCGCCTCGACCGGCGCGTGGGCGACGAGCTCGCCGAGCCCCGGCCAGAGCTGCTTGCCGCCGGCGGCGTCGTAGTCGTAGAAGCCCCGGCCGGTCTTCTTGCCGGTCCGCCCGCCCGTCTCGACCATCCGGCCGACGAGCTCGTAGCCCGGGCTCTGCCGATAGCGATCGCCGAGGTCGTTGCGCGCCTGGACGTTGATCTGGTGGATGAGGTCGAGGGCGACCGCGTCCGACAAGGCGAGCGGCGCGATCGGCATGCCCGTGGCGACACCGGCGGCCTCGACCGCCGCCGCGGCGATGCCTTGCGCGAGCATGTCGAAGGCCTCGGCCTGGTAGGCCATCACCACCCGCGTCGTGTAGAAGCCGCGCGCGTCGTTGACGACGATCGGCGTCTTGGCGATCGCCTGGGCGAAGTCCATCGAGGTCGCCAGGGTCGCGTCGCTGGTCGCCGCGCCGCGGATGATCTCGAGCAGCGGCATGCGCGGCACCGGCGAAAAGAAGTGCAGGCCGATGAACTGCGCCGGCCGCGCCGACGCAGCCGCGAGGCCGTGGATCGGCAGCGTCGACGTGTTGGTCGCGAGGACGACGCCGGCGCCGATCGCCGCCTCGGCGCGCCGCGTCGCCTCGGCCTTCACCGCGCGGTCCTCGAAGACCGCCTCGACGACGAGGTCGACGTCGTGCAGCGCCTCGTAGCGATCGGTCGGCGCGATGCGCGCGAGCGCGGCCCGCGAGGCCTCGGCGTCGGCGCGCCCTGCCGCGATCGCCGCGTCTTCCTGATCGCGAAGGCGCGCCAGGCCGCGCTGCGCGGCCGCTTCGCTGACGTCGACCAGGACGACGTCGAGCCCGGCGCTCGCGCACACCCAGGCGATGCCCGAGCCCATCAGGCCGGCGCCGAGCACGCCGATCTTGCGGAACGATCGCTGCGGCGCTGCGGCCGGGCGGCGCGCGAGCGCGTTGGCGCGGGCGACGCCGAGGCCGAGCGTGCGCACCATCGCCCGCGCGACGCTGCCGCCGGCGACGTCGACGAAGCGCTCGCCGGCGCGGTGAAGCGCGCGACCGATGGTGACGTCGGCATCGGCATTCGCAGCGACATCGCCATCGGCGTGGGCAGGGGCATCGACACCGGCATCGGGATCCGCATCGACATCGGCATCGACATCAGCGAGCGTGGAGTCGATCGCGCCACGCGCCGGCTGGTGCTCGTCGACGGCGCCCGCGGATCGCGACGTCGCCGCTTCGACCGGCCGCGACTGCCTCGCGGGCACGCCGTCGGCGGCGCGACGGATCGCGGCGGCGTGCAGCCCGCCGGGCGTGACGAGCTCGTCGACCAGGCCGTTGTTGAGCGCCTGCGCCGCCGTCGTCGCCTGGCCGCCGACGAGGAAGGGACGCGCCGCCGGCGTGCCGATCAGGCGCGCCAGGCGAATCGCCCCGCCCGCCATCGGCGGCAGGCCGAGCTTGACGTCGGCGAGGCCGATCGTCGCGCGCGAATGGCGTGCCATCAGGCGCGCGCCGCAGGCCAGCGCGATCTCGGCGCCGAGGCCGAGCGCGGGCCCGGCGATCGCGGCGACGAAGGGCTTGGCCGATGTCTCGATCCGTACGAGCGCCGCGTTCAAGCGCTTTACCGCGGCAGCGAGCTCGCGCGAGCCATCAGCGCGCGCGGTCGTCGCCGCGAGCCAGTCGAGGTCGAGGCCGACGTCGTCGATCGCGACGACGACGCCGGCGACGGCGGCATCGGTCGCCGCGCGCTCGACCATGTCGGCGAACGCGCCGATGCGGTCGCCGTTCAGGCGCAGCGGACGACCGGCGGCGCCGCAGGCGATGACGGCGATGTCGGCGGCGCCGATCTCGAAGGCGAAGTCGGAAGCCATCTCAGATTCCCAGGTAGGCGCTGCGCACCTTGTCGTTGCTGCGCAATTCGTCGGGCGTTCCGGCGAGCGCGACTGCGCCGTTCTCGATCACGTAGGCGTAGCCCGCCAGGCCGAACACGAAGGCGGTGTTCTGCTCGACGAGGAGGATCGCGATCCCGCTCGCGTTCAGGGCGGCGACGATCTCCGCGAGCCGGCTCACCATCTTCGGCGCCAGGCCGAGGCACGGCTCGTCGATCAGGAGCACCTTCGGCACCGCCATCAGGGCGCGCGCGATCGCCAGCATCTGCTGCTCGCCGCCGCTCAGCGTTCCGGCCCGCTGCAGCGCGCGCTCCTTCAGGACCGGGAACTGCGCGAAGACCGCCTCGAGCTGCTCGGCGAGGCGCGCCGGCGGCTGCAGGAAGGCGCCCATCTCGAGGTTCTCGCGGACCGTCATGTCGGCGAAGAGCTGGCGGCCCTGCGCGACCTGGACGACGCCGCAGCGCACGATGTCGGCGGTGTCGCGGGCGCTGATGTCGTGGCCGTCGATCGTCGTCCGGCCGCGCCGGGGCACGAGGCCGGTGATCGCGTTCAAGGTGCTCGTCTTGCCGGCGCCGTTCGCGCCGACGAGGCCGACGATGCGGCGATCGGGCACCTCGAGCGAGAGCCCGCGCACCGCGACCACGCCCTGGTAGGCGACGTGCAGCTCGTCAACCCGGAGCATGGGCCTCGGCTCCGAGATAGGCCTCGATCACCGCCGGGTTGCGCGTGATCTCAGCCGGCGGCCCGTCGGCGATCATCGCGCCGGCGTCGAGGACGACGGCGCGGTCGACCAGCCCCATCAGGAAATGGAGGTTGTGCTCGATCACCCAGACCGTCACGCCGGCGCCGTGGACGCGGCGGATGACGCGCTGCAGGTTGGCGACTTCCTCGGCGCTCAGCCCGGCGGCCGGCTCGTCGAGGAGCAGCATCGTCGCGCCGGTGGCGATCGCCATGGCGATGCCGAGCTCGCGCATCACGCCGCTCGGCAGCGATCCCGCCGGCTCGTCGGCGTAGCGGGCGAAGCCGAATTCGTCGAGCACGTCGGCGATCGCGGGCTGGCGCCCGGTGCGCCCGCCCTCGGGCAGGTGGCTGGCGATGCGCAGACTCTGCCGGATCGTCAGCTTCGGAAAGACGCGCGCGCCCTGGAAGGTGCGGACGAGGCCGCGCGCGGCCAAGGTGTGCGGTGCGACGCCGCTGACGTCGCGGCCGTCGAAGAAGACGCGGCCCGCCGACGGCGCGAGAAAGCCGCTGACGACGTTGAAGAGCGTCGTCTTGCCGGCGCCGTTGGGGCCGATCAGGCCGCTCAGCTCGCCGCGCCTGATCTCGAGCGTGATCTCGCGCAGCGCGGCGAGGCCGCCGAACTGCCGGGTGACGTTCTCGAGGCGCAGCATCGGGCTCAGCCGGTCGTCGCCGGCCGCACCGCCGCCGGCTTCACCGCCGGCAGCCGCGCGGCGGCACGCTGCCAGCGATCGAGCCGATCGCGGACGACGCCGGCGACGCCCTTCGGCATGAAGAGGACGACCAGGACGACGACCGCGCCGAGGATGACGAGGCGGAACAGTCGCGCCGTGCGCAGCAGCTCGGGGATGCCGAAGAAGACGAGCGTGCCGACGATCGGCCCGGCGAGCGTGCCGATGCCACCGAGGATGAGCGCGCCGATCAGCGCGATCGACTCCTGCGCGCTGAGCAGGTCCGGCGAGATGAAGCTCATGATCGGCGCATACGCGGTTCCGGCCATAGCCGCCAGCGCCGAGCTCATGACGTAGGCGACGAGCTTGTGGCGCATCACGTCGATGCCGAGGAACGACGCGAGCACCTCGTCTTCGCGCACCGCGACCAGGGCGCGACCGAAGCGCGAGCGCTGGACGAAGAAGACGACCGCGAGCGAGATCGCGAACATCGCCAGCGCCAGCGCGTACATGCCGCGCGTCGAGCCGACGTCGATGCCGAGAAGCGGCGGCGGCGCGTAGAGGATGCGCATGCCCATCGGCCCGCCGGTGAGCGAGTGCCAGTTCGCCGCCGTCAGGCGCGCCAGCTCGCCGAACGCGAAGGTGATGAGGGCGAGCTGGACGCCGCCGGTGTAGCGCAGCGCCGGGTAGCCGATCACCGTCGCGACGAGCGCGGCGATCGCCATCGCGACCGGGATCGACCACCAGAAGCCGAGGCCGGCGCCGACGAGCAGCGCCGAGGCGTAGGCGCCGAAGCCGTAGAACGCGGCGTGCGACATCGCGAACTGGCCGGCGTAGCCCATCACCAGGTTGAGCGAGGTCGCGAGCGCGGCCTGCAACGCGATCAGCGTGCCGAGGTAGATCAGGTAGCGCGAGCTGCCCGCGAACGGCACGATGATCAGGACGACGAGCAGCAACCAGCCGGCGACCGGCACGACCCGCGCCAGCCGGCCGAGGAGCGCAACCCGCGCCGCCGGCGTCATACCCGGGCTTTGCCGCGCGCCCCGAACAGGCCGGTCGGAAAGTACAGGAGCGCGACGATCATGAGGATGAAGCCGTAGCCGTCGCGGAACGACGCCGAGAGGTAGCGCGAGCCGAAGCTCTCGGCCAGGCCGAGGAGAAAGCCGGCGACGACCGCGCCGGGAACGCTGCCCAGGCCGCCGAGGACGGTGAGGATGAAGCCCTTCATCAGCGGGCCGCCCGCCATGTAGGGATTGATCGAGAAGAGGCTGCCGTAGAGGACGCCCGCAGCGCCGGCCATCGCGCTGCCGAGGACGAAGACGAGGGCGGTGATCTGCCGGATCTGGACGCCGGCGAGGGCGGCGCCGGTGCGGTTCTGGCCCATCGCCCGGATCGCCTTGCCGAGGCGCGTCTTCTGCAGGAAGAGATAGAAGCCGGCGACGAGCACCAGCACGAGCACGAGGACGAGCAGGCGCTGCGCCGACAGCGTCAGGCCGAGCAGCTGGACGCTGCCCGTGAGCGGCGGATCGAAGGTGCGGTGGTCGGGCGTGAAGACCGCCGCGGCGAGGTTCTCGACGACCATGATGATGCCGAGCGACGCCGTCAGGCCGGCCATGTGGTCGGTCAGCGTGTGGCGAAAGATCAGCCGCTCGAGGACCAGGCCGAACACCGCCATCGCCGCCATCGCCGCGCCGAGGCCGACCCAGAAGCCCGCGCCCGACGTGACGCAGAAGAAGGCGATGTAGGCGCCGAGCATGACCATCTGGCCATGGGCGAAGTTGAGGATGCCCATGATCCCGAACACGAGCGTGATGCCGACGGCGACGGTCGCGTAGAGACCGCCGACCATCAGGCCGTCGAGCACCGTCTGGGCGACGTCGGTCCACATGGCCCGGGCCGGCGTGCTACTCGGCGCTCGCCCGCACCGAAGTGATCTTGCCGTCCTTGAGCATGCCGATGTCGATGTCGGACTGGGCGCGGCCGTCCTTGTCGAAGCGCATCGTCCGGACGCCGTCGTAGCGCATCGTCTTCACCTTGGCGGCGATCGCCTTCACGTCGGTCGTCGAGCCGACCTCCTCCATCGCCTTGGCCATCATGAACACCGAGTCGTAGAAGGTCAGCGCCCAGTAGGTGTTGGGCGAGATGTCCTTCTTGGTGAAGGCCTTGTAGCGATCGCTCCACGCCTTGACCTTCGGGTCGGCGCCGTAGTCGAGGTCGCGCGTCAGGATCTGCCAGATGAAGCCGTCGACCTGCTTGGTGTACTTGATGCCGGGGCCGCCCGAGCCGCCGCGGTACAGGAACTTCTTGGGCAGGCCGCCGAGCTCGGTGCTCTGGCGCACGATCGCCTCGACCAGCGAGTCGTTGGTGCCGGTGAGCAGCCCGTCGAGGCCGGCGTTCTGGAATTTGCGCAGCACCGGGGCGAAGTCCGACGTGTCGGGCTGGAAGTACTCGATCGGCCCCACGGTCACCCCCGCAGCCTTGAGGAGCGGCTCGTAGACGGCGACGATGTTGCGGCTCACGTCTTCGTTGGGCAGCAGGATGCCGACCTTCTTGACGCCGAGCTCCTTGACGCCGGTCGGCACGAACGACTTGGCGACCGTCGCGTCGGCGTTGAGGGTGCGAAACAGCAGCTCGGCGCCCGGCTTGCCGAGCAGCGTGTCCATCAGCGTGAAGCCGCCGAAGTAGAGGATGTCGCTCTTGCCGAACAGCGTCGCCGCGGGGATGCCCGGCCCGCTCGTCAGGATGCCGAAGACGACCTTGATGTCGTCGTCGCGCAGCAGCCGCTGCGCGGCGCTGACGGCGAGCTCGGGCTTGGACTGCGCGTCCTCGGAGACGAGCGCGAACGTCATCTTCTTGCCCTTGACGTTGATGCCGCCGCGCTTGTTGATCTCGTCGACGGCCATCTGCACGCCCTCGCTCGCCGGCAGGTCGAAGCTCGAGTGCGGCCCGGTCAGGCTGTTGACCATGCCGATCTTCACCGTCTGCGCCGCGGCGCCGACACCGAGGGCGAGAGCCGCTGCCGCGACAGCGGCGATGCGGGCCAGAGATCCGTGCTTGGCGAGATTCATCATGAATCCTTTCGTTCGTTCCAGAACCGTTCCCGAAGATCGCGGCGCAGCACCTTGCCCATGCTGTTGCGCGGCAGGACGTCGAGCGTGAAGAGCGACTTCGGGTGCTTGAAGCGGGCCAGCTTGCCGGCGCAGAAGGCGATCACCTCCTGCTCGGTGATCGCTTCGCCCGGGCGCAGCACGACGCAGGCGCGCGGCGACTCGCCCCATTTCTCGTCCTGCACGCCGACGACGGCGACCTCGAGGATCTTGGGATGCTCGGCGAGGACGCGCTCGATCTCGGCGGGATAGATGTTCTCGCCGCCGCTGATGATCGTGTCGCGCTTGCGGTCGAGGATGTGCAGGAAGCCGTCGCCGTCGATGAAGCCGACGTCGCCGCCGGTCTCCCACTGGCCGGTGCGCATCGCCGCGGTCGCCTCGGGGTTGTCGAAGTAGCCGAGGAAGGGCACCGGGTTGCAGGCGTGGATCTGGCCGGGCTCGCCCGCCGGCAGGACCGTGCCGGCGTCGTCGAGGATGGCGATCTCGCAGCCGAACGACGAGCGGCCGAGCGAGCGGTTGGTCCGCATCATGTCCTCGTGGCGGCAGTAGGTGAGCCAGCCGCTCTCGGTCCAGCCGTAGCTGTCGCTGAGGCGGGCGCGCGGGAACATGCGCTCGAAGCCCTCGATCAGCGGCGTCGGCAGGCGCGCGCCTGAGCTCATGATGCCGCGCAGCGCACGGCATTCGCCGACGCGCGCGCCGGCAATCGCGCTCTCGTGCAGCGTCGCCAGCATCTTGGGGACGAGGAAGCACCAGGTGATGGCGCAGCGGTCGAGGTCGTCCAAGGTCTGATCGCCGCGGAAGTCGGTTCGCAGCACGACCTTCGCGCCGACGCAGAGGGCGATGATCGCGATCGAGCCGAACGACTGGTGAAACATCGGCCCCGGCACCAGGACGACCTCTTCCTCGGTGAGGCCGTAGCGCCAGCCCCACGACGAGAAGCGCATGAGCAGGCCGAAATGGCTCATCACCGCGCCCTTGGGGAAGCCGGTCGTTCCCGAGGTGTAGAAGATCGCGCCCGGCGCCTCGGGCTGCGCCAGCCGCGGCAGTTCGGCGCTCGACGCCTCGGCGAGCATCGTTTCGTAGGCGTTCTCATGATCGGCGGCAGGGCCGATGACGACCGTGCGCTCGCGGCCGAACGGAAGCTTGCCGTCCTGGCAGTCGGCCAGGGGCGCGAGCCCGGCATCGACGACGAGCGCGCTCGCGCGCGAGTTGTTGACGAGGTAGGCGAGCTCCTCGCCCGTCAGGCGGTAGTTCGCCGGCACCGCGACCAGGCCGGCGAGCTGCAGGCCGATGTAGATCTCGAGGTACTCGGGGCAATTGCCGGCGAAGACGACGACGCGGTCGCCGGTGGCGAGGCCGAGGGCGCGCAGGCCGTGCGCACAGCGCTTGGCGCGATCCCAGAACTGCGCGTAGCTGATCGCGCCGCCCTCGTGCTCGACGGCGATCGCCGCGGGCTGGCGGCGGGCGACGACGGCGACGAGGTCGGCCAGGCAGGCGACGTGGTGGGCTGGCATTTCAGGTGTTAAGCGCGCGCTTATCTCTGGCTAAGCGGCGGCTCATGTTAGGCAGGCGGAACGCGGGCTGTCAACGGTATTTGCCGAGGGCTGCGGCGGGTCGGCGCGCGGTTCAGCTCTGCGACGGCGGCAGGCGGATCGTCAGGCCGTCGAGCGCCTCGGTGACGACGATCTGGCAGGTCAGGCGGCTGTTCGGCTGCGAGTGCAGGCAGCCGGCGTCGATCATGTCGAGCTCGTCGGCCGAGGGCGGCGGCACGCGCTCGATCCAGGCCTCGTCGACGTAGCCGTGGCAGGTCGCGCAGTTGCCGGCGCCGCCGCAGTCGGCGACGATCCCCGGCACGAGGTTGCTGGTCGCGGCCTGCATCACCGAGGCCGCCGCGGCAGCCTCGACGACGTGCTCGGTGCCGTCGTCCTCGACGAAGCGAACGGTGGGCATCGGCGTCCTCAGTGCGGTGCCGCGCCGTCGCTCGGCACCGGCACCAGCGTCTTCAGGTCGTGCGACTCGTCGGCGAGCGACTCGGCCGAAACATGGGCACGCGCCGCGACGATCCGCTTCGAGAGCATGAATTCTTTGGGCCGACCGACGCAGTCGGCGGCGATGACCCGACCCTCGTGCAGGTAGAAGGCGGAAAACGATCGCGTCGCCGGATCGCCGCGCAGCACGAGGCGGTCGTAGCCCTGCGAGAGGCCGACCATCTGCAGCTTGAGGTCGTACTGGTCCGACCAGAACCACGGCACGGTGCGGTACGGCCTGGCGTGGCCGCACAGCGCCGCCGCCGCCGCGCGCGCCTGCTCGACCGCGTTCTGCACCGACTCGAGCCGGATCGTCCGGCCGACGATCGCGTTCGGATGGCTCGTGCAGTCGCCGGCGGCGACGATGTCGGGGTCCGAGGTGCGCGTCGACTCGTCGACGACGATGCCGTTGTCGACCGCGAGGCCGGCCTCGGCGGCGAGCTCGGCGTTGGGGACGACGCCGATGCCGACGACGACGAGATCGGCGGCGATGCTCAGCTCGCCCTGCGTCGCGCCGTCGCGAAAGCGAACGCCCGTGATGGCGGCGCCGGCACCGTCGAAGTCGAAGCCGAGCACCTCGGCGCCGGTGCGCAGGTCGACGCCGGCCTCGCGATGGACGCCCTCGTAGAAGGCCGAGATCTCCGGCGCCGTCACGCGCGCGAGAACTCGCGGCGCCGCCTCGAGGACGGTGACGCGCAGGCCCTGCTTGATTGCGGCGGCCGCGACCTCGAGGCCGATGTAGCCGCCGCCGACGATCGCGATGCGCCGGCCGGCGAGGAACTGGGTGCGCAGGCGGACGACGTCGTCGACCGTGCGCAGGTAGTGGAAGTTGCTCGCTGCCTCGGCCTGCGCCGCGCCCGGAACGGTGATGCGGCGGACGCGGGTTCCGGTCGTCAGGGCGAGCCGGCCGTAGCCGATCCGCTCGCCGTTGGCGAGCTCGAGGGTCTTGGCGCCGCGGTCGATGCGCTCGACGCGGCTGCCGCCGAGGAACTCGATGCCGGCGGCGTCGAAGGTCGAGCGCGGCCGCAGGTAGAGCGACTCGACCTGGCCGCCCGACGACAGGTAGGCCTTGGAGAGCGGCGGCCGCTGATACGGCAGCCAGCCCTCCTCGCCGACCATGACGATGCGCTCGCCGTGGCCGCCCTGGCGCAGCGCCGAGGCGAGCTCGCCGCCGGCATGGCCGGCGCCGACGATGACGATCGTGTCGCTCATCCGTCGCTGCCCGACATGCCGCCCGCGGCCGGCCGACGGGCGATGCCGCGGCGCGCGACGACGAGGTGGTTCAGCACCGACGTGCCGTCGACGACGGCCATCATGCGTGCGTCGTCGTGGAGGCGGACGAGCGGATGCGCGCCGTCGAGGCTGGTCGAACCGAGGCTGTCGAGCGCCCAGCGGCAGGCATCGAGGGCGAGCTCGCCGCCGAGCGCCTTCGCGGCCGAGCCGAGCGTGATCGCGTCGGCCGCGGCCGGAGCGGCGGCGACCCGATAGGCGAGCAGGCGCGCCGCCTCGACGCGCGCCCACAGGTCGGCATGAGCGCGCTGCAGGAGGCTCTGCTCGGCGAGGGAACGGCCGGCGACGACCCGCTCGCGTGCGTAACCGGCGGCGATCTCGAGCGCGGCGCTCGCGATGCGCAGCGCCTGCAGCGCGGCGAGCGCGCGCGCGAGCGGAAACGCCGCCTTGGCGCCGCTCGCGCCCTCGCCTTCGGCGCCGAGACGAAGCTCGTCGGGCAGCGCGCAGTCGTTGAGCGCGAGCTCGGCGAAGCCGAGGTGCGTCAGCCCGACCGGCGTCGACGCGCGCCGCTCGAGCCCGGGCGTCGACGCCGGGACGATGAAGCGCGTGAAGCCGCCGCCCGCGTCGCCGGTCCGCGCCAGGACGACGAAGGTCGACGCGACGAGGCCGTGCGTGACCCACGTCTTCCTGCCGTCGAGGACCCAGCCGGCGCCGTCGCGGCGGGCGACGGTCGCGAGGCGCGACAGGTCCGAGCCGGCCTGCGCTTCGGTGATGGCGATCGCGCCGATCTCGTCGCCGGCGAGGAGGCCGGGCAGGAAGCGCCGGCATTGCGCTGGCGTGCCGAAGTCGTTCAGGTAGCGCTGCACGCTGTGGTTGCCGAGGAGCGTGAGATCGGGTGCGAGCCCCTCGACCAGCGCGGCGAAGGCAAGCGGCGACAGGCCCTTGCCGCCCGCGTCGGCCGGCAGGATCGAGGCGAGGTAGCCGGTCGGGGCGAGCTCGCGGAACACCGCCTTCAGCTCGTGCAGGGCGAGCGCATCGCTGCGGCCGGCGTAAGGCGCGGCGATCGCGCCCGCCGCGTCGAGGAGCCGCTGCTCGCTCGCCGAGAGCGCGAAACGCGGCGGCGCGTCGCTCATCACGCGCCGCCGCCCTTCGCCACGGCGGGCGGCGGCTCGGGCCGGATGCGCTCGGTGGTCGCGAACTCGAGCGGCATGCGCACCTGCAGGCTCGTGCCGTCGCCGGCGGGGAGGCGATAGAGCATGCCGCGTGACAGCAGCTCGGCATCGGCGGTCACTTCGGCGTAGTCGCGCTCGGGGCCGCAGGGCAGCTTGACGGCGCGCAGCCGCTCGGTCCACTCCGCGCGCGTCCGCTTTCTCAGCAGCGGATTGAGCAGCGCCTCGATGCGTCCTTGCCCGTCGCAGCGCTGCTCGTTGGTCGCGAAGGCCGGGTCCGCGGCGAGCTCCGCCGCGCCGACCGTCTCGCACAGCGCCTGCCAATGCCGCTGGTGCAGCACCGTCACTTGCAGCATGCCGTCGGCGGCCTCGAGCTTCGGCGTGCACGAGACGACCGAGTGATTGCCGTTGCGGCGAACGACGTCGGGCCCGGCCGCGTACATCGTGATCTGCGGGTACTGCATGTAGAGGCAGACGTCGGCGAGCGAGGCCTGGATGAAGTCGCCGTCGCCCGTCAGGCGCCGGTTCTCGAGCGCGGCCATGACGCCGAGCGCGGCCCAGACGCCGGTCGAGACATCGACGACCGACGGGCCAGTGCGAAACGTCGGCCCGTCGACCGGGCCGGTCATGGCCATCAGGCCCATCGATGCCTGCGCGAGGCCGTCGGTGCCGGCCGGGCCGCCCTGGCCGAAGCCGGTGATCTCGACGCAGATGAGACGCGGATTGGCGCGCCGGAGCGACGCGCCGTCGAGGCCGATGCGCTGCAGCATCGCGGTGTCGAGGTTCGAGACGACGACGTCGGCGGCGAGCGCCAGGACGCGCGCCTCGGCGGCGCCCGCCGGCTCGGCGAGATCGATGCAGACGACCTTCTTGTTGCGGTTCGTCGACGCGTAGAGCGCGGCGACGTTGCCCGCCATCGGCCCCATCCGGCGCGTGATGTCGCCCTGCGGTGGCTCGACCTTGGTGACCTCGGCGCCGAAGTCGCCGAGCACCTGGCCGCACGACGGCCCGGCGACCATGTGCGTGAACTCGACGACCTTCAGGCCGGTGAGGATGGCGGCCATCGTCAGTCGCGTCCCAAGGGCCGCAGCGGCGGCCCGTCGTACTCGATCTCTTCGTCGGGGACGTGGCGCCAGCCGGCCTCGCGCTTCATTTCCTCGACGGCGTGGACGGCGAGGCCGGCGCTGCGCGGCACGAAGGCGAGCGCGCGGACGATCTGCCAGTCGAAGCCGAGGTCGAGGCCGAGCGCGGCGAGGGCGCCGTCCTGGTTCATCGGCAGCGGCCGCTTCTTGACGCGCGCGAGCTCGCCTTCGACGGCGCGGGCGAGCTGCGAATAGCCGCCGGTGACGCCGTTCGCGTCGGCGATCGCGTAGAGACGCGGCACGCGCGGGTCGCCTTCGGGATGGAGCGCGTGGCCGTAGCCCGGCACCTTCTCGCCGCGCTGGAAGAAGTGCTCGACGATCGCCTGCGCCGCCGCGTCGAGCGTCTGCGCGCCGGCATCGACGAGCGGCCGATGCTTCACCAGGCGCTCGGCGAGCTGCTCGCAGGCGCCGCCGTAGGTGTCGCCGAACGAGAGGATGCCGCCGGCGACCGCCGCCTGGATCGGCGTTCCCGACGACGCCAGGTAGCGCGTGACGATGCTTGACGGGACGATGCCGTGGTCGAGCACCGAGACCAGCATCGCCTCGAGCGTTCGCGCGTGGCCGGGCGGCGGCAGCTCGCCGAGCGCGAGCAGCAGGAAGGCCTCGGCGAACGAGACCTTGCCGACCAGCTCGCCGAGGCTGTAGCCGCGGATCACGACCGAGTCGCGGTCGCCGTAGGTCAGCGCCGTCTTCCAGTGGCCCTTGGTTGCCATCGCGTCTCCTAGGTCTTCGCCGGCTCGTGCGCCGGTCGCGTTCAGGCGAGGTTGAGGTGGATCGGCGGCTCGATGCTGCGGCCGAGGATGCGCGGATCCCACTTGATCTCGCTCGCCAGCTCCATCTTCGGGAAGCGGCGCAGCAGCTCGTTGAAGGCGATCTCCATCTCCATCCGCGCCAGCGGCGCGCCGAGGCAGAAGTGGATGCCGTGGCTGAACGAGAGGTGCGGATTGGGATTGCGCGTGACGTCGAACTTCTCCGGATCGGCGAACTTCGCCGGGTCGCGGTTGGCGGCGCCCATCAGGAGGAGGATGCGATCGCCGGCCCTGACCGCCTGGTCGGCGATCGTCATGTCCTCGCCGGCGACGCGCATCGTCCCCTTGAGCGGGCCGTTGTAGCGCAGGCCCTCCTCGATGCCGGTCTTCATGTGCGCCGGCTCCCGGCGCAGCAGGTCGAGCTGCTCGGGCAACCCGAGCAGCGTCGTCAACGTGTTGCAGATCAGGTCCTGCGTCGTCTCGTGGCCGGCGTTGACAAGGAGGATGCACGAGTGCAGGACGTCGTCGCGCGTCAGCGTCGGGTCGTTGCGCTGGACTTCCATCAGCCAGCTCATCATGTCGTTGCGCGGGTTCTTGACGCGCTCGTCGTAGAGGCCGGCGAGGAAGGCCTTGAACTCGATCAGCGCGGTCTGCGCCCGGTCCATGCGCTGATCCTCGCCGACGCCGGCGAGCAGCAGCGTCGTCAGGCCGTCGGCCCACTTGTGGAAGCGGTGCACGTCCTCGCGCGGCGCGCCGATGATGGAGGCGATCACGTTGGCCGGGAACGGATAGGCGAAGTCGCGGTTGAGGTCGACGGTGCGGCGCCCTTCCCAGCCGTCGAAGAAATCCTTGACGTAGCCCTCGACGACGCCGCGCATCGTCGCCACCGACTTGGGCGTGAAGGCGCGGCTGAAGATCTTGCGCAGATGGGTGTGCTCGGGCGGGTCGAGGAAGACGACGAACGAGTGCAGCACCTCGTAGGTGAGCGCGAAGCGCTCGCGCTCCTCGTCGCTGAGGCGGGTCTTGAAGAACGGCGTGATCCGGTCGGCGAGCATCCGGGCGCTGTGCAGCGCGCCGTAGACGTCGTCGTAGCGGGTCAGGACCCAGCCGCGCCAGCGCTCGTTCCAGTAGCACGGGTGCTGCTCGCGCAGCAATCGGTAGTAGGGCGACGGGTTCTGGATGACCTCCGGATCCAGCAGGTCGTCGTTCACCTCGCTCGCCATGATCCGCTCCATCGCCGCTCCCGTCGCCTAAGCGCTTGCTCATGTTTCGCTAAGCGCGCGCTCATGCTAAGATAAATTCACGGTGCGGTCAACGATGCGCCGGATCTCCTCCACCCGCGCAAGGGAACGCCATGTCCGCCACGTCCGCCACGTCCGATTTCTACGGTAACTACCAGCGCCTCCGCTTCGATCGCCCGCACCCGCGGGTCCTGCGCATCACGATCAGCAACCCGGGCAAGAAGAACTCGATCGACGAGGTCATGCACCCCGAGATGGTCCGCGTCTGGCACGACATCAGCCGCGACGAAAGCGTCGCCGCCGTGATCCTCACCGGCGCCGGCGACGCCTTCTGCGCCGGCGGCAACTTCGAGATGGTCCAGCAGATGGTCGAGAACTTCGACGTCCGCATGCAGAACCTGCGCGAGGCGCGCGACGTCGTCTACAACATGATCAACTGCACCAAGCCGATCATCAGCGCGGTGCGCGGCCCGGCCGTCGGCGGCGGCCTGGTCTGCGCCCTCCTCGCCGACATCTCGATCGTCAGCAAGACCGCCAAGCTGATCGACGGCCACACCCGGATCGGCCTCTCGGCGGGCGATCACGCGGCGATCATCTGGCCGCTCCTCTGCGGCATGGCGCGCGCCAAGTACCACCTGATGCTGTGCACGACGATCACCGGCGCCGAGGCCGAGCGCATCGGCCTGGTCTCGCTCGCCGTCGACGACGCCGAGCTCGACGCCAAGGCGCTCGACGTCGCCACCCAGCTCGCCGAAGGCCCGCCGACGGCGATCCGCCTGACCAAGTACACGATGAACCACTGGCTGCGCATGGCCGCGCCGATCTTCGATGCCTCGCTCGCGTTCGAATTCCACGGCTTCACCGGCCCGGAGCTGAAGGAAGGGATCGCCGCGATCCAGGAGAAGAGGAAGCCCGTGTTCCCGACACACAGCGCGTTCTGACGCGGCAGCGGCGCGCGGGCCTCAGTGGCCCATCAGCGCGGCCGCGGCGCGCTCGCGGTCGTTGAGCTCGGCGCCGGTGCCGCCGCCGACGATCTCGCCGCCCTGGAGGACAACGTAGCGGTCGGCGAGGCGCGCCGCGAAGCGATGGTTCTGCTCGGCGAGAACGACGGTGAGCCCGAGCGCGCGCAGGCCGCCGATGAGCTCGACGAGCTGCTCGAGGATCACCGGCGCGAGCCCCTGCGAGGGCTCGTCGAGCAGCAGCACCGAGGGCCGGCGCGCCAGCGCGACCGCGATCGCCAGCATCTGCTGCTCGCCGCCGCTGAGGAGCCCTGCGGGCTGGCTCGCCCGGCTGGCGAGGATCGGGAACATCGCCTGCAGCGAGGCGCGTATCGCGGCGTGCTCGGCGACGGGCAGGAGACGCAGGCCGAGCTGCATGTTCTCCTCGACGGTGAGCGGCGAGAACAGGTTGCGCCGCCCTTCGGGGACGAGCGCCAGGCCGAGACGGGCGCGCCGGCGCGCCGGCAGCTGCTGCAGCGCGCGGCCGTCGATGAGGACCTCGCCGTCGCTGTCGACGCTGCCGGCGAGCGCGCCGAGGAGGCTGCTCTTGCCGGCGCCGTTCGGGCCGAGAACGATCAGGAACTCGCCGTCGCCGGCGTTGAACGTGACATCGCGGCAGACTTCGATCCTGCCGTGGCGTGCCCTCAGGCCGTTGACTTGCAGGCCCATGATCAGGCGGCCGCGAGCGGCACCGCGTCGGCGGCGGCGCCGAGGTACAGGCGCAGGACCTGCTCGTCGCGCTCGATCTCGGCCGGCGGCGCCGTCAGCAGGACGCGGCCGGAGTCGAGCACGGTGACCGTGTCGCAGAGGAGGCGGATCAAGGCGAAGTTGTGCTCGACGAGCAGGACGCCGATGCCGGCGTCGGCGAGCTTCCTGATCTCGCGCGCGAGCACCTCGTGCTCGTCCCGGCCGAGCCCCGCCGCCGGCTCGTCGAGCAGCAGGTAGCGCGCGCTCGCCGCCATCGCCCGTGCGACCTCGACCATGCGCACGCACCCCATCGAGAGCTTGCCGATCTCGGTGTCGGCCCAGGCGTCGAGGCCGAGCTGGCGGATGCCGGCGTCGGCGCGACGCCGCAGCTCGCGCTCTTCGGCGAGCGACGCGGGCAGGCCGAGCACGGCCGACGTGAAGCTCTTCTTCTTCGACGAAAAGAGGCCGCACAGGACGGCGTCGCGGACCGTCGCGCGCAGGTCGACGCGCGGCGTCTGGAACGTGCGGGCGACGCCGGCGCGGACGATCTCGTGCGGCGCATGGCCGCAGATGTCGCGGCCGTCGAGCGTGATCCGCCCCGAGGTCGGCTTGAGAAAGCCCGTGATGCAATTGAAGAGCGTGCTCTTGCCCGAGCCGTTGCGGCCGATCAGGCCGACGACCCGCCCGGGCGTCACCTCGACGCCGGCCCGGTCGAGCGCGACGATGCCGCCGAACTCCATCCGCACGTCCTCGGCACGCAGCATCGCCCCGCTCACGG
>DASYKC010000187.1:0-14066 GCA_035995885.1 Caldimonas sp. | reverse complement strand
TGGCCGGTCGTCGCGCTGCCGTCGAAGAGAACGCGCCAGACGCCGTCGCGGCCGTCGCGGACCCAGATCGTCTGGTACATGCCGACCCGATAGATCGCCGCGCCGTTCTGCGTTCGCTGCAGGATGTAGGGCCCGCGCGAGACGGCGATCGCCGCCTCGCCGCCGATCTGGACGATGCCCGGTCGCCAGCGCAAGGCGACGGTCTTGCCGGCGATGATCTCGGCCCACTCCTGGGTCACGGTCTCGCTGCCGCGATCGGCGTCGGCGGTGCCGGCCTGGAACACCGTGCCGGCGTGAAGGAACGACTGGAATGCGCGCGCGTCGTGGCCCTCGACCGAGCGCGAGAACGCCTGCTCGCGCCGCCAGACGGCGCATTCGTCGGCGCTCGCCGCGATTCGCTTGGTCGCGATCGGCAAGGGCCCGGCGTCGATCGCAGCGTCCTCGGCGCCGGCCGAGAGCGCCGTGGCCAGCAACGCAAAAAAGAGAAGCCCGTGCCTCGTCGTCACAGCGCTCCCGTTCGCGACAGGCCGAAGTCCTTGACCATCCGAACGCTGGTCTCGCGGCCGCCGTAGTAGCCCGGCAGCAGCTGCGCCTGGGCATAGCCGTGACGACGATAGAACGATCGCGCCGCATCGTTGCTGGCGCGCGCCTCGAGCGTGATGCGGCCGACGCCGGCGACCTCGGCCGAGCGCTCGAGCCACTCGAGCATCGCGCTGCCGACGCCGCAGCGGCGATGCGACGGCTTGACGGCGAGCAGGAGCAGATGCGCTTCCTCGTCGCCGTATTTCATGACCGCGAAGCCGGCGCGATCGGCCTCGCGGACGGCGACGATCGCGTTGGTGTCGCGATGGCGCAGGCTCCTCAGGATGCGCTCGCGCGTCCAGCTCCAGCCGAGCCCGTGCTCGATGAAATCGCGCGACATCTCGGCGATGCCGAGCGCATCGGCACGCGTCGCGAAGCGAATCGAAGCGGCCGGCGAAGCGCTGCTCATCGCCGCATTCTGCGACAAGCGCGCCGACATCAGAAAGGCGCCCGGCGCCGGCGCCTGAAATCGCCGGAAATCCGTCCGTGTCCGGCTGTATGCCCGTACAGTCATCGGATGGCCCGGCTGATCGCCCACATCGACATGGACGCGTTCTATGCGTCGGTCGAGCTGCTGCGTTATCCGGAGCTGCGCGGTCGCGCCGTCGTCATCGGCGGCGGCCGCGACAGCCAGCCGAGACAGCGCGCCGACGGCAGCCGCGAGTTCTTCTCGCTGCGCGACTATGTCGGCCGCGGCGTCGTCACGACCAGCACCTACGAAGCGCGAAAGCTCGGCGTCTTCTCGGCGATGGGGATGATGAAGTCGGCGGCGCTCGCGCCCGACGCGATCCTCTTGCCGGTCGACTTCGACGAGTACCGCAAGTACTCGCGCCTGTTCAAGGCGGCGGCGCGCGAGATCGCCCCGATCATCGAGGACCGCGGCATCGACGAGATCTATGTCGACCTGACCGAGGTCGCCGGCGCGCACGACGACGGCGGCCGCGCGATCGGCGGCACGCTCAAGGCCGCGGTGCGCGAGCGCACCGGCCTCACCTGCTCGATCGGCATCACGCCGAACAAGCTGCTCGCCAAGCTCGCCTCGGAGCTCGACAAGCCCGACGGCCTGACGCTGCTCGGCCACGACGACGTGCCGGCGCGGATCTGGCCGCTCGCCGCGCGCAAGGTCAACGGCATCGGCCCGAAGGCGGCGGAAAAGCTCACGAGCCTCGGCCTCGAGACGATCGGCGACATCGCCGGCGCCGACCCCGCGTTCCTGCTCGCCCATTTCGGCAAGAGCTTCGGCGCCTGGCTGCACGAGGCCTCGCACGGCCGCGACGAGCGTCCGGTCGTGACCTCGAGCGAGCCGAAGTCGATCAGCCGCGAGACCACCTTCGACCGCGACCTGCACGCGGTCCGCGATCGGCCCGTCCTCGGCGCGATCTTCACCGAGTTGTGCGAGCAGCTCGCCGGCGACCTGGCGCGCAAGTCCTACGCGGCGCGAACGATCGGCATCAAGCTGCGCTTCGATGATTTCAAGATCGCGACGCGCGACCTGACGCTGCCCGCCCACACGCTCGATGCGCGCGAGATCCGGCGCGCCGCCGGCAGCTGCCTGAAACGGGTCGACCTGAGCCGTCGCCTGCGCCTGATCGGCGTTCGCGCTGGCGCGCTCGCGCGGCTTGCCGATCTCGTCGCGCCGCTCGCGGCGCCGGCCGAAGACGCGCCGGCGGTCGCAGCGCACGAGCCCCCGGGTGAATACAGCCTGCCGCTTTTCGACGACGCGTCGTAGCATCTCCCGAGCTTTTCACGACCGTCGTCATGCCCGTCATCACCCACATCGAAGACCTGCGCGTCCTGGCGAAGCGGCGCGTACCGCGCATGTTCTACGACTACGCCGATTCCGGCTCGTGGACCGAGAGCACCTATCGCGCCAACGAGAGCGACTTCCAGCGCATCAAGCTGCGTCAGCGCGTCGCCGTCGACATGAGCAACCGCACGATCGCGACGCGGATGGTCGGCATTCCGGCAGCGATGCCGGTCGCGATCGCGCCGACCGGCCTGACGGGCATGCAACATGCCGACGGAGAAATCCTGGCCGCGCGCGCGGCCGAGAAGTTCGGAATTCCCTTCACCCTCAGCATGATGAGCATCTGCTCGATCGAGGACATCGCCGCCAGCACCAAGGCGCCGTTCTGGTTCCAGCCCTACATGCTGCGCGATCGCGCCTTCATGGAGCGGCTGTTCGAGCGCGCGCGGGCGGCGAAATGCAGCGCCCTCGTCCTCACGCTCGACCTGCAGATCCTCGGCCAGCGCCACAAGGACCTGAAGAACGGCCTGACCGCGCCGCCCAAGCCGACGCTCGCCAACCTGCTCGACCTGATGACCAAGCCGCGCTGGTGCCTGGGCATGCTCGGCACGAAGCGGCGCAGCTTCGGCAACATCGTCGGCCACGTCGAGAACGTCGGCGACCCGGCGTCTCTCTTCGCCTGGACGGCGCAGCAGTTCGATCCGACCCTCAGCTGGGCCGACGTCGAATGGGTCAAGCAGCGCTGGGGCGGCAAGCTGATCCTGAAGGGCATCCTCGACGTCGAGGACGCCAGGCTCGCCGTCGCGAGCGGCGCCGACGCGATCGTCGTCTCCAACCACGGCGGCCGCCAGCTCGACGGCGCGCCGTCGTCGATCAGCGCGCTGCCGGCGATCGCCGACGCCGTCGGCTCGCAGATCGAGGTCTGGATGGACGGCGGCATCCGCTCCGGCCAGGACGTGCTGAAGGCGTGGGCGCTCGGCGCCCGCGGCACGATGATCGGCCGCGCCTTCCTCTACGGCCTCGGCGCGATGGGCGAGGCCGGCGTGACGCGCGCCCTCGAGATCATCGCCCGGGAGCTCGACCTGACGATGGCTTTCTGCGGCCACACCGACATCCACGACGTCGATCGGCGCGTACTCCTGACGGGGACGCATTGATCGCCCTGGCCGACGCCATGAAGCTCGCGCAATTCGAAAACCTGAAGACATGGCATCAGCGCCACTGGCGCGAGCAGCCGGTCGAGAAGCACGTCTGGGACGTCGTGCTGACGCTCTGGATCGCCGGCTGGGTCGGCTTCCCCTCGGCGTTTCTTCTTCACGTCGGCTGGGCCGAGGCGACGTGCATCGCCCTCTTCTTCCTGCCCGGCGCCTACGTCGGCCTGCGCCAGCGCCTGCACCGCGCCGGCATCCTGCGCTGCGACTGGACCGTCGCGCTGCGCTGGTAGATGCGCGTCGACCCGAGGTCTAGAGGTCGCGTCCTTCGAAGGTATTGCAGCTGTCGACGCGGCCGCCTTCGACGCCGCGCTTGAACCAGTTGACGCGCTGCGCGCTCGTGCCGTGCGTGAAGGTCTCCGGAACGACCGTTCCCTGCGACTTGCGCTGGAGCGTGTCGTCGCCGATCTGCGCCGCGGCGTTGAGCGCGGTCTCGATGTCGCCCGGGTCGAGGCGCCAGCCGTTCTCCTTCTGCGACCGTGCCGCCCAGACGCCGGCGAAGCAATCGGCCTGCAGCTCGACGCGGACGCTGAGCGCGTTCGCCTGCGCGCCGCCGCTCCGGCCGCGCAGCGCGTCGACCTTGTCCATGATGCCGAGCTGCTGCTGGACGTGGTGGCCGACCTCGTGCGCGATCACGTAGGCCTGCGCGAACTGGCCGGGCGCGCCGAGGCGCTGCTCGAGCACCTTGTAGAAGCGCAGGTCGATGTAGACCTTCTGGTCGTTCGGGCAGTAGAAGGGGCCCATCGCCGCCTGGCCCTGACCGCACGCTGTCGGCCAGCTGCCGGTGAAGAGGACCAGCTTGGGCGGCTGGTAGGTGCGGCCCGACTCTCGGAAGATGTCGGTCCAGACCTGCTCGGTGCTGCGCAGCACCTGCGAGACGAATTTTGCGCCGGTGTCGTTGGCCGGCGGCGCCGGCGCCGGGCCCTGCTGCTGGACGACCTGGCCGCCGCCGTCGCTGCCGCCCATCATGCCGAGCAGCGTCAGCGGATTGATGCCGAAGATCCAGCCGGCGATCACCGCCACGGCGATGCCGCCGATGCCGATGCCGCGACCGCCGATGCCGAAGCCGCCGCCGCCCCCGCCGCCCATGCCGCGAACGTCCTCGACGTTGCTGCTCTCTTCCTGGCCGTCCATGCGCATGTCGATCTCCCGGCGTCAAGTCGCTCGATCCTAGCCCGCCGGCGAGGCTGACGCCTGTCGGCCGAGAGGCTGCGCCACTGTCAGGCAAGCAGGCTCGGCGCATGCGCGGCGTCCGTGCGGTCGCTCACGGCGCGCTGCAGGGACATGCACCTGCGGGGGTGACGGCAGCGCGACTTGTCCTACCATTGGCGCCACCTGCCCCTCTCCGAGGCCTGCCATGCGCACAGCCACCGAGCTCCTCGCCCAGTACGCCGCGTACCACCGCGACCGGCGCAACATCGTCAGCCACTTCGTCGGCGTGCCGATGATCGTCTTCTCGATCGGCGTGCTCCTCGCGCGGCCGGCGATGGCCGCCGGCGAGCTCGTCCTCACGCCGGCATGGATCGTCTTCGCGCTCGCCGCGGCGTGGTACGTGACCCGCGGCGACGCCATCCTCGGCATCGTCGCCAGCGCCGCCGTCGCCGCCCTGCTCTGGCTCGGCCAGCAGCTCTCGGGCGGCAGCGTTCCCGTCTGGCTCGGCTGGGGCCTGGGCTTCTTCGCCGTCGGCTGGCTGATCCAGTTCATCGGCCACTGGTACGAAGGCCGCAAGCCCGCCTTCGTCGACGACGTGATCGGCCTCGTCGTCGCGCCGATGTTCGTCGTCGCCGAGGCGATGTTCATGCTCGGCTGGAACAAGCCGCTGCTGTCGGAGATCGAGCGCCGCGCCGGGCCGACGACGATGCGCGACATGGCGCGCATCGCCTGACACGCGACCGGGCGCGCATCGCCTGACACGCGCCGCGCGCTACGACGCGCGCACGTAACGACAGCGCGCCGCCTGGGCGAGGATGAAGGCGGCGACCGCGTCGACGTCGTCGAGGTGGAAGACCGGCAGCCCGGTCGGCGCGGGCAAGGCGCCCTCGCTGTCGGTCGCGATGGCAATGACGAAGGGATCGTTCGGGTACTGCGCCGGCTTGCCCGTCGCCGCGCGCCAGACCTCGATCTTCGGCAGCGGCGAGTGCTTGAATCCTTCGACCAGCGTCCAGTCGCACTCGGACAGCTCGGCGATCAGCTGATCGACCGTCGGCTCGGCAACGGCCGGGTACTCGCGCATCTTGGCGAGGCGCCGGTTCGAGGCGATCACGACTTCATAGGCACCGGCCTGGCGATGGCGCCACGAGTCCTTGCCCGGATGATCGATGTCGAAATCGTGATGGGCATGCTTGACGACCGAGACGCGCTGGCCGGCGAGGCGCAGCCGATCGATCAGCTGCTCGACGAGCGTCGTCTTGCCGGAGCCCGAGTAGCCGCAGAAGCCGATGACATTCATCGGTCGAGTTTATGCGGCGTGCCGGCGCCAATAATCGCGCCATGACCGAGGCCGACAGCACGCACCGCCCGGAGCTCGCGGCGGGCGATCGCGATCGCTGGCTGGCGCCGAGCGACGACTTCTTCCGGCCGCTGCTCGCCCTGCCCGAGCTCGCCCTCGTCGCCGAGTCGTGCGCCGCCGAGCGCCTCCTGCACGAGCGGCTCGTCGCTGCGCCGACGCGGCCTGTGGCGGCGGCCGAGCTCGCCGCGATCGCCGACGCCGACGCGCGCGCCAACCACGCCGTCTTTCTCGCCTTTCGCGACGCGGTGATCGCCGCCGGCAGCCTCGAGGCGTACTACCTGCGCCTCGTTCGCGGCGGGCCGATCACCGTGCCGCCGGCGTTCATCGACGCGGTCGTCGCGGCGATCGTCGGCCACCTGATCGACGACCGCTGCAGCGCGCTCGAGCGCCGTGCCGCGCAGCTGCTCCATCGGCCGCAGCGGATCGCGATCCACGACGGCCGCGTCCTCGCTGCCGATCGCGACAGCGCCGACCGCGCGAGCGCGGCATCGGCCGGCTTCGACCTCGTGCGCGAGCTCGTCGCCAAGGGAGACGACGCCGCGTCGGGCCTGCCCGTCCTCGGCGCCGCCAACGCGCGCGACTTCGACGTCGCCGCCGAGCCGCACGCGTTCGTCCTCGACCTCAGCCACGAGATCGCCAACGACCTCGGCCACGGCCTCGCCTTCACGATGGCGCGAAGCGATTCGGGAATGGCCGCGCTGGCGCGCGTCCTCGAACGCTGGGTCGGCCACTTCCTCGACGTCCGGACGACGATCCGGCCGCTGCAGCGGATCGACGATCCCGCCTGGCGCTGGCACGTCGGCCTCGACGCCGAGGCGAGCGCCCTCCTCAACGACCTCTACCGCGGCGAGGCGGCCGACTCCGAGCGGCTGCAGCGGCTGATCGGCCTGTTCCGCCTCGACTTCGCCGATGCCCACGAGATGCGCGCCGACGTCGCCGGCAAGCCCGTCTACCTCGGCCTGGCGATGAGCGCCGAGCAGACGCTGAAGCTGAAGCCGCAGAACCTGCTCATCAACCTGCCGCTGGCGACGTCGGCCTAGCGCGCGGCACGTCGTCGCGCGTCGCGGCGATCAATCGAGCGACCAGGAGAGGTCGCCCTTCAGGAACAGGTCGGCGCGGCCGCCGAGCTGCTCGGCGAAGAACTGCGCCGTCGCCAGGTCGGCGCCGATCCGGCCGCCGTCCATGTAGACGATCCGCGTCGCCAGCCGCTTCGCCTGGCCGAGGTTGTGCGTGCTCATGACGATCGTCATGCCCTCGGCGATGAAGCCGGCGAGCAGCGACTCGACCTCCTTCTTCGCCGACGGGTCGAGGTTCGCGGTCGGCTCGTCGAGGAACAGGATCGACGGCCGCACCGACCAGCTGCGCGCGAGCGCGAGGCGCTGCTGCTCGCCGCCGGAAAGCGCGCGCGCCGGCCGGTCCGCGAGCGCCTGCAGGCCGACGCGGGCGAGCGCCTCGTCGGCGCGCGCCGCGCGCTCGCGCGCCGAGAGGCCGCGCGCGGCGAGCCAGAGCGCGATGCGCAGGTTGTGGCGGACCGAGAGGCGAAGCAGGAACGGGCGCTGGAAGACCATCGCCTGCGACGCCGCGGCCGTGCCGACGCGGCGCGTCCCCGAATGCGCGACGACGCCGTGCAGCAGCCGCAGCAACGTCGTCTTGCCCGAGCCGTTGGCGCCGACGACGGCGATCGCGTCGCCGCGCCGAACGTCGATGCTCGCGTCGCGAACGGCGACGACGGCGCCGAAGCGCACCGTCGCATCGCGCAGCGCCAGGAAGGCGTCGTCGAGGGCTCGGTCGGCGCTGGCCATCAGCGCCACTCCGCCGCCGCCACGCCGCGCCCGTGCGAGATCAGCGCGATCACGGCGTTGATCAGGGCGACCACGGTCAGCAGGACGATGCCGAGCGCGAGCGCGAGCGGCAGGTCGCCCTTGCTCGTCTCGAGCGCGATCGCCGTCGTCATGACGCGCGTGACGCCGTCGATGTTGCCGCCGACGATCATCACCGCGCCGACCTCGGAGATCGCGCGGCCGAACGCGGCGAGCAGCAGGGTCGCGACCGCCCAGCGCTCGTGCAGCAGCATGAGCAGCGCCGAGAGCAGCCGGCCCGCGCCCATCGAGCGCAGCTGGTCGCCGCCTTCGCGCAGCGCGTCGGCGACGACCTGGCGCGACAGCGCGGCGACGATCGGCAGGACGAGGAGGGTCTGCGCGATCACCATCGCCGTCGGCGTGAACAGGATGCCCCACGCGCCGAGCGGGCCGCTGCGCGAAAAGCCCAGGTAGACGACGAGGCCGACGACGACCGACGGCAGGGCGAGCAGGGTGTCGAGGCCGAGGAGGACGACGCGGCGGCCGCGGAAGCGCGCCGACGCGAGCCAGGCGCCGCCGAGCAGGCCGAGCCACGCCGCGGCGAGGCAGGCGCCGCCGCTGACCGCGAACGAGAGGGCGACGGTGCGGACCAGCGCCGGATCGGCGTCGCCGATGAGCCTGAACGCGGTGGCGATGCTTTCGGCGACAGCGCTCAACGCGGATCGGTTCGGTGGACGCTCATGGCGGGGACGTCTTCGAGGCTCTCTGAGAAGCGCGGCGCGGGGCGTCGGCGCGAACGATTATGGGCTGCGCCTACACTCGGCCGAGACACGACGACGCGCCGATGATCGACACCAGCCACATCACCGGTCTCATCCTCGCCGGCGGCCGCGGCAGCCGCATGGGTGGGGTCGACAAGGGCCTGCAGGCGCACCTCGGCATGCCGCTGGCGATGCACGCGCTGCTGCGCCTCGCGCCGCAGGTCGGCGAGGTGATGATCAACGCCAACCGCAACCTCGGCGCCTACGAATCGATGGGCGTGCCGGTCTGGCCCGACGTCCTGCCCGACTATCCCGGCCCGCTCGCCGGCTTCCTCACCGGCCTCGAGCACTGCGCGACGCCGTACCTCGCGACGGTGCCGTGCGACTCGCCGCTCTTCCCCGCCGATCTCGTCGCCCGCCTCGCCGCGCGCCTCGATGCCGACGACGCCGAGATCGCGATGGCGGCGACGCGCGAGGACGGCGAGCTGCGCCTGCAGCCCGTCTTCTGCCTGATGCGCGCGACCGTGATGGAGAGCCTGGTCCGCTTCACGACCGGCGGTCGCCGCAAGATCGACGCCTGGACGGCGACGCTGCGCCAGGTCGCCGTCGAGTTCGACGACGCGCAGGCATTCGTCAACGCCAACACGCTCGCCGAGCTGCGGCAACTGCAGCAATGACCGATCGCGCCTCGCTGCAGGAGATCGCCTCGTGCGTCGCCGGCTACGACCCGAAAGCGCTGCCGGTGGCGCAGGCGCAGGAGTTCATCGCCCGCCTCGTGCCGCGCGTGCAGGCAGTCGAGAAGGTGGCGCTGCGCTCGGCCCTCGGCCGCGTCCTCGCCGACGACGTCGTCTCGGCGATCGACGTGCCGTCGCACGACAACTCGGCGATGGACGGCTACGCGCTGCGCGCCGACGAGCTCGACGCGACGGCCGAGAGCACGTTCACGGTCGCCGGTGCCGGCTTCGCCGGCGGCCGCTTCGCGGGCGAAGTCGGCGCGCGCGCGTGCGTCCGCATCATGACCGGCGCCGTCATGCCGGCCGGACTCGACACCGTCGTGCCGCAGGAATTCGCTCGCGTCGACGGCGACGTCGTCCGCGTTCCCGCCGGCGTCGTGCGTCCGGGCGCCAACCGGCGCCGCGCCGGCGAGGACCTCGCGCGCGGCGAAGTCGCGCTCGCTGCCGGTCGCATCGTCCGCCCCGCCGATCTCGGCCTGCTCGCCTCGCTCGGCGCCGCCGAGGTCGCCGTCTTCCGGCGCCTGCGTGTCGCCTTCTTCTCGACCGGCAACGAGCTGCGATCGGTCGGCGAGACGCTCGACGCCGGCTCGGTCTACGACAGCAACCGCTACACGCTCTGGGCGATGCTGCAGCGGCTCGGCGTCGAGGTGCTCGACCTCGGCGTCGTCCGCGACGAGCCGGCCGCGCTCGCCGCTGCCTTTCGCGTCGCCGCCGACGCCGCCGACGCGGTGATCACGTCCGGCGGCGTCAGCGTCGGCGAGGCCGATCACACCAAGGCGGTGATGGCCGAGCTCGGCGACGTCCTGTTCTGGCGCATCGCGATGCGGCCCGGCCGGCCGATGGCGATCGGCCGCATCGAGCGCGGCGGCCGCGAGGCGATCCTGTTCGGCCTGCCGGGCAATCCGGTCGCCGTGATGGTGACGTTCTACGCGCTCGTTCGCGACGCGCTGCTGGCGATGAGCGGCGCCTCGGCCGCGCCGCTGCCTGCCTTGCGCGCCGCCAGCGTCGAAGCGATCCGCAAGAAGGCGGGCCGGACCGAGTACCAGCGCGGCGTCGTCACGCGCTCGTCGAGCGGCGACTGGCAGGTCAGGATCACCGGCTCGCAGGGCTCGGGAATCCTGCGCAGCATGAGCGAGGCCAACGGCCTCGTGGTCCTGCCGCACGGACAAGGCGACGTCGCCGCCGGCGAGCTCGTCGACGTGTTGCCCTTCGACGGACTGATGTAGCGTGCGGGCGTCGCCCGCGCCGGGAATTTGCGCCGCCGCGATCACCGGGCGGCGATGGCGGTTTTCACCTCCGGATTCCGCTTACTGGATCAGGAAGACATCTCGGTCGGGCGTTGCGGTGCATCCCGCGACAACTCGCCGCCCGCCTCGTTCCAGTCCACGTCCGGAGGTTGCGCATGATCCAGCTCGATTCCAGTCTTCGTCTCCTGGTCGTCGCCTCCTGTCTGGGGCTGACCGTCGGCGCCTGCGAGATTGCCGTCCTCGGCAGCGACGCTCGCGAGATGGCCTACCCGGGCGGGTCGAGCGAAGCGCTGGCGACCACGCCCGCGCACGCGAATGCGAGCGCCGCCGAACCGGTCCTCGGCGTTGCGGTTTTCAGAAGCGACGCGACCGCCCCGGCCCGCCCGTTCGACCATCGGCAGTGAGGCCCTGCCGGCATCGGCCGGTCACGCCGGGCGCGGCGGCTCGGGCTCGGCGTCGAAGCGGTCGAAGCCGCAGTAGCAGATGAAGTGGCGGTTCATGGCGCGACCGAAGAGCGCCAGGCCGAGCCGCTCGGCGAGCTCGAGGCCCATCTGCGTGATGCCGCTGCGCGAGACGACGATCGGCACGCCCATCTGCGCCGACTTGATCACCATCTCGCTCGTCAGCCGACCGGTCGTGTAGAAGATCTTGTCGGCGCCGCTCATGTCGTTGAGCCACATCCAGCCGGCGATCGTGTCGATCGCGTTGTGGCGGCCGACGTCCTCGACGAAGGTCAGCATCTCGCCCTGGCGGAAGAGCGCGCAGCCGTGCACCGAGCCGGCCGACTTGTACGTGCTCTCCTGCTGGCGGACGGCGTCGAGCAGGCGATAGAGCGCGCTCTGCGACAGCCGCGCCGACGCGTCGCTCGCCGGCGGCAGGCTGATCGAATCGAGCTCGCCCATCAGGTCGCCGAAGACCGTGCCCTGGCCGCAGCCGGTCGTGACGACGCGCTTGGCGGTCTTCTCGTCGAAGCGCTCGATGCCGGCGCGCGTCTTGACGGCCGCGGCGTGGACGTCCCAGTCGACGGTGATCGACTCGATGTCGTCGCAGCGATCGACGAGGCGCTGGTTGCGCAGGTAGCCGAGGACGAGGAGCTCGGGAAAGGCGCCGAGCGTCATCAGCGTGACCAGCTCGCGCTTGTCGACGAACACCGTCAGCGCACGCTCCGCCGGGATCGAGATCGTTCGCGTCGCGCCGAACTCGTCGCGGACTTCGATCTCGCGCGTCAGCGGCGCGCGCGCCGCGGTGAGCCGGACGGTGGGAGGATTTATTTGCGCGGGCCCGTCATCTCGGCCGACGTCGCCTTGTTGCTCGGCGGGCTGACCGCCGTCCCCGCCGGCGAATGCGCCTCCGACGACTCGAGCGGCTTCGACGCGGCCGGCGTGACGGCCGCGACGTAGGGACCGGGATCAGCGCAGGGCGGCGTCTGCTCCGGCGCCGAAGCGGCATGGCCGGCGGCGGCCGCATGCGTGCGATAGGTCGCGGCGACGCGGTCCATCGACTGGCACAGCTGGTAGAGGCCGACCTTGTCGGTCCACGCCGCCTTGTTCGCTGTCTCGGCGGCCTTCGCCTTGGCATCGTCGGGCAGCGGCGGCAGCTTGGCGAGCGCGACGCCGGCGGCGAGGGCCGCCGCGGCGAAGGTTGCAAACGTGGAAAGACGCATCGGATCTCCTTCTCGCGTGGTGCCGGCCGCTGCTCGTGAGCGCTAGGCCGCGGGCTGCTCAGTGCCGCCCTGCGGCACGGTCCGCTGCGCCGGGATCTTGCCGGCGGCGATGTCGTCGTACCAGAGGCGGTGATGCTCGCGCGCCCAGCCTTCGTCGACGTAGCCGGTCTTCATTCCCTGGTAGGCGCCTCGCATGCCGATCGTGCCGAGGTAGATGTGGCCGAGGAAGACGACGATGATGAGCATCGCCGCGATCGAATGGACGATGTGCGCGATCTGCATGTCGGGGCGCGTCATGTCGAGGCCGGGAACGACCTTGTCGAGGACGAAGCCCGAGGCGATGACGATCAGGCCGAGGAAGACGACGCCGCCCCAGAACACGAGCTTCTCGCCGGCGTTGAAGCGATGCGACGGCGGCTCCTCGCCGCCGAAGAGGCCGCCGCCCTTGCGGACCCACGTCAGGTCGTCGCGGCTCGGCCAGCTGCTGCGGACGAAGGTCAGGAAGACGATCACCATCGACACCGCGAACAGCGGGCCGGCGAAGTTGTGCGCGGTCTTGAGCGCCCAGGTGAGCCAGCCGAACAGGAGCCCGCCGGTCAGCGGCAGGAGCACGAACTTGCCGAACGCCATCACCAGGCCCGAGACGGCGAGGACGCAGAAGGCGATCGCGTTGGTCCAGTGCGCGGCGCGCTCGAAGTAGGTGAAGCGCTCGATGACGCGGCCTGTGTCGGGCTCGTGGCCGCCGATCGGACCCTTGGCCCAGTAGAACAGGCCGAGCGCGAAGACGACGATGACGACGAGGGCGCCGCCGTAGGGAATGATCCACCAGTTGCGGATCTGGCGCCAGGCTTCGCCCGCGCTCGTCGTCCGCGTGCCCGGGTAGGTCGTGCTCGGCTGGATCAGCACGCCGCGCTCGCCCATCTGCAGGTTGTTCACCGAGCCGGGCGCCTTGCCCGAATCGTGGACACCGCGCCAGAACGGCGCGTTGTTGAGCGGCTGGCTGCGCGCGCGCTGGGCGTTGCTGTCGCCGGGCTGCGGATCGGGCAGCGTCGTCGTCGTGATCGTCGTGGTGGTACCGGGGGCGACGACGATCGGCGTCGCCGGGCCGTCGCCCGGGCTGACCAGAATCTGCGTCGAACCGGGCGCCTGTCGGGGCGCCTGTTGCGGCGCCTGTTGCGCGCTCGCCGGGCTGGCGAGCGCCATCAGCAGCGCGGCCAGCGCCGCCGTCGCGACCTTCGCTCGCATGGCGTTACCCCCGAAGCTCATTTGCGCGGTGCGTAGTCGTTCTGGGCCTGGGCGCGATTGGCCATCTGATCGTTCCAGCTGGCCTCGTTGCCCGGCTTCCAGCCCGGGGCGAGAAAACGATCGTCCTGGGTCTGCCAGGTCGGTGCATGCTCCTTCTGCGCCGCACCGACCGGAATCGTCTGCACCTTTTCACCGCAGGCGACGAACGTGACGGCGACGATCGGGACGAGCACCAGGCGGGCAGCCCTCATGACTTCTTCGCCTCGGCGGGCGCCGCGCCCGGCTTGCCCTGCGTCGGCCGGCCGTAGGCGGTGCCCCAGCCCCAGACCTCGCTGCCCTTGCCGCGATTGAGGACGCGCGTCCTGAAGATGTCGGCGACGACGTCGCCGTCGCCGCCGAGCAGCGCCTTGGTCGAGCACATCTCGGCGCACGCCGGCAGCTTGCCTTCGGAAAGCCGGTTGCGCCCGTACTTCTCGAACTCGGCGTCGCTGCCGTGCACTTCCGGGCCGCCGGCGCAGAAGGTGCATTTGTCCATCTTGCCGCGCAGGCCGAAGTTGCCGTTGGTCGG
>DASYKC010000186.1:0-7017 GCA_035995885.1 Caldimonas sp. | reverse complement strand
CGCGTCGGTGCCTTCGCGGAAGTAGTTCTTCGAGATTTCCTTGAACGGCAGGAAGCCGTGGCGGTCTTCGCCGTAGTCGACGAAGCAGGCCTCGAGCGAGGGCTCGACCCGCGTCACGACCGCCTTGTAGATGTTGCCCTTCCTCTGCTCGCGACCTTCGATCTCGGTCTCGAAATCCATCAGCTTCTGGCCATCGACGATGGCCAGGCGACGCTCTTCGGGCTGCGTCGCGTTGATCAGCATGCGTTTCATCTGCACTCCTTCGGCGCGAGCCCTTCTCCGGCTGCACGCAACAGCGCTGCCTCGGGCCAGGCCCGGGGCAGCCACAAGATGCACGAGAAAACGAGAGGAACCGAAGGAATCGCCCTGGACTGACGACGAGCCGATGCGGTCAAAAGGCCGCGGGCTCCGCCAGCGTTGGCGCGTGCGAGACAGTGGGAAAACGGCTGGGTGGCGAGCTTCCGGTCACTGGACGCTTGGCTGCAGCGCGAGGTGCAGGACGACGGCGCGAGCCGGGTCTTGCATTCGTCTGCGGCCGGGAAACCTTGTCGTGGATTCTTTCTTGTTTGCTCTGCCGTCGTGTCTCGGAGCCGCGGCGTCGCATGGGGACGCTGCCTGCCCGGGCGACGCGACGTTGCATCACCGATTGGGCCGGAACTGGATCCGGCCGCCCCTCTCTCAGTCGTGCGTCGCCGGGTATCGCGACGCTAAACTCTGAAAAATCAACGACTTGGGCGAGAGTGGAGCAACGCATTATAAGGCGCAAAGGCGCCGCCAAGACAGCGGCCCCGACGCTGCCGCCCGATCGCGCCGAGGACGTGGCGCCGCCCGTGAGAAACGTCCGCATCGACGGCGGCTCGGACGGGCAGCGCCTCGACAACTTCCTCGCCAAGACCTTGAAAGGCGTGCCGCGAACCCATCTGTACCGGGTCATCCGCTCGGGCGAGGTGCGCGTCAACAAGGGCCGGGCGAGCGCCGATACCCGCCTGGCGCTCGGCGACGAGGTGCGGATCCCGCCGATGCGGGTCGCCGACCGGAGCGAGCGTCCCGAGGCGCCGGGCCGCGAGTTCACCGTCGTTCACGAGGACGACGCGATCGTTTGCATCGACAAGCCGGCCGGCGTCGCCGTCCACGGCGGCAGCGGCGAAAGCTTCGGCGTGATCGAGCAGATGCGGCGCGCCCGGCCGGGCGATTTCCTCGAGCTCGTCCATCGCCTCGACAAGGAGACTTCGGGCCTCCTCCTGGTCGCGAAGACGCGGCCAGCGCTGGTCAAGCTCCAGAACGACCTGCGCTCGCGCGCGCCCGGCCGGGCCATCGGCAAGACCTACGCGGCGCTCGTCGTCGGCGCCTGGCCCGAGTCGCTCAAGGTGATCGACGTCGCCCTGCGCAAGGACACCCTGGCCGACGGCAGCCGCCACGTGCGCACCGTCGACGACGACGACGAGCGCGGCCGCCGCTCGATCAGCCTGGTGCGCGTCGCGCGCCGCTTCGCCGGCTTCAGCCTGCTCGACGTGACGTTGAAGACCGGCCGAACGCACCAGATCCGGGTCCACCTCGCCGATTCGGGGCACGCGATCGTCGGCGACCCGAAGTACGGCGACTTCGCCCTGAACCGGGCGCTCGCGCGCGGCCAGCAGATCGCGTCGCTGCGCTTCGATCGCATGTTCCTGCACGCCCTGCGCCTGCGCTTCGTCCATCCCGTCAGCGGCGAGGCGATCGAGCTCGCGGCGCCGCTGCCGGCGGCGTGCAACGCGCTCCTGGCCGCGCTGCCGCCGGCCGACTGAGAGGCCGATTCCTACGCAGACGTCCGGCATCGTCCGCCTGCGCGGGCCCGGCGCGACGGCTCCAATGCGAGCTGTCGTCGCCGGTCGGCCCGAGCTCGGGTGCCTCGTCCGGCGACGCGAACCACGAAAGGGATCACGCCATGAAAACCAAGCTTCTCGCCATCGCCTCGGCCGCCGCGCTCGCGGTCGGCGCCATCACCGGCTGCTCGACGACGACCACCGCCGCAGGCGGCAGCGACCCGATCGCCAAGCGCGACAGCATCGACGCCAACGTCGACAGCGCCCTGGCCCGTCTCTACGCGCAGGACCCGTCTTCGCGCGAGCTGGTCGGCAAGGCCCGCGGCGTCCTCGTCTTCCCGTCGATCGTCTCGGCGGGCCTCGTCGTCGGCGGCTCCTATGGCCAGGGGGCGCTGCGCGTTCGCGGCCGCACCGCGCAGTACTACAGCACCGCCGCCGGCTCGGTCGGCCTGCTCGCAGGCGCCGAATCGAAGTCCGTGTTCCTGCTCTTCATGACCGACGAATCGCTCGCCAAGTTCAGGGCCAGCAACGGCTGGACGGTCGGCGCCGACGCCTCGGTGACGCTCGTCAACGTCGGCGCCAACGCGCAGGTCGACAGCAAGACCGCGCAGCAGGCGATCATCGGCTACGTCCTCACCAACGGCGGCCTGATGGCCAACGTCAGCCTCGAGGGCACGAAGATCACGCCGCTTTCGATCTGAGCTTCGCTCCCGGTGTAATCCGGGATGGGCGGCGGCGGCGTCATGGCGCAACATCGCAAGCGTCCATGACGACGCGCCGCCGCTTCGACCTCATCGTCTTCGACTGGGACGGCACGCTGTTCGACTCGACGCGGCTGATCGCGAGCTGCATCCAGTCGGCGTGCGCCGACGTCGGCACCGGCATACCGAGCGACCGCGACGCGAGCTTCGTCATCGGCCTCGGCCTCGGCGACGCGCTGCGCCACGCGGCGCCCGACTTCCCGCACGAGCGCTACGGCGAGCTCGCCGAGCGCTACCGCTTCCACTACCTGGCGCGCCAGGACGAGATCGTCCTCTTCGACGGCACGCTCGAGATGCTGCTCGCGCTGAAGGCGAGCAACCACGCGCTCGCCGTCGCCACCGGCAAGACGCGGCAGGGTCTCGACCAGGCGCTCGCGGGCTCGCCGCTCGCCGGCCTCTTCGATGCCACCCGTACCGCCGACGAGACGCGCGGCAAGCCCGATCCGCTCATGCTGGTCGAGCTGATGCGCGAACTCGGCGCGAGCGCGGAGCGCACGCTGATGGTCGGCGACACGACGCACGACCTGCAGCTCGCCGCCAA
The DNA here is from genome assembly GCA_035995885.1 of Caldimonas sp. GTDB lineage: Bacteria > Pseudomonadota > Gammaproteobacteria > Burkholderiales > Burkholderiaceae_C > Schlegelella_A. The sequence continues at coordinate 3,913 of DASYKC010000186.1, read as the reverse complement.
CGCCGGCTGCGCCAGCGTCGCGGTGAGCTTCGGCGCGCACCGGCACGACGAGTTCGCGCGCCACGCGCCGCTGCATGTCGCCCACTCGACCGCCGACCTGGCGCGCTGGCTCGACCTCCATGCCTGACGAGAGCGTGCCGCTGCCGATGCCGCGCGCGGCGACGGCGACGGTGCTGCCGCCGCAGCGTCTCTGCGCCGCTGCGGAGCTCGTCGAGAAGGGCCGCGCCGTCCTCTTCGACGTCGTCCATTTCCGCGAGCCGCTGCGCGCCTTCGCGCTGCGCTTCGACGGCCGCGTCGTCGCCTACCTGAACCGCTGCGTCCACGTGCCGACCGAGCTCGACTGGCAACCCGGCGAGTTCCTCGATGCCGACCGCGAGTTCATCATCTGCTCGATCCACGGCGCGGGCTACGCGCCGCTCACCGGCCGCTGCATCGGCGGCCCGTGCGGCCAAGGCCGCCTCCTGCCGATCGCAACGGTCGAGCGCGGCGACGAGATCTGGTGGCAGCCGACGCGCGACACGCTGCCGGCGTTTCCCGACTGAGATCGGGCGGGCCGCAGGCGCGTCGATCGCGTCAGGGCCATGTTGGTGCGACCGTCGCCTTCGCTTGGTGCGGGCAGCAGGCATCGCCGTTCCGAGTCGATGGCACAGGCCTTGCAGACCATGCCCCGACGAACTCGCGTTCGCACGTGCCGGCCGGCACGCCATCAAGACAACCCGGAGGTTCCTCACCCATGAAACGCCGCTTCGCGCTCAAAGCCGCCTGGGCAGCTCTCGCTGTCTCGGGCCTCGTCTCGCTCCCCGCGTTCGCCGCCGACACCATCAAGGTCGGCATCCTCCACTCGCTCTCGGGAACGATGGCCATCTCGGAGACCGTCCTCAAGGACGTCGCCCTGATGACGATCGACGAGATCAACGCCAAGGGCGGCGTCCTCGGCAAGCAGCTCGAGCCCGTCGTCGTCGATCCGGCGTCGAACTGGCCCCTCTTCGCCGAGAAGGCGAAGCAGCTGATCACGCAGGACAAGGTCGCGGTCGTCTTCGGCTGCTGGACCAGCGTCTCGCGCAAGTCGGTGCTGCCGGTGTTCGAGGAAAGCAACGCGCTGCTCTTCTACCCGGTGCAGTACGAAGGTGAAGAGCTCTCGAAGAACGTGTTCTACACGGGCGCCGCGCCGAACCAGCAGGCGATTCCCGCGGTCGAGTACCTGATGAGCAAGGACGGCGGTTCGGCCAAGCGCTTCGTGCTCCTCGGCACCGACTACGTCTATCCGCGCACGACCAACAAGATCCTGCGCTCCTTCCTGCACAGCAAGGGCATCAAGGACGAGGACATCATGGAGGAGTACACGCCGTTCGGCCACTCCGACTACCAGACCATCATCGGCAAGATCAAGAAGTTCGCGGCCGAAGGCAAGAAGACGGCGGTCGTCTCGACGATCAACGGCGACTCCAACGTGCCGTTCTACAAGGAGCTCGGCAACCAGGGCCTGAAGGCGAAGGACGTTCCGGTCGTCGCCTTCTCGGTCGGCGAGGAAGAGCTGCGCGGCGTCGACACCAAGCCGCTCGTCGGCCACCTGGCGGCGTGGAACTACTTCGAGTCGATCAAGAACCCGACCAACACGGCGTTCATCAAGACCTGGAGCGATTACTCGAAGGCCAAGAGCATCCCCGGCCACAAGGACAAGCCGCTGACCAACGATCCGATGGAGGCCACCTACATCGGCATCCACATGTGGGCGCAGGCGGTCGAGAAGGCCAAGTCGACCGATCCGGACAAGGTGATCGCGGCGATGGCCGGCCAGACCTTCAAGGCGCCGGGCGGCTTCATGTCGACGATGGACGCGAAGAACCATCACCTGCACAAGCCGGTCTTCATCGGCGAGATCAAGAGCGACGGCCAGTTCAACGTCGTCTGGAAGACGCCGGGCCCGGTCAAGGCCCAGCCGTGGAGCCCGTTCATCCCCGAGAACAAGGGCAAGAAGGACGAGCCCGAGAAGAAGTGACATTCGGGGGCGCGCGGCGCCCTCGAATGTCATCCTGAGCGAAGCGAAGGATCTCGAAAGCCAGCGAGCCTCATGGGCCGGCGCCGGGACCCTTCGCTTCGCTCAGGATGACAGTGCGTGTCCTTTTCTTCTCGGCGTGGCTCCTGATCCTCGCGCTGCTGCCGGCCGGTGCATTCGCGCTGACTCCGGCGCAGGCGCTCGCGATCGCCGCCGGCGAGAACGATTCGCGCATCGACGCGCTCAACGCCGCGGTGGCGCGCGGCGACGAGCGTCTCGCGCCGTTCGTGCAGGCCCTGCTCGACGACGAGGTCAAGGTCGCCGGCGACAAGGTCTTCATCGTCCATGACGGCAAGGCGACCGACGCCGCGAGCGGCGCTGCCGCGACGCTGCCCGAAGGCGCCGAGGACGTCACCAACAACAACCGGACGCGCGGCGCGCTCGAGTCGGCGCTGGCCGGCCTGCGCGTCCTGTCGGCCGACGTCGGCGTGCGCCGCGGCGCCGTCGACGAGCTCGCCAAGGCCTCGCTCGACGAGTCGCAGCTGCCGCTGGTCGAGAAGGCCTACGCCGCCGAAACCGATCCAGGCCTGAAGGGCCGGCTCGAGCGGATGCGGGCGACGATCCTGGTCTCGTCGTCCGACCGAACGAAGCGCCTGGCCGCCGCCGCCGAGCTCGCGAGCAGCAACCAGAGCGCCGTCGCTACCCTGCTGCAGGAGCGACTGGCCGCAGGCGGCGAGAGCGACGCCGAGGTGCGCGCGGCGCTGCAGCAGGCGCTCGCATCGGTGCGCGCGCGCCTCGCCTGGGGCGAGCGGCTCGCCGTCGTCTTCACCGGCATCAGCCTCGGCTCGGTGCTCTTGCTCGTCGCTCTCGGCCTGGCAATCACCTACGGCCTGATGGGCGTCATCAACATGGCGCACGGCGAGCTGATGATGATCGGCGCCTACACGACCTACGTCGTCCAGAACCTGTTCCGCACCTACTTGCCCGGCGCCTTCGACGCCTACGTGATCGCCGCGATCCCGGCCGCGTTCCTGGTCTCGGCGGGGGTCGGCGCGGTGCTCGAGCGCGGCGTCATCCGCTTCCTCTACGGCCGGCCGCTCGAGACGCTGCTCGCCACCTGGGGCATCAGCCTCGTCCTGCAGCAGTCGGTGCGCTCGATCTTCGGCGCGCAGAACGTGCCGGTCGAGAACCCCAACTGGCTGTCGGGCGGCGTCGAGATCATGAGCAACCTGGTGCTGCCGTTCAACCGGATCGCGATCATCGCCTTCGCGTTCATCGTCCTCGGCGGCGTGGCGCTCCTGATCGCGAAGACGCGCTTCGGCCTCTTCATCCGCGGCGTGACGCAGAACCGGCGCATGGCGTCGTGCGTCGGCGTCGACACGGCCAAGATCGACATGCTCGCGTTCTCGTTCGGCGCCGGCATCGCCGGCCTCGGCGGCGTCGCCCTCTCGCAGATCGGCAACGTCGGCCCCGACCTCGGCCAGAGCTACATCGTCGACTCGTTCCTCGTCGTCGTCCTCGGCGGCGTCGGCCAGCTCGCCGGGACGGTCGTCGCCGGCCTCGGCCTCGGCGTCCTCAACAAGCTGCTCGAAGGCGTCGCCGGCGCGGTGCTCGCGAAGATCGCCGTCCTCGTCTTCATCGTCGTCTTCATCCAGAGAAAGCCCTCGGGGCTGTTCGCGATGAAGGGCCGGAGCGCGGAAGCATGAGCGCGGTCCTGCCGTCGCCGGCGGCGATCGCGGCGATCGTGCCGCGCCGTGGCCTCCTCCTCGGCATTCGCGGCTGGGCCGGCGTGACGATCGCGCTCGCGGTCGTCGCCGTGATCGTGCCGATAGCGAATCTGCTCGTGCCGGCCGACAGCGTCTTTCACCTCAGCGAGTACGCCGTCCAGCTGATCGCCAAGATCATGTGCTACGCGAT
>DASYKC010000185.1:0-6359 GCA_035995885.1 Caldimonas sp. | reverse complement strand
GTCAAGCATGGCCGCAATTGCGGCGGTTATCGATCACGTCGCGGACGCCGCCATTGACTCATGATACCGCCGCTTCTATTCGTAAAGTGAATAAACAAAATGGCGACGGGCATCGTGACGCCCGGTAAGCCGTGCTGACGGCCGGAACGGCCACGGGGGAGCTGGTTGCAGGACGTCGCACTCAAGGATTTGGTCAAGGTCTATGGCGCGCACATCGCGGTGCGCGGCATCGACCTCGATATTCCCGAGGGCTCGTTCACCGTCTTCGTCGGCCCGAGTGGCTGCGGCAAGTCGACGACGCTGCGGATGATCGCCGGCCTTGACTCGCCGAGCGCGGGCCGCATCCTCGTCGACGGCCGCGACGTCACCGGCGTCGCACCGGCGGAGCGCCGCATCTCGATGGTCTTCCAGTCGTATGCGCTCTTTCCGCACCTGAGCGTCGCCGAGAACATCCTCTTCGGCCTCAAGGTGCGGCGCGAGCCGGCGGCCGGGCATGCGCGTCGACTCGATCGCGTCGCCAAGCTGCTCGGCCTGACCGAGCTGCTCGATCGCAAGCCGGCGCAGCTCTCGGGCGGCCAGCAGCAGCGCGTCGCCCTCGGCCGCGCGATCATCGCCGAGACGAAGGTGTGCCTGATGGACGAGCCGCTCTCCAACCTGGATGCGCAGCTGCGCCAGGAGATGCGGCGCGAGATCCGCGCCCTGCAGCAGCAGCTCGGCATGACGATGGTCTACGTGACGCACGACCAGACCGAGGCGATGAGCATGGCCGACCAGGTCGTCCTGATGCGCGCCGGCCGGGTCGAGCAGGACGCGGCGCCGGCCGACCTCTACGCGCGGCCGGCGACGGTGTTCGCGGCGCGCTTCATCGGTACCCCGCCGATGAACATCATCGCCGCGGCGGGCCGGCCCGACCTCAAGCTCGGCATTCGGCCCGAGCACGTCCGCGTCGTCGCCGAAGGCGGCATCGAGGCAGTCGCGCAGAGTGCCGAATACCTCGGCGCCGACACCGTCGTCACGTGCTCGACATCGGCCGGCGGCATGCTCGCCGACACGATCGCGGCGCGGCTGCCGGGCCGCTTCGACGTCGCCCCGGGCGTGCCGCTGCGCCTCGGCTGGGCCGCTGCCGACAGCCACTGCTTCGACCACGCCAGCGGCCGCCGCCGCGACGACGTCGTTCCCGTTCCCGCCTGATCGATCGTTCCAAGGAGACCCGCATGAAAAGAGCACGGACCCTCGCCTTCGCCGCCCTGGCGATCGTCGCCGCCCTCCCGGCCGCGGCGCAGAAGGTCACCGAGATCAACTTCTACTATCCGGTCGCCGTCGGCGGCCCGGTGACGAAGACGATCGACCAGATGGCCGCCGACTTCGGCAAGGAAAACCCCGACGTCAAGGTCAACCCCGTGTACTCGGGCACCTACCAGGAGAGCATCGTCAAGGTGCTGACGGCGACCAAGAGCGGCAAGCCGCCGCAGCTCGCGGTGCTGCTGTCGACCGACATGTTCTCGCTCATCGACGAGGAGGCGATCGTGCCGATCGACGACATCGCCAAGAGCGCCGACGACAGGAAATGGCTCGACGGCTTCTACAAGAGCTTCATGATGAACAGCCGCACCGGCGGCAAGACCTGGGGCGTGCCGTTCCAGCGCTCGACGATCGTCCTCTACTGGAACAAGGACGCGTTCAAGGAAGCCGGTCTCGACCCGGAGAAGGGCCCGGCGAGCTGGGACCAGATGGTCGAGTTCGCGAAGAAGCTGACCCGGACCGACGCCAGCGGCAACGTCACGCAATGGGGCGTGAAGATCCCGTCGTCGGGCTTTCCGTACTGGCTGTTCCAGGGCCTGACGACGCCCAACGACGTGCTGCTCATGAACGATGCCGGCACCGAGACCTACTTCGACAAGCCGGCGGTGATCGAGGCGCTGCAGTACTGGGTCGACCTCTCGGCCAGGCACAAGGTGATGCCGGGCGGCGTGATCGAGTGGGGAACGACGCCGAAGGACTTCTTCGAGAAGAAGGCGGCGATGATCTGGACCACGACCGGCAACCTCACCAACATCCGCGCCAATGCCGGCTTTCCGTTCGGCGTCGCGATGCTGCCGGCGAAGAAGCACCCGGGCAGCCCGACCGGCGGCGGCAATTTCTACGTCTTCGCCAAGACGACGCCGGCCGAGCAGCAGGCGTCGCTCCGCTTCGTCAAGTGGGCGACGGCGCCGCAGCGCGCCGCAGCGTGGAGCATCGCCACCGGCTACGTCGCGGTCACGCCGGCGGCGTGGGACACGGCCGAGATGAAGAAGTACGCGCAGGACGTGCCGCAGGCGCTGGTCGCGCGCGACCAGCTGCAGCATTCGGTCGCCGAGCTCTCGACCCACGACAACCAGCGCGTGACGACGGCCCTCAACAACGGCCTGCAGGCGGCGCTCACGGGATCGAAGCCGCCGGCGGAGGCGATGCGCGACGCGCAGCGCGAGGCGGCGCGGATCCTGAAGGATTACAAGCAGTGACGGATGTCATCCTGAGCCGAAGGCGAAGGATCCCGGCTGTCGCGACGCTGAGATCCTTCGCGGCGCTCAGGATGACGAGGGTCACGCCGTGGCTGCTGCTGCTGCCGGCGCTGACGCTGCTCGTCGCCTTCACGCACTGGCCGGCGCTGGCGACGCTCTGGGACAGCTTCCTGTCGACGCCGAAGAAGGGACGGCCGGCGCACTTCGTCGCCATCGACAACTACCGCGGCATGGTCGCGGACGAGGTCTTCTGGCAGGCGCTGACGAACAACGTGATCTATGCCGTCGCCACGATCCCGCTCTCGATCGCGCTGGCGCTGGCGATGGCCCTCTGGGTGAACAGCCGCCTCGCCGGCCGCGGCTTCCTGCGCCTGGCGTACTTCACGCCGACGGTGCTGCCGATGATCGCCGTCGCCAACATCTGGCTCTTCTTCTACACGCCCCAGTACGGCCTGCTCGAGCAGATCACGCAGGCGCTCGGCTTGCCGAGCCACAACTGGCTCGGCGACAAGCACACCGTGCTCGGCGCGATCATCGTCGTCGCGGTCTGGAAGGAAGCGGGCTTCTTCATGATCTTCTACCTCGCCGCGCTGCAGCAGATCCCGCCGCAGCTTGCGGAAGCGGCCGCGCTCGAAGGCGCGTCGCGGGCGCAGTATTTTCGCCGCGTCCTCTTTCCGCTCCTCATGCCGACGACGCTCTTCGTCCTCGTCAACGCGCTCATCAACTCGGTGCGGATGGTCGATCACCTCTTCGTCATGACGCGCGGCGGCCCCGACAACGCGAGCGCGTTGCTGCTCTACTACATCTACCAGGTGGGTTTCAGCTTCTGGGACACCGGCTACGCGGCGGCGCTCACCGTCGTCGTCCTCGCCGCGCTCGGCGCGGTGGCGTTCTTCCAGATCCGCTTCCTCGACCGGCGCACGCACTACCAATGAACGAGCGAGCGAGCGTGAGCGCAGCGCCATGACGCCGACCTCGACTGTCTTTAGGCCCGCGCCCGCATCGCGCGCGCTCGAGACCGCGGCGGCGTGGCTGCTCGGGCTGCTCTGGATCCTGCCGCTCGCCTACGCGGTGTGGACGGCGTTCCATCCGTCGGCGTACTCGACGCGCTTCGAGATCGGCGCGCCGCTGACCCTGCAGAACTTTGTCAACGCCTGGCACGCGGCGCCGTTCGCGCGCTACTTCCTCAACACGACGCTGCTCGTCGCGATGGTGCTGGCGGCGCAGCTCGTCCTCGGCACGCTCGCCGCGTACGCGCTCGCGCGCTTCGAGTTCCGCGGCCGCGACCTCGCCTTCGGCCTGATCCTGCTGCAGCTGATGGTGATGCCCGACGTGCTGATCGTCGAGAACTACCGGACCATGAACGCGCTCGGCCTGCGCGACACGATCACAGCCATCGGCCTGCCGTACTTCGCGTCGGCGTTCGGCATCTTCCTGCTGCGCCAGACCTTCAAGACGGTGCCGAAGGAGCTCGACGACGCGGCGCGCGTCGAAGGCGCGAGCGCGCTCCAGGTCCTGCTCAAGGTCTACGTGCCGCTCGCCCGGCCGGTCTACCTCGCCTACGCGCTGGTCTCGGTGAGCTACCACTGGAACAACTTCCTCTGGCCGCTGATCGTCACCAACTCGGTCGAGACGCGGCCGCTGACGGTCGGCCTGCAGGTGTTCTCGTCGACCGACCAGGGCGTCGACTGGTCGATCATCACGGCGGCGACGCTGATGACGTCGGCGCCACTGCTGGTCGGCTTCCTGCTGTTCCAGCGCCAGTTCGTCCAGTCGTTCATGCGCGCCGGCATCCGCTGACGGGCCGCCCCTGCCGCGAGAAAGCACGATGAAGCTCGTCACCTGGAACATCCAGTGGTGCCTCGGCTGCGACGGCCGCGTCGACCCGGCGCGGGTGGTCGCCGACGCGCGCGCCTTCGCCGACTTCGACGTCCTCTGCCTGCAGGAGGTCGCCGCCAACTTCCCGGCGCTGAAGGGCAGCCGCGGCGAAGACCAGTTCGCGATCATCGCGGCGCTCCTGCCCGGCTTCGCCGCAATCGCCGGCACGCCGGTCGACGTCGCCGCGCCCGACGGCACGCGACGCCGCTTCGGCAACATGATCCTGAGCCGCCTGCCGCTCGGGCCGGTGCTGCGCGTGCAGCTGCCCTGGCCTGTCGATCCGGCGGTGCGCAGCATGCCGCGGCTGCTGCTCGAGACGATCGTGCAGGCGCCGTTCGGGCCGCTGCGCGTCATGACGACTCACCTCGAGTACTACTCGCAGCGTCAGCGCGCGGCCCAGGTCGAGGCCGTGCGCGGGCGCCACGCCGAGGCCTGCGCGCACGCCCTCGACGACCGCGTCCGCGACGACTCCGGCGACGCCTTCCAGCCCCAGCCGCAGACCGTCTCGGCGGTCCTGACCGGCGACTTCAACTTCCGTCCGGAGGATCTGCTGCACGCGCGGATGACGGCGCCCCTGGACGACGCGCGCATGCCCGCCCTCGAAGACGCCTGGCAGCGTCTTCATGCGGGGCAGGCGCAGCCGCCGACGATCGGCGTCCACGACTGCCACCAATGGCCCGAGGCCTTCGCCTGCGACTTCGTCTTCGCGACGAGCGACCTGCGCGGGCGCCTGCGCACCGTCGCGGTCGACGGATCGACCGAGGCGAGCGATCACCAGCCGGTGCTCGTCGAGCTCGACTAGGCGGGCGCGTCGTGTGCCGGCGACGGCGATGAGCGATGCCGCAGGTGATGCCGCAAGCGATGCCGCAACCGATACCGCAAGCGATGCCGCAAGCGATGGCCGCGGCCGCGGGCCGTCGCGCGCGCAGGTCGTTCGCGGTGCCTTCGCGCTGGCGCTCGCGCCGATCCTCGCGCCGCTTGCCCGCAGCCAACCCGCCACGAGATCGAAGATGAACACCCGCCCGATTCCGTCGACCCGCGAAGCCCTGCCGGTGATCGGTTGCGGCACCTACATCGGCTTCGACCACGCGCCCGGGACGGCCGAGTACGCGGCGCTGCCGGGCGTGCTCGAGGCCTTGCTCGACGCCGGCGGCAAGGTCATCGACAGCTCGCCGATGTACGGCCGCGCCGAGGCGACGACGGGCGAGCTGCTGGCGGCGAGCGGCCGGCGCGCCGACGCCTTCGTCGCGACCAAGGTCTGGACGCGCGGCAAGAGCGAAGGCATCCGCCAGATGGAGAGCTCGTTTCGCCTGCTGCGCACCGACCGCATCGACCTGATGCAGATCCACAACCTGGTCGACTGGCGCACGCATCTGGCGACGCTGCGCGGCTGGCAGGAAGCCGGCCGCATTCGCTACCTCGGCATCACCCACTACACCTCGTCGGCGTATGCCGAGGTCGAGGCGGTCCTGCGCGCCGAGCGGCTCGATTTCCTGCAGATCAACTATTCGATCGACGATCGCGAGGCCGAGCGTCGCCTCCTGCCGCTCGCCGCCGAGCGCGGCGTCGCCGTCATCGTCAACATGCCGTTCGGCGGCGGTGGCCTGCTGCGCGGCCTGGTTGCCACGCCGCTGCCGGCGTGGGCGGCCGAGATCGGCTGCACGAGCTGGGCGCAGGTGCTGCTCAAGTTCGTGCTCGGCCCTCCGGCCGTCACCTGCGCGATCCCCGGCACGCGAAGGCGCGAGCACATGGAAGACAACGTCCGCGCCGGCTTCGGCGTCGTTCCGCCGCCCGAGTTCTGGCGCGACAAGCTGGCGGCGCTCGGCCGCTAGCGGCGCGCTAGCCCGGCGCCGGCGCCGCCGGCAGGCAGACGACGAGCTCGGTGCCGCGGTCTGCGCCGTCGCTGTGCGCCGTGACGCTGCCGCCGTGCGCCTTGACGAGCTCGTGGACGACCGCCAAGCCGATGCCGAGCCCCGACTC
>DASYKC010000184.1:0-4828 GCA_035995885.1 Caldimonas sp. | reverse complement strand
CCAGGCCGTCGTGCCGCTCTGCCTCGTCCTGATCGGCGTCTCGCTCGCGCACTACGGCGTTCGCGGCGCGCTGCGCGGCGCGGTCGTGCTCTCGATCGTCAAGCTCGTCGTCATGCCGCTCGCCGTGCTGCTGTTCGCGCGCGGCGTGCTCGGCCTGGGCGGCGTGCCGCTCGCGATCGTCGTCGTGATGGCGGCGCTGCCGGTCGGCAGCAACGCGCTCATCTTCGCGCAGCGCTACGACACGCTGCAGGCCGAGACGAGCACGGCGATCGTCGTCTCGACCCTGGCCTTCGTCGCCGCTGCGCCGCTCTGGCTGGCCGTCCTGCACGCGCTGGGTTGAGCGCGACGAGAGTTGGCGCTGCGCTCGCCTTTGGCGATACTCCGCCTGTCGCAATCTTGGGCGTGACCATGGCGTTGGCCCGGTGGTGGAATCCATTCACGCGCAAACGCCCGGCGGCGCCCGACAGCACCGCTTCTGCCGACGCGGCCGCGCCCGCGCCCACGACCTCGCCCGCGCCGCCGCGGGCCGGCGACGTGCCGCGGTCTGGCGCCGCGGCCATGCCGGCAGCGGCGCCGCCGGTCGCCGAATCGGCTCCAGCGCCGGTCGACGACCCGCTCTCCGACGCGCAGCGGATCCGCTTCTTCTGCTGGCTCGCCGGCGTCACCGCGACGGCCGACTCCGCCGCGCCGCCCGACCTCGTCGTCCAGCACCTGATGGAGCGGCTCGACGAAGTGATCGCCTCCGAGACGCTTCGCGCCGGCCTGCTGCCGCGCGCGCCGCACGTCATCCCGCAGCTGATGAAGACGCTGCGCGACGAGAGCTATTCGTCGGTCGACGTCGCCAGCCGGATCTCGAAGGACGTCGTCCTCACCGCCGAGGTCGTGCGCAGCGCGACCAGCGCCTACCAGCGCGGCGCCGACGACGAGGACGAGATCGACCTGGCCCGCGCCGTCACCATCATCGGCACGCAGGGCCTGCGCCGGGCGATCGCCGGCGTCGTCCTGCGGCCGATCTTCGACGCCCGCGGCGACACCTTCTCGGCGCGCGCGGCGACGCAGATCTGGAAGGACGCCGATCGCAAGGCGCGCCTGGGCGCCGTCCTCGCCGCGCAGCACGGCCTCGACCCGTTCGACGGCTACCTCGCCGGTCTGCTCCACAACACCGGCTGGACCGCGCTGCTGCGCGCGATCGACGGCTTCGACGACATCGGTCTCGGCGGCGTGGCGCTCGCCCACGCCGACGTCCTGCCGCAACTGCTGCAGCGACGCGATGCCCTCTTCGGCGCGCTCGTCGGCCCGTGGAATCTGAGCACGGCGGTCGACGCGGTCGCCGTCGAGGTCGGCGCGCGCGGCATCGACGCCGTCGAGTCGCCGCTCGGGCTGGTCCTGCGCCAAGCCGACCGCCTCGCGGCACTGCGCGCCTTAGCGCCCGCGGGCCAGGCGCCCGCCGCCGGCGTGCCGACCTGGGCAACACTGCCGAAGGCGGTGCAGGACTGCTACGCCGGACTGGCCGCGACCTGAGCGACGGCGCGCCTATGATTCCGGCTCGCTCCGCTGGAGCCTGACCTCATCCGGACGCCTGACCCACCATGAACTTCCTCCAACGCTTCGCTCCCGCCGGCCTCGCCGCGACGGCGCTGCTCGGCTGCGCCGGCGCCGCCTTCGCCGCCAAGACCCTCGTCTACTGCTCGGAAGGGAGCCCCGAGGGCTTCAATCCGCAGTTCTTCACGACCGGAACGACCGCCGACGCGGCGTCGGTGCCGATCTACAACCGCCTCGTCGAGTTCGACACCGGCACGACCAACATCGTCCCCGGCCTCGCCGAGAGCTGGACCGCGGCGCCGGACGGCATGAGCTACACCTTCAAGCTGCGCAAGGGCGTCAAGTTCCACAGCAACGCGAAGTTCACGCCGACGCGCGACTTCAACGCCGACGACGTGCTGTTCTCGTACAACCGCATGGCCGACCCGAACCACCCGTTCGCGAAGGTGACGCCGGGCCAGACCTACGCGTACTTCGAGGACATGGGAATGAAGGACATCGTCGACAAGGTCGAGAAGGTCGACCCGATGACGGTGCGCTTCGTTCTCAAGAAGCCCGAGGCGCCGTTCATGGCCGACATGGCGATGGACTTCGCGTCGATCCTCTCGGCCGAGTACGCCGACAAGATGATGGCGGCGAAGACGCCCGACGTCATCGACCGCGAGCCGATCGGCACCGGCCCGTTCCAGTTCGTCTCGTACCAGAAGGACGCGGTGATCCGCTACAAGGCGTTCGACCCGCACTGGGGCGGCCGGCCGAAGATCGACAACCTGGTCTACGCGATCACGACCGACGCGTCGGTGCGCTACGCCAAGCTGAAGACCGGCGAGTGCCACGTCATGGCGTTTCCGAAGCCGGCCGACGTCGCGCTGATGAAGGCCGACCCCAACATCAACCTGGTCCAGCAGCAAGGCCTCAACGTCGGCTACATCTCGTTCAACGTCGAGAAGAAGCCGTTCGACTCCAAGCTCGTGCGCCAGGCGCTCAACATGGCGGTGAACAAGAAGGCGATCCTCGACAACGTCTTCCAGGGCGCGGGCGCGATCGCCAAGAACCCGATCCCGCCGACGCTCTGGTCGTACAACGACAAGGTCCAGGACTATCCGTACGACCCGGCGAAGGCGAAGGCGCTGCTCGCGCAGGCGGGCTATCCGAACGGCGTCGACGTCGAGCTCTGGTATTTGCCGGTGACGCGCCCGTACAACCCCGACGGCAAGCGCATGGCCGAGCTGATCCAGCAGGACTGGGAGAAGGTCGGCGTCCGCACCAAGCTCATCACCTACGAATGGGGCGAGTACCGGAAGCGCAGCAAGACCGGCGAGCAGCACGCGATGATGTTCGGCTGGTCGGGCGACAACGGCGACCCCGACAACTTCTTCGTGCCGCTGCTCGGCTGCGCCGCGGTCAAGGGCGGCGGCAACGTCTCGCGCTGGTGCAACAACGACTTCGAGAAGATGGTCCAGAACGCCAAGCTGGCGACGCGCCAGACCGACCGCGCCGGCTTCTATGCCAAGGCGCAGGAGATCTCGCACGAGGAAGCGCCCTGGATCCCGATCGCCCATTCGGTGCGCTTCGATCCGGTCCGAAAGGAAGTGACCGGCTACAAGATGGACGCGACCGCGCACCACTTCTTCAACAAGGTCGACATGACCGGCCAGTAGCGACGACGCGGTCCACGGCGTGCTCGCCTTCGTCCTCAAGCGACTCGGCCTCGTCGTCCCGACCTTCCTCGGCATCACGCTGCTCGTCTTCTCGCTGATCCGCCTGATCCCGGGCGATCCGGTCGAGGCGCTGTCAGGCGAGCGCGGCATGACCGACGAGCGCTACCACCGCCTAGTGCACGAGTTCGGCCTCGACCGGCCGCTGCCGGTGCAGTACCGCGAATACGTCTGGCGCGCGCTGCACGGCGACCTCGGCATCTCGGTCGTCACCCACGAGCCGGTCTTCTCCGAGTTCGCGGCGCGCTTCCCGGCGACGGTCGAGCTCTCTCTCGTCGCCATGCTGCTCGCGCTCGTGATCGGCGTTCCGGCGGGAATCGTCGCCGCGGTCAAGCGCAACACGGTCTGGGATTACTCGGTGATGGGCGCGTCGCTCACCGGCTACTCGATGCCGATCTTCTGGTGGGGCCTCTTGCTCATCCTCACCTTCTCGGTCGGCCTCGGCTGGACGCCGGTCTCGGGCCGGCTCGCGATCCAGTACGACATTCCGCAGGTGACCGGCTTCATGCTCGTCGACTCGGTGCTCTCGGGCGACAAGGGCGCGCTCCGCAGCGCCCTCTCGCACCTGATCCTGCCGGCGATCGCGCTCGGCACGATCCCGCTCGCCGTCATCGCGCGGATGACGCGCTCGTCGATGCTTGAGGTGCTGCGCGAGGACTACGTCCGCACCGCGCGCGCCAAGGGGGCGGGGCGCATTCGCGTCGTCGCCGTCCACGCGCTCAGGAACGCCTTGATCCCGGTCGTGACGACGATCGGCCTGCAGATCGGCACGCTCTTCGCGGGTGCGATCCTGACCGAGACGATCTTCGCCTGGCCCGGCGTCGGCAAGTGGTTGGTCGAGGCGATCCACCGGCGCGACTACGCCGCCGTGCAGGGCGGCATCCTCTGCACGGCGACGATCATCATCGGCGTCAACCTGATCGTCGACGTCCTCTACGGCGTCATCAATCCCAGGATCCGCCATTCATGAGCGCGATCCCGCCGATCGCCGCGACCCTGGCGGCGGCGCCGCCTGCGCCCGCGGTCGAGCTCTGGGGCGACTTCCGGCGCAACCGCGGCGCCGTCATCGGCCTGGTGGTCCTCGGCGTGCTCGTCTTCTGCGCGCTCTTCGCCAATGTCATCTCGCCCTACGACCCGAGCGAGCAGTTCCGCGACGCGACGCTGCGGCCGCCGTCGCTGGCGCCGATCGGTGGCCACGTCTTCGTCCTCGGCACCGACCCGGTCGGCCGCGACGTCCTCTCGCGCCTGATCCACGGCACGCGCCTCTCGCTCGTCATCGGCCTGGTCTCGGTCGGCCTGTCGCTCTCGTTCGGCGTCCTGCTCGGGCTGGTCGCGGGCTTCTATCGCGGCCGTCTGCCCGAATACATCGTCATGCGGCTGATGGACGTGATGCTCGCGCTGCCGAGCCTGCTCCTGGCCGTCGCCGTCGTCGCCGTCCTCGGCCCGGGGCTGGCGAACGCGATGTTCGCGATCGCCATCGTCATGCTGCCGCACTTCGTCCGCCTGACGCGCGGCGCCGTTCTCGGCGAGCTCGCCAAGGACTACGTGCAGGCGTCGCGCCTCGCCGG
>DASYKC010000183.1:0-8610 GCA_035995885.1 Caldimonas sp. | reverse complement strand
GCCGGCGATCACCTCGAGCAGGAGCGCGTTGTCGGCGACGGTGCCGGTCATCGGCCCGAGGTGGTCGATCGTCGCCTCGATCGGCATCGCGCCGGTGTAGGGAACGAGGCCGTGCGTCGGCTTCATGCCGTAGACGCCGGAGAACGATCCCGGCATCCGCACCGAGCCGCCCTGGTCGCCGCCGATCGCCATCTCGATCTCGCCGGCGCCGACGAGCGCAGCGCAGCCGCTCGACGAGCCGCCCGCCGAGTAGCCGAGCTTGTAGGGGTTGTGCACCGGCCCCGCCGCCGACGTGTGGCTGCCGCCGGAGAGGCAGAAGTACTCGCAGTGCGCCTTGCCGGCGATGGTGCCGCCGGCGTCGAGGATTCGCGTCGCGACCGTCGCGTCGACGTCGGGGACGTAGCCTTCGAGCGTCGACGCGCCGTTCATCATCGGCACGCCGGCGAGGCAGATGTTGTCCTTGAGGACGACGCGCTTGCCGGCGAGCGGGCCGTACGGCGCGCCCTTGATCTCGGACTTGACGTACCAGGCGCCGAGCGGGTTCTCCGCCGCCGAGGGCCGCGTGCCGGGCGTGCGCGGGTAGCGCACCTCGGGCAGGTAGTCGGGCAGCGCGTCGACGCGGTCGTACGCCTGCATCGTGCCCTCGAGCACCTCGAGGTAGTCGCCGACCTCGTGATCGGACATGCTCATGTGCAGCGAGGCGACGATCTCGCTCATCTGCTCGAGCGTGGGGCGCTTGACCATCGACATGGAATCACCTCGGGAAAGGGCCGCGGGCGCTACCCGCGGCGATGAGGAACGGAGCGGTGCGGAGGGCGCTCGCGGCGCCGCGGCGGCGCCCGGCGCGGCGAGGCCCGGCGCGGCGCGCGATGCAGGCGCCATCGCGCCCGAGCTCGCGTCGCGTCGCGCCGCGGCGGCAGCGCGCGGCGACGGCAGCGCCGACGCGCCGCCCGGCGCGGCGCGCGCCGGCGTCGACCGGGCCGTCCGCATCTTGCCCATGCCGAGCAGCTCGGCGATGCCGCCGGCCTGCGCCGTGTGCGCGTCCACCTCGCGCTCGATCCGGCCGCGCTCGACGACGACGATGCGATCGGCGACGTCGAGGACGAGGTCGAGGTTCTGCTCGACAACGACGAGCGAGAGCCGGTCGCGCTTGCGCAGGCCGGCGAGGATCTCGCCGATCTCCTGGACGATCGACGGCTGGATGCCTTCCGACGGCTCGTCGAGGAGGAGCAGCCACGGCACGGCGATGAGGGCGCGGCCGAGGGCGAGGATCTGCTGCTCGCCGCCCGACAGCAGGCCGCCCTTGCGGTCGAGGATCGACTTCAGTCGCGGCAGCGTGTCGACGATGCGCTCGACCGCTGCCGATTCGGTCTCGCCCGAGTCGGCGGTCCACGCCAGGCGCAGGTTCTCGAGCGCGGTGAGGCCCGGCAGGATCCCTCGCCCCTGCGGCACGTAGCCGATGCCGAGCCGGCTGCGGTCGTGCGCCTTCATCCGCGTCACGTCGATGCCGTCGATCGAGATCCGGCCGGCGGTCGAGGGCACGAGGCCGATCAGCGTCTTCAGGAACGTCGTCTTGCCGACGCCGTTGTGGCCGACGATGCCGACCGCCTCGCCGGCCTTGAGCCGGAAGTCGATGCCGTGCAGGACAGGGACATGGCCGTAGGCGGCGCGCAGGCCGGCGACGTCGAGGACGACGTCGCTCGACGCGGCGCCGGCTTCGGCGAGCGCGGCATCGGGCTCGGTCATTTCGCGCGGCTCCCGATGTAGACCTCGCGCACCTTGGCGTCGGCCAGGACCTCGTCGACCGGTCCTTCGCGCAGGATCGCCCCCTGGTGCATCACCGTGACGCGGCCGCCGAGCATGCGCACGAACTGCATGTCGTGGTCGACGACGACGACGGTCGCGTTGCGGTTGACCTCGTGGATGATCCGCACCAGCTGGTCGGCCTCGGCGCCGGTGATGCCGGCGGCGGGCTCGTCGAGAAGGAGCAGCCAGGGCCGCTGGGCGAGGACGAGGCCGATCTCGACCAGCTGCCGCTGCCCGTGCGCGAGCTCGCCGACGAGGCGGCGCGCGATCGCCTCGAGCGACATCTGCGCCATCACCTCGGCGACCGCGGCCTGGGTCTGCTCACGCGAGCCGACGCGGCGCGCCGAGAGCCACAGGTTCTCCTCGACCGTCAGGCCGTTCATCACCGACGGCACCTGCGTCTTGATGCCGACGCCGAGTCGGACGATCTCGTAGGCGCGCCAGCCGGTCACGTCCTGGCCGCGGATGAAGACGCGGCCGTGGCTGTGGTCGAGGCGGATCTGCCCGGTGAGGCACTTGAAGAAGGTGCTCTTGCCAGCGCCGTTCGGGCCGATCAGGCAGCGCAGCTCGCGGTCGGCGAGCGAGAAGTTGACGTTGTTGACCGCCTGCACGCCGCCGAAGCGCATCGACAGGTCGCGCGTGTCGAGCACCGTCTCGCTCACTGGAGCCCCCCGTCCGCCGGGTACGTCGGCCGGCCCCCCGAGGGGGCGCGGGCCGGCTTGGGAGCGGCCCGGCGCTCGGCCCGGCTCACGGCCCTTCTCCGCGATGGCCGCGCCGGCGCCGCGTGCTGCTCGCCTGCCTGCGGCTCACGCTCGCCTGGTCGCGGCGGGCGCGCCAGCGCGCGAGCGCGGGCAGGAGGCCGCTCGGCAGGAGCAGGACGACGAGGATCAGGATGGCGCCGAGGACGAGCGAGTTGTCGATCAGCGTCTGCTGGCCGAGCAGCAGCTTGAGGTAGCCGAGGACGATCGCGCCGATGACCGGGCCGACGAGGGTGCCGAGGCCGCCGACGATCGTCCAGATGATCACCTCGGCCGACTGGCCGAGGCTGAACACGCCCGGCGTGACGATCTCGGCCCAGTTCGCGAACAGGCAGCCGGCGAGGCCGGCCATGCCGGCGCTGATCGTGAAGATCGCGGTCTTGTAGAGGGGAGCGCTGTAGCCGAGCAGCTCGACGCGCGCCTCGTTCTCGCGGATGCCGATCAGGACCTTGCCGAAGAAGGAGCCGAGGATCCAGCGACAGAGCAGGTAGCAAACGAGGAGCGCGGCGCAGACGACGTAGTAGAAGGGCGTGCCGAAGGCGGTGATGCTCGGATCACCCGGCAGGTTGAGGACCGGAAACGCCGGGATGCCGTTGAAGCCGCCGAGGCGAACGTCGCCGATCCGGTAGGCGTCGCCCGCGGTCGCGTTCATGAACTTGAACAGGATCAGCGTGACGACGAGCGTGATCACGCCCATGTAGACGTCGCTGATGCGGCCGTAGAACATCATCGCGCCGATCACCGCCGCGGCCGCGGCCGGCAGCACGATCGCGAGCAGCAGCGGGCCGGTGCTCTCGCCGACGGTCATCGCCGCGATCGCGTAGGTGTAGGCGCCGAGACCGAAGTAGGCGGCGTGGCCGAAGCTGAGGATGCCGGCGAAGCCCCACATCAGGCCGAGCGAGAGCGCGAAGAGGGCCCAGATCAGGAGCAGCGTCGGCGTGTTGGTGCCGGTGAACGCCGGCAGGACGAGGACGACGACGCAGCCGACGATGAACCAGCCCCAGCGGATCCGCCCGATGCCGAACGCGGGTCCGCCGGTCATGTCGAGTTCTTGAAGAAGCGGCCGGTGATGCCCTGCGGCATCAGGCGCAGCAGGATGATCGCCAGCGCCAGCATGGCGATCTCGCCGATCACCGGCGTCGAGCCGAACGAGACGATCTGGTTGATCGTGCCGAAGATCATCGCGCTCGCCAGCGTGCCGGAGATGATCGCCGCGCCGCCGGTGATGACGGTGATGAACGACTTGGCGATGTAGAGCGCGCCCGACGACGGCAGGAGGCCGGTGAGCGGCGCGAGCACGCCGCCGGCGAGGCCCGAGAGCGCGGCGCCGGCGGTGAACGTCCACATGTAGATCCGCTGCGGGTTGTAGCCGAGCGACGAGGCGACCTCCGCGTTCTGCATCGCGCCGCGGGCGATCAGGCCGATGCGCGTGTAGCGCAGGACGAGCCAGAGGACGAGCATCACCAGGATGGCGACGGCGATGATGAAGAGGTTGTAGCCGCCCATCTGGTAGGCGCCGACCTGGTACGACTGGATCGGCGCGGTGACGCTCACCGCGGTGTTGCCGAAGATCAGCGTGACCAGGCCGACCATGAGCAGGCTCAGGCCCCAGGTGGCGAGCATGGTGTCGATCATCCGGCCGTAGAGATGGCGGATGACGACGCGCTCGACGACCAGGCCGATGACGCCGACGACGAGCGGCGCGAGCACCAGCATGGCGAACCAGATGTCGATGCCGGCGCGGTTGGCGAAGATCGTGACGTAGCCGCCGATCATCACGAACTCGCCGTGGGCGAGGTTGATGACCCGCATCATCCCGAACACGACCGCCAGCCCCGCGCTCGTCAGCGCGAGGAAGGCGATCATGTAGAGGATCTCGAGGAAGACGACGGCGGCGTAGTCCACTATTGCGATGCTCGACACGAGGCCGGCCGGCCGCCGGGTCGCCCCAAGGCCGGCCGCGCCCCCGTGGGGGGCAGCGAACGAAGAGAGCGTGGGGGCGCTGTCAGATCGTCACCTCGTACTGCTTGTTGTCGTTCGGGTTCTTGGTCAGGTTGCACGACGCCGCCGTGTCGCTGGGCGGGCGCTGCTTGAACGCCTGCTTGATCGTCAGCTTCTGGCCCTTCACCTCCATCACCTTGATGTCGAGCGAGGCGTGGTGCGTTGCCGGATCGATCTTGACGAGGCCGCCGGGGCCTTCGACGCTGATCCCGGATTCGATCGCCGCCAGCATCTTGTCGCGATCGAGCGAGCCGGCCTTCTTCACCGCCTCGGCCCAGAGCTTGATCCCCTGGTACTGCGACACGGCGATCTCGTGGACGATCTTGGTGTCGCCGAAGCGCTTGGCCCAGCGCGCGAGGAAGTCCTTGTTCGCCGGCGTCACCTCCTCCTGGCTGTAGTTGCCGGCGATGAGGATGCCGTCGCCCTCGGCGGGCGAAAGCGCCAGGTGCTCGTTGCCGACGCCGAAGGTGGTCGAGAAGAGCGGGATCTTCTTGTTCATCCCCGACGCCGCCCACTGGCGGAAGAACGAGAGGTGGGCGCCGCCGACGAGGGCTGCGCACACCGATTCGGGCTTGGCGGCCTGGATCTTGGCGATCGTCGAGCCGAAGTCGGCGACGTCGAGCGGGAAGAAGTCGGTCTGCAGCACCGAGCCGCCGCGTTGCTTGACGTAATGCGCGACCCACTTGGCCGTGATCTGGCCGTAGTTGTAGTCGGCGGCGAGCACGTAGACCTTCTTGCCCCACTGCTTCTGCGCGATCTCGACGATCGGCTCGACCGCCTGCGCCGGCGTCGTGCCGGTGACGATGCAGTTGCGGTCGCAGACGCCGCCCTCGTAGAGCACGTTGTAGAAGTAGAGGATGTTGGCGCGCCGGAAGGTCTGGCGGATCGCCTCGCGCGAGGCCGAGGTGATGCCGCCGTGGACGACGTCGACCTTGTCGTCGCGCGCGAGCTGCTGCGCGTATTTCGTGTAGAGCGCGATGTCCGACTGGGTGTCGTACTGGATCACCTGGATCTTCCTGCCGAGCAGGCCGCCGGCGGCGTTGATCTCCTCGGCCGCGAGCGTCGTCGCCAGCACCATCGGCTTGCCGTAGGCGTCGAGGTTGCCGGAGTTGTCGAGGACCGATCCGAGCTTGATCGGTGCGCCCTGCGCGAAGACGTGGAACGGTAGGGCGATGCCGGCCGCGGCGCCGGACGTCGAGGCGATGAAATGACGGCGTGAAAACGACATGGGGTACTCCTCTGCTGTTGTTGATTCGCCGGATGGCAACGAACGATGCGAGCCGGCGTCAGCCCTTGCGCTGCGACCTGTCGCCTTTGGAATCCGGATCGCCCGGTCCCGGGCTTGCTGCTTTCGGCCCGCCCACCGCCGCGGAAAGATCCACGCCGATCGAATCGCCGATGCTCTTCATGGCCGGAAGCTGCAGCGCCATGCCGAGGATGCTGTCCATCACCTGCGTCACCGGCGCGCGCTGCGCCGCGTCGCCGCCCGGGCCGCCACCGCCGTAGCCGTTCGACGAGCCGCCGAAGCCGCTCACCTGGTGGATGCGGATGCTGTCGATCTTCTCCGCCGGCTTCATCATCTGGGCAATGATCTCGGGCAACCGGTCGAGGCGATGCTGCTCGAGCTTGAGGTGCATCAGCTCGGTGGTGCGCGAGTTCTCGGCGTCGATCATCGCCCGCGCGCCTTCCGACTCGGCGGTGAGGCGGATGCGCTGCGCCTCGGCGCGCGTCGTCGTCGCCGACGCTTCCGCCCTGGCGGTCATCAGCAGCACGGCGGTCTCGCTCTCGGCCTTCGAGGTCTCGACCTCGCCGCGCTCCTGCTCGCGCTTGAGCGCGATCTCGCGCGAGCGGTCGGCGACGGCGCGCTCGCGCTCGGTCTGGAGCTGCTCCTGGGCGAGGACGATCTCGGTGCGGGCGAGCTCGGCCTGGGCCTGCGCCCTCGCCTCCTCGGCGTGCTTGGTCGCCATCGTGATCGAGCTGTCGATCTTCCTCACCTCGGAGCTCAGCTGCGCCTCGATCTCGAGCTTCCTCAGCTCGCGCGCCTTCTGGATCTCGGCGACTCGCGTCGACTGCTCGCGCTCGATCCGCGCCGCCTCCGATGCAACCGTCGACTGCTCTCGCGCGCGCGCCGTGTCGGCGTCGCTCGCCGCCTTGAGCTTCTCGATCTCGAGGCGCTGGCCGATCTGCGCTTCCTCTTCCTGACGCGAGAGGCTGAGGCGCTGCTTGATCGCCTCGAGCTGCGTCTGCCGCACCGAGACGTCGGCGTCGGCCTCGATCTCGGCGCGCTTCTTCTTGCTCGTGGCGATGATCTCGGCGAGCTTTCGCAGGCCGACGGCGTTGAAGGCGTTGTTGTCGTCGAGCGAGGCGAACGCCGCCTGGTCCATCCGCGTCAGCGACACCGACTCGAGCTGCAGGCCGCTGTGCGCCAGGTTCTCGCGCACCGATTCGCGGATCGTGCGCACGAACTCGGCGCGCTTGTCGTGCAGCGAGTCCATCGTGAAGGTCGCGCCGGTCGCCTGGATCGCGTCGATGAAGCGACCCTCGAGGAGGTTCCTGACGCCGTCGGGGCTGAGGGACTTCGAGCCGATCGCCTGCGCCGCGGTGGCGACGCCGTCGACGGCCGGCTGGACGCGCAGGTAGAACTCGAGCTCGACGTCGACGCGCATCCGGTCTTCGGTGATCAGCGACTTGGCGCCGGCGCGGCTGACCTCGATCCGCATCGTCCGCATGTTGACTTCATCGATCTTGTGCAGGAACGGCAGCGCCAGCGTGCCGCCGCTGAGGACGATCTTCTGGCCGCCGAAGCCGGTGCGGATCAGGGCGACGTCGCGCGAGGTCTTGCGGTAGAAGCGGTTCAGGAATGCGACCGCGACGGCGACCGCGACGATCAGCACGATCAGGCCGAAGAGCCAGGCCAGCAAGGTCATGGGGTCCCTCCTTCGACGACGGGCGCGACGGCGCGCGGCCGACGCACCAAGGCGTTACTTTCCAAGGAAACTATAGCAGGGCACTCGCAAGTTCCGGACCGCTCCGGCCGGGTCGACGGCGCGCTCGCGCCCGCTACAACGCGACCGGGCGCTGGAAGAAGTGGCCACCGGCCTCGGCGAGATAAGTCGGGTGGGCGCAGCGCTCGTTGCCGGAATACGAGATGCCGCGCACCGAGCGGAAGGCGAGCGGCGCCGCCAGGTGGCCGAGCAGCTGCGCGTTCTCGTCGGCGGCGCGGCGCGCCAGCGCGGCCATGAAGTGGACGCCTTCGTAGGTCGACTGGCCGAGCGCGTTCAGCGTCGGCGCGCGCTGGCCGAAGTGGTTGTGGTAGCGCTCCTTGAACGCCATGTTGGCGTCGTTGTCGAGCGAGGCGAAGTAGCCCGAGGAGACGAAGAGGCCCTCGGTGTTGTCGGCGCCGATCGCGAGCAGGCCGTTCTCCTCGATCGCGCACGAGAGGCGGAACATGTCGCGCGACAGGCCGCAGCGGCCGAAGGCGCGGTTGAACTGCACCGCGTCCTGGCCGATGAGCGAGAGCAGGATCGCGTGCGGCTTCAGGCGCGCGATCTCGTCGAGGAGCTCGGAAAAGTCCTCGATGCCGAACGGCAGGTAGCGGTCCGCGACGACCTCGCCGCCCTGCTCGCCGACGTAGCGCGCCGCCAGCCGGTGCGAGACGCGCGGCCAGCAGTAGTCGTTGCCGACGAAGAACCAGCGCCGCGCCGCGTGCCGGCTGGCGAGGTAGCCGATCGCCGGGCGCAGCTGCTGCCCCGGCGTCTCGCCGATCGCGAACACGCCGGGCGTGCGCTCGCCGCCTTCGTAGAGCGGCGTGTAGACGTACGGGATCTGGCGGGCGACGTCCTTCAGCACGCGCTGACGGACCTGGCTCGTGTGCATGCCGACGATGGCGTCGATCGCGCCGGCGTTCATGAGCCCGGCGGTGACGCTGCCGACTTCGGTCGCCTCGTCGGACGAGTCGATGACGCACAGGCGCAGGCGCCGGTCGAGCAGGCCGCCGTCGGCGTTGATCTCGGCCTGCGCGAGCTGCGCGCAGGCGATCGACGAC
>DASYKC010000182.1:0-34986 GCA_035995885.1 Caldimonas sp. | reverse complement strand
GCGGCTGACGCCGACAGGCGTGTCAGCCGGTCACGGCGTCGTGGCCGTCGTCGATGTGGACGGCGTCGTGACGGTCGTCGTCCTGGGAACCGTCACGGTCGCCGTGGTCGCCGTCGTGGTCGTCTGCGTCGTGGTCGTCTGTGTCGTCGGCGTGGTGGTCGTGGTCGCCGGCGCACCCTTGGAGACGTTGATCTGCACCGTCGACCCCTTGCGCACCTGACCGCCTGCCGGCGACTGCGCGACGACGGTATCGACGGGCTGAGTCGAGGGAACGCGGACCACGCTGGGCTTCAGACCCTTGGCCGCGAGCTCGGACTGCGCCTGCGCGACCGGGTTGCCGACCTCGCTCGGCACGTCCACGTTCGCGCTGCCCTTCGAGATGTTGAGGCGAATGAGGGCGTTCGGCGCGACGTGCTCGCCGGCTGCCGGCGCCTGTGCGACAACGGTCCCGCGCGGCTGGTCCGAGAACACCTCCGCGGTCATGACCTTGAATCCGGCCTTGACGAGGCGGTCCCGCGCCGCGGACTGCGTGAGACCGACGCCGTTCGGCACGGTCGCACGGCTGAGGCCCCGCGAGACGAGGAGCCGTACGGTCGATCCCTTGTCATGCTTCGTCCCCGCCGCGGGGTTCTCGCCGAAGACGACGCCGGCAGGCCGCGCGCTCGACTGTCGCACGATCTGCACCTTGAATCCGTCGTTCTGGAGGCGTGCGACGGCGGCATCGACGCGAAGACCCACGACGGCCGGAACCGCCTTGGTGGACGAGCGGTTCGCGTACCAGACGATCAGGCCGATCAGGAGCGCGAGCCCGACCAGGGCGAGCAGGAGCCAGGGCAGCCAGTCGCGGAAGCGCGAGCGCTGCTCGACGCGGTCCACCTCACGCAGCACGGTTCCGTCCGGCAGAACGCGAACGCGCTCCTCCTCGTGCACGGCGCTCACATCGACGTCACTGGCGAGCGGCGCCGGGCCTCCCGTGATCACGCGCTCTTCGCGGACGTAGCGCGCCTCGGCCGGATCGTTCGGCGGCACGACGACCAGCGGTTCGTCCGGATCGACAGGCGGCACTTGACTCATGTGGACGGTCTCCTGGCTTGACGCGGCCGGGCGGCCGCCCTTGTTCCTGCGGGAGCTACCTACCCGGAATCTGTAGAAATCACACCTCCCGTGCCTGGGCCGAATCGAGCGCGTCCCTCCTCGTGCCGATAGCTGCGGGTGTGAAGGCTCCCGTGAACGGGCTCGGGCATTCGCCCTTGCTGCGACGCCTGTGCGGTCGGCTGGCGGTGGCAGCCATCTCGCTGATGCTGCCGGCAGCCGCCGTCGCACATTCGTCACCGGCGCTCTCGACCGACTTCAGCGCTCGCATCTCGGGCTTTCGACCTGCGTCTCCGGGGCTCGTCGCGCACGTCCTGGGAGGTGATCAGGTCCTCGACCTCCGCGTCCCTCGGAACCGCGTGGTCGTCGTGCTCGGCCTCGAGGGCGAACCGTTTCTCCGCTTCTCGCCGGCGGGTGTGGAGGCGAACCTCGCATCGCCGACCGCCGTGAGCTCCCGGGTGATCGCGAGCGCCGATGCGATCGTGGCAACGGGTGTGCGCTGGCGGCGCGTGGATGGCGGACATGCGTTCGCCTGGCACGAGAGCCGCCTCCGCTCGCTCGGGACGGTCGCAGATTCCTCGTCGCAGCCCCGACGAGTGGCCGACTGGTCGATTCCGCTGATCGCAAACGGCCGCCGGGTGATGCTCGCGGGCAGCGAATGGCATGCGGCCCGACCACCGTTGTGGCCCTGGCTCATCGCCGGAGCGCTCGCGTTGGCCATGTCCTGCGTGGCCGCGCGCCGGCTCTCGCGACGGGCGCTGGGACCGCTCGCCATGGCGCTCGCGGGGGTCGCCGTCGCAACGCTCGGCATCGGATGGGCCGGGATCCTGTTCGTCGACGGCACCTCATCGATCGCAGCGCTTCTCGCGCTCGCCGCAGCCGGCGCGACCGCGCTGGGGCTCGCCGTCCTGTTGCACGCCGTGACCGGCGCGGCGCGGCTCGGCGCCGCGGCCCTGATCGGGCTGCTCACCACGGCGTTCGCGCTTCCCGAGCTGACCGTCTTCATGCACGGGTTCGTGTTGTCGAGCCTGCCCGGGACGGTTGCGCGCGTTGCCGCAGAGGCGGCGATCGTCGCGGGCGCCGTGCTCGTGATCGTCTGCTTCCCCGCGGTCCTCGAGGTGGTCGATCAGCTCGAACCGTCAACGCGGTCGGTTCGGTCGTGACGCATCTGAAGCTCGGTCTCGCGGCGGCCGGCCGCCGCTGCCCGGTTCCTGATCCAAGCATCACCGTCCCGAATCTCTTCGGCCACGACCGCGAGCTTCCAAGCCTGGAACCAGCACCGCGGCACCGTCCACCGCGCCCGACGCCACGCGCTGCAGCGCGATGTTCCCGTCGGCGAGGGGATGCAATTCGATGTCCGCCCGAATCGGGATCTCGGCCGCAAGAGCGATGAACTCCCTCGCATCACGCCGCGTCACGTTGGCGACGCTCCTGAGGGTCCGCTCCCACCAGAGCAGGTCGTACGGGAACTCGGGCACGCGATCGAGGTGGATGGCGTTGATGGCGACGGTGCCGCCTCGATCGAGTGCACGGAGCGCGGCGACCACCACGGCCCCCGAGGGTGCGAACGTGACGGCCGCATCCAGGGGCTCGGGAGGGATGTCGTCGTATCCACCGGCCCACTCCGCGCCCAGTGCAAGGGCGCGGGATCGATCCGACGGCGAGCGTGTGCACACGAACACGCGGCAGCCCCGGTGCGTCGCCACCTGGATGGCAAGGCGAGCGGATGCCCCGAATCCGAAGAGCCCGAGCCGGCCGCCGTCCTGGATGCCCGAGATCCCGAGCGAGCGGTAACCGATCACTCCACCGCAGAGGAGGGGCGCCGCCTGTAGATCCTCGATGCTGTCGGGCAGGGAAACGGCGACGCTGGCACGAACGGTCAGGTAGTCCGCGAAGCCGCCGTCGCGATCCCACCCCGTGAACTCGGCAAACAAGCACAGGTTCTCGCGTCCCTCGAGGCAGTGCGGGCAATGACCGCAGAGCTTCGCGAGCCAGGTCACGCCGACGCGATCTCCCTCGCTCCAACCCTGGACGCCGTCACCCATCGCTTCGACGCGCCCGACCGCCTGGTGGCCGAGGACGATCGGAAGGCGATGCGCGACCAGATCACCCTCGGCGATCTGCAGATCCGTTCGGCAGACCGTGCACGCGCTCACGCGGACGAGGAGCTCGTCCGCGGTCGGCGAGGGGATCGGCCGATCCACGAGCACGAGCGGCGCATCCGCTGCCGGGCCGGGCTGCTCGAGGACGAGGGCGCGCACGGTCGCAGCTCGGCCTAGCGGATGCCGGTGTCGCCGGCGACGACCACGCGCTCGGGATTCGAGCGCGTCGCTCCGGCTGGGACGAGGAGAGCTACGTCGGCGATCGACGGAAACATGCTGCGCGCCGCGTCGGCGTGCAGCGTGTACGTTCCGGCGGGCAGGTCGAGCGCGAAGCTGCCGTCGGCGAGCGTCGCGGTGCGTGCAGCCTCCCCGCCGGCGGCGTCGAGCGCCACGAAGGTGACGGGATCCGGGTGCGCAACCGGGTCACACGGGTCGTTCGCGCGCTCGACCGGGCACGTCGGCCCGAGCACCAGGTGGCCCACGACGTTGCCCTGACCAAGCGCCGCCGACGGCTCCACGCGTACCTGTGACGCTGCGCGGGGCGTCCCGGGTCGAGTGGCCGCGACACTCAGCACACCAGGGCCGGCACACCAGAGGCCGCGCGGAGAGAGCGCGACGTGCACTGCACGCGCGGAGCCCACGACGTGCTCCTCTGCAGCCGCGACGCAACCATGTCCCCCAGCCCCCGCCGCGGCGCTCACCCGGAAGCGAACGAGATACCGCCGCCCCGGCGAGAGCCGGAGAATGGTCGCCCGCACAGCAGCGCCCTCGCCGACCAGCAGCGAGACCGGCTTGACGATCGGCGGTCGATTGGGCGCAGCGACGAGAGCGGCCGGCACCATCCAGCGAACTCTAGGGGGCGACGGGCTACTTGCCGATGCCGGCCGTCAAGCCGCGCACGAAGAACCGCTGCCCCGAGAGGTACAGCAGCACCACCGGCGCGATCGAGATCAGCGCGCCCGAGAGGACGAGCGGCTGGTTGGTGGAGTACCGGCCCTGGAACTGGGCGAGACCTGCATTGAGAGTGCGCGCGTTGTCGTTCTGCAGGAACACCAGCGCGATCAGGAGCTCGTTCCAGACCCAGATCGCCTGCACGACGACGAGCGTGAAGCACGCGGCACCGGCAAGCGGCAACACGACCTGGCGCAGCACCGTGAAGGGGCCTGCGCCCTCCACGGAGGCCGCCTCGACCAGCTCGTGCGGGACGGTGCGGAAGAAGTTCACCAGGAAGAAGATCGCGAAGGGCACGAGCAGGCCCGAGTAGAACACGATCACCGACTGGAGGTGGTTGACCCAGCCGGTGTCGACCATGAACACGAACATCGGCACGAGCAGCGTGACCGGCGGCACCACCATCAGCGCGATGCTCGTCGAGAGGAAGATCCGGTGACCTCGGAACTTCCCGAACACGATCGCGTAGGCCGCGAGCAGCGCGATCACGGTCGACGCGGCGACCGAGGTCACGGTGACGAGGAAGCTGTTCCACATCCATCGTGGCAGCGGCTGGTCCTGCACGATCGAGCGCAACTCGCCGAGGCTCGGATGGGTCGGGAAGCCAGTCGGGTCGAGCTGGTAGGCGGCGTTCGTCTTGAGCGCCGTCGTGACGATGAACCAGAGCGGGTAGAGCGCGGCGAGCGAGATGATCGCGAGGAAGGCATGCCGGACGACGACACCGGCGAGGCGTCCCTGGAGGCCGCCTCTCATGCCGTCTCGAGGCGCCGGCGCACCCACAGCGAGAGGACGATCAGCACGCTCGCCATGCCGAGCAGCATCACTGCCACGCTCGCCGCGGTGCCGTTGGCGCCGTTCGAGAAGCTCCGCCAGATGTACAGCTCCATCACGCTCGAGGCGTAGCCGGGGCCGCCGGAGGTGAGGACGTACACGTAGTTGAAGACCCACGAGAGGACCGTGATCACCTGGATCACGGTCAGGAGCTCGATGATCGGCCTGATCTGCGGCACGAGCACCCGCAGCTGGAGGCTCCACCAGCCGGCCCCGTCGATGCGCGCGGCCTCCGCGGTCTCGGGGGGCAACGCGAGCAGCGCCGCCGTGAAGACGACCACGCCGAATCCGAGCTGCTGCCAGACCACGAGACCTCCGACCGAGACGATCGCGAGGTGCGAGTTCCCGAGCCAGTCCTGCGCGAGCGCGCTGAGGTGCAGATCCCGGAGCGCGGTGTTGAGGACGCCGTTCTGCTGCAGCAGGTACGAGAACGCGATGCCGATCGCGGTCGCCGGCAGCACATACGGGAGGAACACGATCGCCTGGTACTGACGCGAGCCGCGAATGCGGTCGTTCAGGACGAGTGCGATCGCGAGGCCCAGTCCGAGCATGATCGGCACCGTCAGGAGCAGCTTCAGGTTGTTCGCCAACGACTGGCGGAACTGGGGGTCGTTGATCACGCCGCGGTAGTTGTCGAGCCCGACCCAGACCGGCGAGTCGAACGAGCCCGCATAGAAGCTCTCACGCACGACCTGCACGAGCGGGTAGCCGAACGCGAACCCCATCGCCGCGAGGGCAGGCAGGACGTAGATGTAGGGCCAGAGCACCCGCCGCCGTTTCCGGCGACGGGTGTCTGCGCCGTGCATCGCGATGGACGGACGCGCGCTCAGCCCGAGGTGACCCAGGTCGAGTAGTTCTTGAACTCGTCCGGATGCTGGCTCTTCCACTTGGAGAGCTCGCTCTTCCAGAGCTTGACGGCGTCGGCCGGCGTACCGGAGCCGGAGGTGATCAGCTCACCTGCCGCCAGGTCCGCGTTGCCGTCGACCTGCGGCGGCACGTAGTTCTCGGGCCAGACCGAGACGGCCGACTGGTCGAGCGCGAGCTGCTTCTTCGCGATCGGATCGGTCACGAGCGAGGCCGGAAAGCGCTTGTCTGCGGGGAACACGCCCGTCGCCTTGTACCAGTCCTTCAACACCGGGGCGCTGTGCAGGAACACCAGGAACTGCGCGGCCGCCTTCGGGTGCTTCGACCACTTGGTGATGAACGCCGACGACGACTGCGTCGTGTCGTAACTCGTCGCGAGCTTGCCCTTGCCCCAGACAGGGATGGCGCTGACACCCATGGCCTTCGTGCCGCCGAGCGCCTTCGAGGCGGCCGCGACGTTGCCGTCGGTGCCCCAGGACATCGCGACCTTCTTCTGGCCGAAGAGCTGCAGGCCCTGCGTGAAGGTGATGGACGCGACGTCGGAGTTCAGGTACCCGTTCTTCTTGAGGTCGGCGAGCACCTGGTAGAAGCCGGAGTACTTCGGGTTCGCGAAGTCGGCCTTGCCGATCATCGCGGCCTTGAGCTCGTTGATCGAGTTCAGGTTCTGCTTGCCGATCAGCGAGAAGAACCAGGCGCCCCCGTACCCGTCCTTGTTGCCCATCCCGAACGGCGTGAGGCCCGCGGCCTTGAGCTTCTTGGCATCGGCCAGGAACTCGGTCCAGGTCTTCGGGCCCTTGTTCGGATCGAGCCCGGCCTTGGTGAACATCGCCTTGTTCCAGACGAACGGAATGCCGAGCAGGTACTGCGGCATCGCCCACAGCTTGCCGCCGGACATGTTCTCGGAGGTACCGATCCAGTTCTTGGTCTCGCTGGCGGGCACGTAGTCGGAGATCGGGACGGACGCGCCGTTCCAGGCCGGCGTCAGCACCGGCAGTGTGGCCCACTGGGTGGCGATGTCGGGGCCGCTCTTGGTCTGCGCCGCCGTCGTGAACGCCGAGGTGAGCGTGTCGACGCTCTGCACCGAGAGGGTGATCTTGACCTTCGGGTGCGCCTTCTCGTAGACCGCGATCTCCTTCTTGATCCAGTTCGTCGCGCCCGGCGCGTCGTCCTCGCCCCAGTACCAGTAGGTGAGGTTGGCGTTGTTCGGGTCGTCGGCCTTCGCACTGGACGGCGTCGACCAGCCGGTCGACGTGAGCGCCGTGACGCTCAGGGCGAACGATGCCGCGAGGGCTCCCAGCAGGTGCTTCTTCGACATCGTGCCTCCGTGTTCGGTGCCGGTTCCGGGGATCGACTTTGGCCCAGCGCCCTGGGCGTGTCAAGTGGACATTTTGAGGTGTCCCGAAGAGTGTGCCTGCTACGTGTCCTGTCCCTCCGGCAGCACCTGGCCGCCGTCGACGACGAGCGTCTGCCCCGTCACGTACGCCGCCTCGGGGGACGCCAGGAAGCGGACTGCGAACCCTACGTCCTGCGCAGTCCCGAAGCGTCCCATCGGAATCGCGGAGAGCATCCGACTGCGGTGCTCCTCGCTCGTGTCCGCCAGGCCGGGCGTCTCGACGTTGCCGGGCATGACGGCGTTGACCGTCACACCGCGCGGTGCGACCTCGACCGCGACCGAGCGCATCAGGCCGAGCATCGCAGCCTTGGACGCGCCGTAGTGCGCGAAGCCGGGCTGACCCGTGATGGGCCCGGTGATGGAGCTCGTCAGCACGATGCGCCCGTAGCCGCGCGCCAGCATGGGAGGAAGGCACGCCTGCAGCGCGTGCAGCGCTCCCTTGACGTTGATGTCCATCACGTGGTCCCAGATCGCGTCGTCGAGTGACGCGAACTCGGTCTGCGGGTAGACGCCCGCGTTGGCCGCAAGGACGTCGATGCGGCCATGGGCCGCGACGACCTGCGCGGCCAGTGCGTCGACCGAGCCTCGGTCCGTCACGTCGACCGGCCTTGCCTCCGCGGCGAGACCGTCGGAAGCGAGCGACGCGGCTGCCGAGCGAGCGGCGTCGAGGTCGAGGTCGGCGAGCACCACACGCGCGCCGGCCCGTGCCAGCACGGTGCCGATCCCGAGGCCGATGCCGCGCGCGCCGCCGGTGACGACGGCGACCTGTTCGTCGAGTTGCTGCACCGCCGCTCCTGGCCTCGGGGACGCGGACGCGGACTATACTCGCGCCCCAGGATGCAGCGCTTCCCCGTGAGCGACGCCAAGTACGCCTACAGCGCCGCGCACGCGTCGATCGGGACGGTCGAGCCCGGCGAGCGCTTCGAGGTCGAGTGCGTCGAGGGGTTCGGCAACTCGTTCGCCTCGTCGTCGGACTTCACGCCCGAGGCGTACGCGCGTGCGGAGGCGCTCAAGTGGGCGGTGACCGGGCCCATCTCGGTGGCGGGCGCCGCGGTCGGCGGCGCCGTCGCCGTGAGGATCGAGTCCGTGGAGGTCGTGACCCCCGGGGTCGTCGTCCACGGCAGCTACTCCGGCGACGACCCGCTTGCCTGGTGGGACGAGGAGACCGGCTGCGACGTGTACCCCGCAGAGGGTGGCTCGCTGCGCTTCGACGACCGCACAACGCTCGCGACGCGCCCGCTGATCGGCTGTCTCGCGGCGGCTCCTCGAGAGGGCGCGCCGCACGCGAAGCTGCAGGGACGCTACGGCGGGAACCTCGACTGCAGGGAGATCCGTGCAGGGGCGACGGTCCTGCTGCCCGTGGAGCACGATGCCGCGGGCCTCTACTTCGGAGATTGCAAGGCCCTGATGGGCGACGGCGAGATCGTGGGCCCACCGGAGGTCGGCGCGCTCGTGACCGCGACCGCGGCCCCTCGAGCACGTCCGTCCTCGATGACGTGGCCGCGCATCGTGACAGCGGATCGAATGACGACGCTCGTCTCCGGAACCCCGCTCGAGTGGAGCGCGCGCCAGGCCTTCCGCGAGCTGCTCCTGTGGGTCGTGGAGGACACCGATCTGCCGACGAGGAAGGCCGCGCTGCTGCTCGCGATGGTGGCCGACGCCGGGATCTGCCAGATCAGCAACACCGACTACACCGCGTCCTGCAGCATGCCGCGCGACGTGCTCGAGCCCTATCTCCGCGGGCAGCCCGTCAGCGGATGAGGCCGCGGCCGCCGACGACGATCACGTGATCGACCACGCCATCGCGCACCGCCAGCAATCCATCGTGGAGGTTGACGCAACCGCACGCGTGGTTCGGGATGACGCGCAGGTGATCGCCGATCGCGGGCCGCTCCGTCATCTTCGACACGTCGACGTAGCCGTGCTCCTCGTTGATCGTGTACAGGTCGGCGTCGGGCATACCGACGATCGCCCCGTTGCCGGGTTCGGGCGCGGTATCCGAGGTGAGGGTCTTCGAGCCCGCGTCGATCACGATCTGCCCGGGCACTGCGTCCGAGACGACGCTGACCTCGACGTGCAGGGCGCACGCATCGAGTGCTCCATCGGTGCGGTCGAGCAGCGCGTAGGTGCCCGAGCGGAGCTCGTTCACGCAGGTCTCGTGCGTCAGGAAGCGCGTCGGTGTCGAGCCGCCGGAGATGCGGTCGCAGCGGAGCCCGGCCGCGACGAAGGCGTCCCGCGTCTCGCGCAGGAGCGCGTCGACGTCGCGGACGCGCGAGCGCACCGTCGCGTCGTCCCCGCGGCAATGACCGGGATAGCAGCTGATGCCGGCGACCTCGACCGCGGGCAGCGAGGCCAGGCGCTGCGCGAGCTCGAGGGCCCCCGCCGCCGTCGTCTGTCCGGTTCGGTGCAGGCCGACGTCCATCTCGACGAGCAGCGTCGCGCGGGCGCCGTGGCGGGCGAGCGCAGCCGAGAGCCCCTCTGCGGCGAAGGTTCCGTCGACGGCGACGGTGAGCTCGATTCCGTCCGCCGCCAGCCGGGCGAGCCGCTCCCACTTGGCCTCGCCGATCGGCGGGTAATGGACGAGCAGGCGTGTGGCTCCGGCATCGCGGAACACCTCGGCCTCGCCCGTCTTCGCGACGGTCAGCCCACCGGCGCCGAGCTCGAGCTGTCGCATGCCGATCTCGGGCGACTTGTGCGTCTTCGTATGCGGCCAGAGGGAGATCCCGTGCGCGTCCGCGTACGACTGGAGGCTACGCAGGTTCGCGTCGAGCCGATCGAGGTCGACGACCGCGACCGGCGTCTCGACCTCGGCGAGCGGCAGCCCGACCTGCTGCTCGAGCAGCTCGAGCGTCCGATCCGCCCCGGTGCGCACGGTTTCTCTCATGGTCCGGCAAGCATACGCATGTGGCTCGAACGTTACGGCGCCGCGTCCGTGCGGCCGCGCTGCATGGCGCCCATCGTGTCGACGTTCGCCTTGAACGCCATGTAGCCCGAGTCGACCGGGAAGATGCCACCCGTCACCGAGCGCGACTCGTCGCTCGCAAGGAACACCGCGAACGGCGCGATGTCCTCCGGCTCGGGAATCGGAAGCAGGTGCAGGCTCTGGATGGCGGCGCGCGACTCGGGAATGTCCAGCCAGTCCAGCTGGGGCTCCGTCGAGACGAACGCGGGGCACAGCGTGTTGACGCGCACCCCGTCCGGCGCCATGCCGGCGGCGAACGAACGGGTGAGCGCGACGACGCCGCCCTTGGCCGCGGTGTACGAGTCGAGGCCGGCGACGCCGATCAGCGCGTCCGTGGTCGCGCTGAGGATGATCGAGCCCGAGCCCTGCGTGAGCATCTGACGTCCGACGTGCTTGCACAGGTAGAACGCGCCGGTCAGGCAGAGCCGCAACATACGGTCCCAGACGGCGTCGTCGAGCTCGGTCAGCCGGCGGTCCTCGTAGTTCACGAAGTGGACGTCGACGGCACAGTGGTAGAGCACGTCGATGCTCCCGAGCTGTTCCACGGCAGCACGTGTCATGCTCTCGACCGACGAGCTGTCGGTGACGTCGAACGGCAGCACGCTGACGCGTCCGCCCTCCGACGCGATGGCTCGAGCGACCGCCGCGGCCCGCCCCTCGTCGATGTCCGCGATCACGACGGTGGCACCCTCGCGAGCGAAGGCCGTCGCACCGGCGCGGCCCATGCCGGAAGCGCCTCCCGTGACCACGGCGGTCTTGCCGTCGAGCCGTCCAGCCATGCCCTCCCCCTCGCTCGGTGTGAACAGCATCATGGACGGGCGGCTGACGTTCCGGTGCACCGCGCGGCGGTCTCTCCCCGATACTGCAAGCGGGCATTGGCCAGTTACGAGCACAGGAGGCCGGATCCATGAGAGTCGCGAGGCTCGAGGCGACTCCGGTCAGCTTCCCGTATCTGCACCGCGAGGTCTCGAGCCAGGTGGCGCGGGATGGGGTCACCGACGTGATCGTCCGCGTCGAGACGGAAGACGGCTGCGTGGGCTGGGGCGAGGCGTGCAGCGGCGCGGACGTCGGCTCGGTCGAGGCGGCGATCCACGCGATGGCGCCGTTCGTGCTCGGGAGCGATCCCTGGCATCGCGAGGCGATCCAGCAGGACCTGTACCTGCACGGGCTGTGGCAGTTTCGCGCCGGCACGGCCAACTTCGCCTGGGCTGGCATCGACATGGCGCTGGCGGACGTCGCCGCCCGTGCTGCGGCCCTCCCGCTGTACAAGCTGTTCGGGGGTCTGCGGCGCACCGAGGCGAGCTACTTCTTCTACCTGTCCCGCGGCACGGCCGATGACCTCGCCGAGCAGTGCCGCGCCGGGCTCGCGGCGGGCTACGACACGTTCTACCTGAAGGTGGGCGTCGGCCCGGCCGAGGATCTCGCGATGGTGCAAGCGGTGCGGGAGGCCCTCGGGCATGGCCCGCGCCTGCGTCTCGACGCGAACGGAGCCTGGTCGGTGCCGGAGGCCTCCCGGCTCCTGTCGGCGCTGGCCGAGCACGACATCGACTTCGTCGAGCAGCCGGTGCGACACGATCCCGTGGGTCACCTGGCCGAGCTTCGCCGAAGGCTGCCGATGCCCGTCTGCGCGAACGAAGGCCTCTGGAGCGAGGCCGATGCGTACGCGCGCATCGTCGCGCGCCAGGCCGACGTGTACTGCTTCAGTCCCTACTGGGTGGGCTCCCTCGGAGCGTTCCACCGCCTGGCGCATGTCGCCCACCTGGAGGGACTGCAGGTGTGCAAGCACACCCACGGCGAGCTCGGGATCGCAGCGAGCGCGTGCCACCACCTGGTGCTCACCTTGCCGAACGGCGTCGAGGGGCACCAGCAGACGGCGCAGATGATGGCGGGGGACGTGCTCTCCGACCCGCTCCCGCTCGCCTCCGGCCCTCGCTGGGGCGTTCCGGACGGCATCGGCATCGGCGTCGAGCCGGCTCCCGCAGCGATCGCGGAAGGCCACCGCCGCTATCAGCTCGAGGGACAGTTCCTTCCCTACCAGCGCGAGCACCTGCATCGCCTGGGCGGAGGTCCAGCCCGTTGACGGCGATCGACGAGCGGCAGATCCGTGTCGCGAAGGCGGCGCATGCGATCGGGGGTGCGTGGGCCATCGTGACCGGCCCCGACGCCGTTTCCTACGCGAGCGGGCACGAGGTGCCCTACGAGACAGGGCCGAGCCCGTTCGCGGGCGGGCCGACGACCGCGTTCGTAGCGGCCGACGGCGGCTGCCATCTCCTGCTCGCGAACAACGAGCCGTACACGGGGAGGCTCGAGACGGATCGCGTGGTCGTGTACGAGGGCTTCAGTGCAGAGCGGCCCCTGCAGGGAAACGCCGAGTACGTCGCGGCCGCACGCCGGCTGGCGCGCGAGCTGGGCGTGTCGGGCACCGTCGCGGTCGAGGCTGCGTCCTTTCCCGCGTCGCTCGCGGAGGCGCTGGCCGACCGCATCGATGCGACGGTGCCGATCGATGCGGCGCTTGCTCGTGCCCGCATGGTCAAGACCGGCGAGGAGGTCGTCGCACTCCGCCGTGCGTGCGCAGCCGCAGACGCAGGTCAGCGAGCCGCCCTGCGGTCGGCCAGCGCGGGCCAGACCGAGCTCGAGCTCTTCGCGGTCATCCGTTGCGCGATGGAGACGGAAGCGGGTGGGCGCTGCTGCGTGGCCGGCGAGTGCAGCTCCGGACCGGAACGCACCGCCGCGCTCTTCGACTGGCCTCGCACGCGCCGGCTCGAGGCCGGCGATCCCGTGATCGTGGACCTTGCGCCGCGCGTCGGAGGCTACTGGGCCGACAGCGCCCGAACGCTCGTGGTGGGCGACGAGCCCGGTCGCGCGCTCGCCCGCCTGATCGCGGGCACGAGAAGCGGCCTCGAACGCGCCTGCGAGGTGCTCCGTCCCGGTCTCACCGCGAGCGCGTTCGATGCGGTCGTCCGCCGAGCGGTCCTCGACGGCGGAGGCACCGAGTACGCGCACCACTCCGGCCACTCGATCGGGGTCTCCGTGCACGAGGATCCTCGACTCGTGCCGGGAGACGAGACGACGCTCGAGGCGGGAATGGTGATCATGGTCGAGCCCTCGTCGTACGAGCCAGGCGTCGGCGGCGCGCGCAGCGAGTGGATGTTCCTCGTCACCGAGCACGGGAACGAGGTCATCTCCGCGTTCGAGTCCGATCAGGTCTCGCCGTAGGAGCGCTCGACGAAGCGTCCATGCCCGGGCTCGACGAGCAGCTCGCCTCCGGCGACGAGGACCTCGCCGCGACTGATCGTGACGACCGGATAGCCCTCGACCTGGACGCCCTCGTAGGTCGAGTGGTCGATGTTGGAGTGGAGGTTCGCCACCGAGAGCGTCACGCGGCGATCCGGGTCGAAGACCACCAGGTCGGCGTCGTAGCCGGGAAGGATCCGGCCCTTGCGAGTGAGCCCGAAGACCTCGGCGGGTC
Organism: Caldimonas sp.; assembly: GCA_035995885.1. Taxonomy (GTDB): domain Bacteria; phylum Pseudomonadota; class Gammaproteobacteria; order Burkholderiales; family Burkholderiaceae_C; genus Schlegelella_A. The sequence continues at coordinate 21,322 of DASYKC010000182.1, read as the reverse complement.
GCGTGCAGCAGAGCTCGACCCAGCGATGCAGCGAGAGGTTGCCGGCGCGCACCCCGTAGCTGTACGTCAACGGCAGACGCACCTCGATGCCCGAGGTGCCAGGCGGCGCCGAGACGCTGCCGTCCTGTGCGCGGACGAGACGCCGCGGCCCATGGTCGGTGGACACGATGTCGAGCGTGCCGCTCGCGAGGCCTTCCCAGAGCGATCGGCGATGCTGCTCCTCGCGCAACGGCGGGCCGATGTCGAACGCGGGACCGCTGACGGGATCGTCCATCGCGTCGCGCGTGAACATCAGGTGCGTCAGGCACGCCTCGCCGAAAGCGAGCTGGCCCCGCTCTTTGGCGGCCGCGATCTCGCGCACCGCATCGCTCGCGGTGACGTGGTAGATCAGGGTTCGAGCGTCGGCGACGCGTGCCATCGCGAGCGCGCGGTGGACGGCCTCGCCCTCCATCTCGGGAGGACGCGCCTTGGCGTTGGCATGGCGGCCAGTGCGGCCTGCGAGGGCGTTCTGACGCTCGAGCTCGTGGATGATCGCGTGGTTCTCGGCGTGCACGATCGCGAGGCCGCCGAGACGCGCGATCTCCTGCATCGCGGCGAAGATCACCTCGTCCGGCAGCCTGTACGTGTCGTAGGTCATGTACAGCTTGAAGCTCGGCATGCCGGCCCTGGTCAGATGCTCGAACTCGGAGATGCGCTCGAGGTTCGGCTCGCGCAGGTTCACATGCAGGCCGTAGTCGACGAGGCTGCGCGCGGCAGCCTCGGCAAGCCGGCGCTCGACCCCCTCCGCAAGCGACAGACCCGGCTCGACCTGCGCCTGGTCGACGATCGTCGTGACTCCGCCGAAGGCTGCCGCGATGGTGCCGGTGTCCCAGTCGTCGTCGTAGCTGTCTCGCCGACGCGCGGTGCGCATGTGCACGTGGCCGTCGATGGCACCCGGGATCACGAGACTGCCCGTCGCGTCGACCTCGCGTGCGCCGCGCAGGTTCGAGCCGATCGCGGCGATGGTGCCGTCCGATACCGCGACGTCCGCGATGTAGTCCTCGTGGGCCGTCACGATGCGCCCGCTCCGGACGACGAGGTCGAATCTCAACGTCAGCGGTTGCCGGACAGGAAGAAGGCCACGACGAGGCCAGCGTAGGCGCCGAGCAGGATGGCGCCGCCCACCCGCGTCGTCCTGCCGCCGGCCAGCGCTGCTGCCGGAAGCGTCGTCGCGACGACGAGCGCGCCGAGCTCGATCGGGCGGAAGCTGAGCGTCAGCGGGTCGCTCGTCCATGAGATCAGCGCGACGAGCGGAACCACCAGCCCCGCCACCTGGGCGCTCGACGACAGAGCGATCTCGGTCGCAAGCTGGATCTGGCCGCGCCGGGCGAGCAGCACCGCACTCCCGTGCTCGGCGGCGTTGCCGACGATCGCGACGATCACGACCGCGACGAAGAACTCCGAGAGACCGGCCTCCCTCGCGAACTCCTCGAGCGAGCCGACGAGCGCGTTGGTGACGAACGCCGTGCCGACCGTCGCCAGCGCGAGCATGGCAAGGGCACGTCGAAGCGACCAGCCGGCGTCGCCGCTGGGACCGGCTTGCGCGTACTCGGCGCGCTGCCGGCGTAGTGCACGGCGAACGACGGGGACGCGCACCAGCACGAGCGCGGCAGCGATCGGCAGCGCGAGCACGGCAAGCGAGCGGCGGTCGGGGTCGCCGTGAAAGCCCGGCACGGACGCGATGAACACGAGCAGCGTCGCGAAGGCCACAAGGCCGAGTGAGATGGCTGCGGACCGTCGATCGATCTCGCCCGTTCGCCCGAACAGCATCGCGAACCCGAGCACGAGCATGAGGTTGCCGACCACCGACCCGATCAGGGAGGCTCTGACGACTTCCGTGAGCCCATCGGAGATCGCGATCAGCGCAATGATCAGCTCCGGAGCGTTGCCGAACGTGGCGTTGAGCAGACCGCCGACGCCTGGTCCGGTGTAGTAGGCGGCGTTCTCGGTCGCCTCCCCGATGAGCCAGGCGAGCGGGATCAGGGCGACCGCCGCGAGCAGGAAGATCACGAGGCTCGAGGCGGCACCGAGCACGTCGAGCACGACGACGAGCGGGGCGAGCGCCAACGACGCCGCCAGCAATCGTTGACCCGGAGTCACCGCGGCTCAGAGTACCGCGAGGAATCCCTCGCGACGCTCGAGTGAGGAACGCCGCGCAGCCCCCGCGTCGCGCCCTCCGGATCCATGAGCATCATCCGAGCGGCAGGGACACCACGAAGGTCGCGCCGCCGCCGATCGTGGTCTCCACCCGGATGGTTCCATGGTGGGCCTCGACGAATCCGAGCGAGATTGCGAGTCCGAGGCCCGTTCCACGCTCGCGGCTGGTAGCGGGTGTGCGAAGGCGCTCGAACGCCTCGAAGATGCGCCGGCGCTCGGCCTCAGGTACGCCGGGGCCATGGTCGACGACGCGAAGCTCGATCCGGCGTCCGGCGCGAAGTGCGCGGAGCTTGAGGGGATCTCGGCCATAGGTTGCGGCGTTCTCGAGCAGGTTCACGAGGACCTGGCGGAGCATCGTCTCGTCCACCTCGACGGGTGGCAGGTGCGGCTCGATCTCGAGCTCGACCACGTGGTCAGCGAGCGCGTGGCGCGCGTCGTCGAGCGCCATCCGGCAGAGCTCCTCGACGGGCACGGGCACGCGCGCGGGTCGCAGGCTTCCGCTCTCGACGCGCGAGACCTCGAGCAGGTTCGAGACGAGCCGGGTCAGGCGACCCGCTTCGTACTCGACGTCGGCGAGCATCGAGTCGCGCTCCGCCTTGTCGACGTCGGCATCGCGAAGCGCGGCGGCGATCGTGCGGATCGCCGTCAACGGCGTGCGCAGATCGTGTGAGACCGAGTGCAGCAGTGCGCGGCGCAGGCGGTCCGACTCCTCGAGCGAGCGGCGGCGTACGGCCTGCTCCTCGATGTCCGAGCGAGCTGCAGCGAGCGCGACGACGCCCGCGAAGCTGTCGAGCAGTCTGAAGGCGTCGGCGCCGAACTCCGCGCCCCGACCGCCATCGACGCTGAGATAACCGTACGACGCGTCGCCGGTCGCGACCGGCACCAACGCGAGACCGCCTCGCTCACGCAGGACGACGGGGGTGGCCGAGCCGGGCACGGGAATGAGGGCCCGCGCCTGGACGGCATCGCCACTGTCGATCTCGACCCGCTCGCCGAGCGCATTCGTCACCTCGAGGTGCGCGCCGTGCAGGTCGAGCGCCTCGACGAGGTCGTGCAGGGCACTTCGCAGGGGCGGTTCGAGCTTGCTCTGACGGATCATCTCGACGGCGAGGCCGCCGAGCAGCGAGGCGTTGCGCGCGCGCCGGTTCGCAAGCCGCCGTGCGTCGCGGAGTCGCGATGCGAGGATCGCGAGCGTGACCGCCATGAACATGTAGACGACGAACGCTGCGATGCTGGCGCTGCTCTCGATGCGGAACGAGTCGTACGGCTTCGTGAAGAAGAAGTTGAAGGCGAGCGCGCTTGCCAGAGCGGAGCCCATTCCGAGCGTGAGCCCGCCCGTCGCAGCCGCGACTGGCGGGATCAGGAAGATCAGCGCGACAGTGCCCGGATCGAGGCGGTGTCGAAAGGGCAGGAGCGAGATGACCGCGATCGCGATCAGAGCGAATGAGCCCGCAGCACCGAAGAGGACTCTCCAGATCGCCTCCCCGGTGCCGGCGGATCGCGCGTGCGCTTCGACAACTGCCGAACGCAGGCGTCGGGGTGCCGCGCTCACGAACCCTTCAGTCGATCGAGTGCGAGGTTGAGGTCGAGCACGTTGACGCGCGTCGTGCCGAGGAATCCGAGCGTCGGGTGGTCCGTCCGGGTGCGGATCAGGTCGAGCACCTTCGAGACGGCGATGCCGCGCGCGCTCGCGACCACCGGTGCCTGGATGCGAGCGTTCTGCACCGAGATGTCAGGATCGAGCCCCGAGAACGAGGCCGTGACCATGTCGGCGGGCACCTGCTTCGCGGTCACGCCATAGGCCTTCTCGACCGCCTTCAGGCGCTGGGCGACGATCCCGGCGAGGACTTTCGAGTTCGGGCCCAGGTTGGATCCCCCGGAGGTGCTCGCGTCGTAGAACTCCTTGCCGTTGACGGCGAGCGCCGTCGGTCGCGGGTGGAAGTAGCGAGCCGTCGTGAAGGTCTGGCCGATCATGCTCGAGCCGACGTCCTTGCCGTTGACCTTGACGATCGATCCGTTGGCCTGGTGTTGGAACGCGCCCTGACCGATCGCCCAGACGACGGCGGGATAGGCAGCGCCGCAGATGATCGTGAACACGAGCATCGCGATCAGGGAGCGGATGGCGTCTCGTAGCATTCTCAGTACCCCAGCAGTCCGAGGAGGATGTCGATCAGCTTGATCCCGATGAACGGGGCGATCACACCGCCGACGCCGTACAGCAGCACGTTGCGCCGCAGGAGCGCCGCCGCGCTGCTCGGCACGTAGCGCACGCCGCGCAGGGCGAGCGGAACGAGCAGCACGATGATGATCGCATTGAAGATGACGGCCGACAGGATCGCGCTCTGTGGGCTTCGCAGCGAGAGCACGTTGACGCCGTTGAGCTGTGGATAGGCGAGCACGAACAGTGCCGGAATGATCGCGAAGTACTTTGCGAGATCGTTGGCGATCGAGAACGTGGTGAGCGCGCCGCGGGTGATCAGCATCTGCTTCCCGATCTCGACGACATCGAGCAGCTTGGTCGGATTCGAGTCGAGGTCGACCATGTTGCCGGCCTCCTTGGCCGCCTGCGTGCCGGTGTTCATGGCGACAGCGACGTCGGCCTGCGCCAGCGCCGGCGCGTCGTTGGTGCCGTCGCCGGTCATCGCGACGAGGCGGCCTTCGCCCTGGTACTCGCGGATCAGCCTGAGCTTGGCCTCCGGCGTCGCCTCGGCGAGGAAGTCGTCGACGCCGGCCTCGGCGGCGATCGCCGCGGCGGTGAGTCGGTTGTCGCCGGTGATCATGATCGTCTTGATGCCCATGCGGCGCAGCTCGGCGAAGCGCTCCTTGATGCCGCCCTTGATGACGTCCTTCAGCTCGACGACGCCGAGCACCCGGCTTCCCTCGGCCACCACCAGCGGCGTGCTGCCGCGGCGCGCGACTTCCTCGAGCTTCGTCGTCAGGAGCGCCGGGAAGGTGCCGCCGAGCGCCTCGACGTGGACGCGGATGGCGTCGCCGGCGCCCTTGCGGATCCGGCGCGCCGACTGCGTCGACGTGTCGCCCAGGTCGACACCGCTCATTCGCGTCTGCGCGGTGAACGGAATGAAGGTCGCGGCGAGCGACGCCATGTCGCGCTCGCGCACGTTGAACTTCTGCTTGGCGAGGACGACGATGCTGCGCCCTTCCGGCGTCTCGTCGGCGAGCGAGGCCAGCTGCGCGACGTCGGCGAGCTGCGCCTCGGTCACGCCGGGCGCCGGGAAGAACGCCGACGCCTGGCGGTTGCCGAGCGTGATCGTGCCGGTCTTGTCCAGCAGCAGCACGTCGACGTCGCCGGCCGCCTCGACCGCGCGCCCCGACGTGGCGATGACGTTCGCCTGCATCATCCGGCTCATGCCGGCGACGCCGATCGCCGACAGCAGCGCGCCAATCGTCGTCGGGATCAGGCAGACGAGCAGCGCGATGAGCGTCGTCACCGTCACCGCCGTGCCCGACTTGGCGACCTCGACGCTGAAGATCGACATCGGCAACAAGGTGACGACGACGACGAGGAAGACGATCGTCAGCGCGACCAGGAGAATGTTCAGCGCGATCTCGTTCGGCGTCTTCTGGCGACGCGCGCCCTCGACCATCGCGATCATTCGATCGAGAAACGACTCGCCGGCGTTGACGCTGACACGGACCACGAGCCAGTCGGACAGCAGCCGCGTGCCGCCCGTCACCGAAGCGAAGTCGCCGCCGGCTTCGCGGATCACCGGCGCCGATTCGCCGGTGATGGCGCTCTCGTCGACCGAGGCGACGCCCTCGATCACCTCGCCGTCGAGCGGAACGATGTCGTGCGCCTCGACCAGGACGACGACGCCCTTCTTGAGCTCTTCGGCCTCCTGCGGATGCCAGGAAGCGCCGTGCCGGGGAACGCTCAGGACCTTGGCGACGACCCGTTTCTTCATGCCGCGCAGGCTCGCGGTCTGCGCCTTGCTGCGACCTTCGGCGAGCGCCTCGGCGAAGTTCGCGAACAGCACCGTGAACCAGAGCCAGACGGCGACCGCGAGGATGAATCCCGCCGGCGCTTCGCCTCTGCCGGCGAGCGCCTGGAGGCCGAGGACGCTGGTGAGAATGCTGCCGACGTAGACGACGAACATCACCGGATTGCGCCACTGGATGCGCGGATCGAGCTTGGCGAACGACTCGACGATCGCCGGGCGCACGAGCACCGGGTCGAAGAGCGAGAACGAGATGCGGGTCGTGGACATGGTGCTCACTTGGCGGAAAAGAGCGAGAAGTGCTCGGCGACGGGTCCGAGGGCGAGCGCCGGAACGTAGTTCAAGAGGCCGACGAGGACGACGCTGCCGATCAGCAGCAGGACGAAGAGCGCGCCGTGCGTCGGCAAGGTTCCCGCGGTCACCGGCAGGCGCTTCTTGGCGGCGAGCGAGCCGGCCAGGGCCAGCACCGGAACGATCACGGCGAAGCGCCCGAACCACATGGCGACGGCGAGCGTCGTGTTGTAGAACGGCGTGTTCGCCGACAGGCCGGCGAACGCGCTGCCGTTGTTGTTCGCCGCCGAGCTGAACGCATAGAGGATCTCGGAGAAGCCGTGCGCGCCGGGATTGGCGATTCCCGCCCTGCCGGCATCGGCACCGACGCCGATCGCGGTGCCGGCCAGGACCAGGATGGGCGTCGCCAGGATCGCGATCGACACCATCTTCATGTCGAAGGTCTCGATCTTCTTGCCGAGGTATTCGGGCGTGCGGCCGATCATCAGGCCGGCGATGAAGACGGTGAGGACGGCGAAGACGAGCATGCCGTAGAGGCCCGAGCCGACGCCGCCGAAGGCGACCTCGCCGAGCTGGATCAGGACCAGCGGCACGGCGCCGCCGAGCGGCATGAAGGAATCGTGCATCGCATTGACGGCGCCGCACGACGCCGCCGTCGTGACCGCGGCGAAGAGCGTCGACGCGGCGATGCCGAAGCGCGCCTCCTTGCCTTCCATGTTGCCGCCCGGCTGGAGCGCGCTGGCGGTCTGGTCGACACCGAGCGATGCCAGCGCGGGATTGCCGCCCTGCTCGAGCGGCGCGACGACGAACGCCATGACGACGAAGATCAAGGCCATCGCGGCGATGACCGCCCAGCCCTGCCGCATGTCGCCGACCATTCGCCCGAAGGCGAACACCAGGGCGGCGGGGATCAGGAAGATCGACACCATCTGGACGAAGTTCGAGAGCGGCGTCGGGTTCTCGTAGGGATGCGCCGAGTTGGCGTTGAACGGGCCGCCGCCGTTCGTGCCGAGCATCTTGATCGCCTCCTGCGAGGCGATCGGTCCCATGGCGATCGTCTGCGTCGTCGCCTTGACGTCTTCCATGACGGGCGCGCCCTTGGCGTCCTTCAACGGCTGGCCGTCGGCGCCGTTCTTCGGCTGCTGGTAGGCGTTGACCTCGATCGTCGTCACGTCCTTGTAGGCGTCGAGGTTCTGGATCGAGCCCTGGCCGACCAGGAACAAGGCGTAGACGATCGAGATCGGCAGCAGCACGTAGAGCGTCGATCGGGTCGCGTCGACCCAGAAGTTGCCGACCGCCCCGGACGACCGCGCCGCAAAGCCCCGGATGAGCGCCCAGACGACGGCGATCGCGGTCGCGGCGGAGAAGAAGTTCTGCACCGTCAGCGCGAGCATCTGCGTCAGGTAGCTCATCGTCGACTCGCCGGCATAGCCCTGCCAGTCGGTGTTGGTCACGAAGCTGACGGCGGTGTTGAACGAGGAATCGGCGCCGACCGCGGCCAGGTGCTGAGGGTTGAGCGGCAGGACCCCCTGCAGCCGCTGCAACGCGTACACGACGAAGACGCCGAGGACGTTGAACGCCACCGCCGCGACGGCATAGCGCTTCCAGCCGGTCTGCTCGCTCGGCTCGACGCCCGCGATTCGATAGAGCGCGTTCTCCAGCGACGCGAACGGCGCCATCCAGCGCGGCAGGCGTCCCTCGGCGAGCGCCGCCAGCCACTTGCCGAGCGGCCACGCCAGCACCAGGAGGACGGCGAGGAAGACGACGAGCTGGACGATGACCTGGGTCGTGGGCATCACAGGTCCTCCGCGTTGAAGAGGGCGATGAGTAGGTAGACGAACAGCCCGGCGGCGACGATGCCGCAGACGAGGTAGAGGCCGCTCATTTGCGCGCTCCCAGCGCCGCGCAGGCGAAGGTCAGGCCGAAGATCAGCGCGGCGAAGACGGCGACGAGCAGGAGGTACCAGAGGTCTTGCATTTGGCGGAGTACGCGTTGTGGTCTCCGCAATCTAGGCCGCCGAATATCAAGACGGTGTAAAGACTGCGCCCCCTTCCCAGGGTCGCCGTGCCGCACCGGAACGCGGCCGGCTACGAAGCCGCGTCGCCGCCCGCCCGGGCCTGCTCGGATCGAACGCGCTTTCGCGCTGCGGCAAGCGCGAAGGCCGATTCGAGCGCGTCGTCGAGCTCGCGAAAGTCGACCGGCTTGGTCAGGTAGCGAAAGTAGCCGGCCGCGAGCCCGCTGGCGACCGATCCCGCCATCGCATCGGCGCTGAGGGCGATGATCGGAATGAACGACGTCTTCGGATCGGCGGCGAGCAGTTGCTGGGCTTCGCGGCCGGTCATGACCGGCATGTTGTTGTCCATCAGGATCACGTCGGGCACATGAGCGCGCGCCATCTCGACGCCGACGCGCCCGTCGCGCGCCGTCAGGAGCCGGATGTCCGGGCGCGCGGCGACGACCTCCTGGATGAGCTTCATGCTGACCGGGTTGTCCTCGACGCAGAGGAGCGTGATCGAGGCGTCCGATCGCGGCTCCTCTGCCGGCTCCTCGGCGGCGACCGGCGGCCTTTCGCGCGCCACCATGGTCTCGCCGGCGGCCGGCAGGTCGATCGAGAACACGCTGCCGACGCCCGGAGTGCTGGTGACGGCGAGCCGTCCGCCCATGAGCTCGACGAGCCGCTTTGTCAGCACCAAGCCGATGCCGGTGCCCTCCTGGACGCCGGCCTCCTGGCCGAGCCGGTTGAACGGCTGGAACAGCGACTGCAGCTGGTCCGGTCGCATGCCGATTCCCGTGTCCTGCACCGAGATGCGAACGAAGTCGCCGCCGACGGCCTCGCAGCCGATCACCACCGAGCCGACGTCGCGGTTGTACTTGACCGCGTTCGACAAGAGGTTCAGGAGCACCTGCTTGAGCCGGGTCCGGTCGGCCCGCACGCGCAGCGTGTCGGGCGCCGGGAAAAGCAGGCGGATGTCGCGCGGCGCCGCCATCGCCGTGGTCATGGCATGGCACTCGGCGAGGACTTCGGTGAGGGCGACGGCCTCGACCGACACCGACAGCTTGCCGGCCTCGATCTGGGCGAGGTTGAGGATGTCGTTGATGAGGGTCAGCAGGTGGCGCCCGGCCTCGACGATGTGCTGGACGAACTCCTTGCTGCGCTCGGGCGTCATCAGGCTCGCCTGCGCCGTCGACAGGAGCTGGCCGAAGCCGATGATCGCGTTCAGCGGCGTGCGCAGCTCGTGGCTCATGTTGGAGAGGAACTCCGACTTGGCCCGATTGGCCTCGTGCGCGGCGGCGGTCGCCAGCACCAGCTCGTCGTTGGACTGCTCGAGCGCCGCGGTCCGCTCCTGGACCCGATGCTCGAGCTGCTCGTTGAGCTGCATGACCTGGCGCTGGGCGACGCGACGCTCGTCGACTTCCCTGGCCTTCTCGACGTTCGATGTTTCGAGGGCGCGCGTGCGCTGCTCGATCTCGGCCATCATTTCGTTGAACGCCGAGATCAGGGCGCCGACCTCGTCCTTGCTGTCGTTGACGACGCGGCGCGAGTAGTCGCGCTGCTCGACCACCTCGCGCGCCGCCGACCCGATCGCGAGGATCGGATCGGTGATGATCCGCTGCAGGCGGAACGACACCAGCAACGCGATCAGCATCGCCGCGAACGCCACCAGCGCGGCGATTCCCGAGTAGGTCCAGATGCGATCGTGCAGCTCGTACTTGGCCCGCAGGTAGACGGTGCCGAGGATCTGGCCGTTGGCGACGATGCGCCGGAAGACGACGAGATCGCCGGCATCGACGAAGGCGCCGTCGCTTTCCGGCAGGCGCGGGAACGGCGCCTGCGCGGTCGCCTCGGCGGAATAGGTCGCGAAGGCTTCGCCGCGCGGCCCGTAGATCGCGGCGGCGCGCATCTTCGGCTGGAAGCGCAGGAGGGCGAGGTTCTCGTTCGCCATCCGCGCATCGCCGAACTCGAGCGCCGGCGCGGTCGTCCGGCCGAGCAGCTCGGCCTGGGCGGTGACGTCGTTGGTCCAGCCGCGATCGTAGGCGTGCACGTCGTACGCGATCATCGTGCCGAGCGCGACGACCAGGGCGATCATCGTCGTCACGAGCATCACCGCCAGCAGCTTGCGCTGCAGCGAGCCGCGCAGGATCGACTTCACGACGGCGCTCCGACGACCTTGCGCGCCAGCGCGAGCAGGCGGCCGCTGATCTTGAGGTTGCCTTGCTCGGCCGCCGGCAGTGCGATGTCGAAGCGTACCCGGTCGTCGACGACGACGAAGTTGACGATGCCGCCGACGGCGAGCGCGTCGTCGGCCTCGGTGATCGTCAGGATCGGCCGGCGGCGCGCCGCGGCGAGCGTCTCGGCGAGCGGAGCGGGGTGGCTGCGCGCGACGTAGAGGATGGCGACGTCGTCGATCGCATCGCGCGGCCCGAGCTGGCGAACGACGATCGGTCGGCCATTGACGGTTCGCCCCACCGCCGCGCGAGTCAGCTCCTCGACGCCGGCGCTGCCCGTCAAGGCACCGATCACGAAGGCCGCGTCCGCCGATTTCCTGCCCGTCGGCCATTCGACGTAGTTACCGAACTTGCAGATGAAGGCCGCCTTGATCTGCGACTCTGCCGGCCCGGCCTCCGCCGCGACCGCCGGCTGGGCGCGCGCGTCGACCAGGGCGAGCAGCGTCGCCAGCGCGAGGCCGGCCAGCGGCAGCCAGACTCGCACGGCGAGCGCGCCGCCGCGCTGGGTCAGGGCGACCACTTCACCTGCAGCAGGACGCTGCGGCCGATCTCGTTGCGACCGGGCGCGGCGTTGAATTCCGCGTGAGCGGCGTCGAGCAGGTTGCGCACCGCGAGCGCGACCTCGAGCGTCGGCGCGACGCGCCAGCCGTAGCGCGCGTCGACGGCGGTGTACGCGGGCACGCTCGGCTCCGGCAGCGCGGCGACGCGGCGCACCATGATGTCGAGCTCCTGCCGGCGCGGCAGGTCGAAGGCCGACCGCGCCGTCCACTGGTAGTGCGGATCGTTGCCGAGATTGCTGGGACCGACCGGATCGGTGCTGCCCGGCTTCAGGCGCAGGTCCTTGTGCAGCGTCGTCAGGCCGCCGGAAAGTCGCCACGACGGCGCGACCTGCCAGGTGCTCCAGGCTTCGACACCGCTGGTGTTGCCGTCGATCATGTTCTGCACCATCGCATTCGGCGGCAACTGGCCGCTTCGAAGCTTGTTCCAGACCTCGTAGAACCCGGTGACCGACAGCGTCAGGTCGCGCAGCGGCCGACCGCGATAACCGAGCTCGTAGACGTTCGCCACCTCGGACTGGAAGTCCGGGCCGCCGGCGATGATATAGGGAGGGTTCGGCGGCAGGACGATGTCGCGGTCGAGACGCGCCGGTGCGCGCACTGCGCGCGACGCCGCCGCCCAGACCAGGGCGTCGCGACTCGCCTGCCACGCCAGGCGGGCGCTCGGCAGCACCTCGGTGCCGGTGAAGTCGTTGTGCTCGACGCGGGCGCCGAGCGTCAGGTGCAGGGCCTCGGCGACCTTCACTTCGTCCTGCGCGAAGACGTTGGCCCAGTCGAGCGTGCGCTGCGCCGGAACGAAGCCGAAGAAGAGGCCCGGCTGCAGGTCGTCGCTGGTGCGTCGGTAGCCGAGGCCCCAGAGGATCCGATGGTCGCCGAACGGCAGGTTGTTGCGCAGGTCGATGTCGACGACGTTTTCGCGCGGCTGGTACAGCAGGGCGTCGTCGCGCTTGAAACGGTCGTAGTACGCCTGCAGACGAACGTCGGCGCCGCCGGAGAATTTCCGCATCCAGAGGCCGAGTAGGTCGTACTCGGAGACCTTGAGCGCGCCCAGATCGAAAGGCCCGAAGGCGCCGCGATTGTCCGACGCACCCTGCGCGAGATTGCCCTGCAGCATGAAGCCGTCCTGGCCCGCGGACCAGTCGGCGCGAAAGCCGGCCGCGGTTCGGCCCCAGCCGTCGGCCTGCGGGACGCCGGCCTCGTTGCGGGTGTTCTGCAGCAGCGAGCGCTTGGCGAACACGCGCACGTGGCCGCGCTCGCCCAGCTCGAAGCCGTAGCGGACGGACGCGTTCTTCTCCTGGTTGCCGGCGCTGACGACTGCCAGCGCGCCCGAGGTCTGTGCCGACGAGCGCGAGACGACGTTGATGACGCCGTTGACGGCATTGGTTCCCCAGAGCGTTCCGCCCGGACCGCTGATCACCTCGATCCGGTCGATGTCCTCGAGCGGGATGTCCTGCTGGTCCCAGAGGACGCCGGAGAAGAACGACGTGTAGACGGTCCGGCCGTCGACGAGCACGAGCAGCTTGTTGCCGATCGCGTTGTTGAAGCCGCGCGCCGTCACCGCGTAGCCGCCGGTGTCGAGGCGCGCGACCTGCAGGTTCGGCGCCAGGCGCAAGGCTTCGGGCAAGGTGGTCACGCCCGCGCGGCGGATCTCGTCGGCGGTGATGACGAAGATCGAGGCCGCGGCCTCGCTGAGCGACTCGGCACGGCCGGACACCGAAGTGATGGTGATCGTCGTCAGCTCCTCGAGCGACAGCTCGGCGAGAAGGTCGGCGCCGTCCGCCGCCGCTGCCGCCGGCATCGCCTGCAGGGCGATCGAAGCGAACGCGAGCGCGCGAAGGCGGGTCCACTTCATCGCGTGGCCGGTCCCGCCTTGGCTGCGGGCTCGGTCGTCGCGTGCGCCGAAATCCACTGCCTGACGCGGCCGACCTCGGCCACGAGCGGAGCCCAGGCGGCGGCCAGCGCGCCGTCGTCGACGCCACGCGCCGCCGACTCGATGCTCGCGCAGATGCGGCTGAGCCGGCCTGCGCCGACGGCCGCGGCCGATGCCTTCAGCTGATGGGCGAAGCCGCCGACCTCCTTGCGATCGCTTCGCGCCATGGCGGCGCCCATGCACGCGGCGATGCCGTCGGCGGCCTGGGAAAAGCTGGCCAGGAATTCCGACAGCACGATCGGGTCGTTGCCGATGATTCTCGGCAAGGCGTCCGGATCGACGGCGCCGTCTTCTTCACGAATCGGCGCCGAGGCAGCGTGCGGTGCAGCGGCGGCGCTGCCCTGGACCCAGCGATCGAGCTCGGCCTTCAGCGTCGCCAGCTCGATCGGCTTGGTCAGGCAGACGTCGATGCCGGCCTGTTTCCAGGTGTTCGTCTTGCCGAGAAAGGCGTCGGCGGTCAGGGCGACGATCGGGATGCGAGCGCTTTCCGTTTCCTCGCTGCGGATCGCGCGTGCGAGCGCGTAGCCGTCCATGTCGGGCATGTTGATGTCGGTCAGCACGGCGACGAAGCCGCCGCTGCGCCACTGCGCGAGCGCGTCGCGGCCGCTGGCGACGATCTCCGGCTCGAAGCCGAACAGGCGCAGCTGCTCGGCGATCAGCAGGCTGTTCAACCGGTTGTCCTCGGCGACGAGAACCCGCCTCGGCGCCTGCCGTCCTGGTACGTCGTCGGTCGGAGGATGTTCGGGACGCGCGAGCGTCATGGCGTTGGCGTGTGCGCATCCGGCACATCGGGCGATTGGCGATTCGGCCAGCTCGGGATGCTAGGAGACAGGCCCTCGCGGGCCAAACTCGCGGATCGTGCGATTCATCACTAAGCGAAACGGAGCGCCGGTCTTTCAGCACGGAACCAGTCGATTCATGCCGGCACGGCCGTCGCCCGCAACGCTGCGCCAAGCATCCGTCCGCTACGGCGTTCCTCGAGCCTGCCCTGTCGCGAGAGCTCGCTCGAGCTCGGCGCGATTCGGCAGATCGGCGCCGCGCCGCGCGCACGTCAAGCCGGCCGCCGTGCAGGCGAAGCGCAGGGCATCTTCCAGGCGAGGCGCGGCGATCGCCGTCAACGCGTCGGCCGCGAGAAGATCGTTGTCGGCGAGCCAGCAGAGCAATGCGGCCTGGAAGGTGTCGCCCGCGCCCACGGTGTCGACCACCGCCACCGGCACCGCCGCCATGGCGGCGCGCGTCGACGGCGTCGCTGCCCACGCGCCCTGCGCACCGCTGGTGACGACGACGAGCCGGACGCCGCGCGTCAGTGCGTCGGCCATGAACGCCTCGGCGCGAACGCCGGGGCAAAGCAGGCCGAGGTCCTCCTCGCTGATCTTGACGACATGCGCGCGCGTCAGCATCCACTGCAGCACGCCGCGCCAGCGTGCGAGCTCGGGCTCGACGTTGAGGCGAACGTTCGGGTCGTAGGAGATCAAGGCGCGGCCGTGCTCGCGCTCGACGAGAGCGCGCAGCGTCGACGCCGCCGGCTCGACCACCGTCGTGAACGAGCCGACATGGATCGCCGCCGACGCGGCGGGCACCCGCCGCAGCGCATCGGCGAGGAGCTGCCGATCGGCACCGCCTTCGCCGTAGAACGAATAGCTCGGGACCCCGTGGGCATCGAGGCCGACGAGGCCGAGCGTCGTCGGCGCGTCGACGCGAGCGACCGGAGCGGTGTCGACGCCCTCTTCGCGCAGCGCACGCATCAAGCGGTCGCCGAGGAAGCCGCGCGAGACGGCGCCGAAGAAGGCGACAGGACGGCCGAGCCGGGCCAGGCCGATGGCGACGTTGAGCGGCGAGCCGCCGATGCGCGCCTCGAGCGCCATGCCGGTGGCCGTGTCGCCGAGGGCGAACACATCCATCAGCGCCTCGCCGCACACCAGCACCGTCGTCATGGCGACATCGGCCGAGGCGCGGCCGACCCGGCATCGGCCGTCGCCGCGCGCGACGCGCCGAACTGGCTGCGCAGCGCCGCATAGAGATTGCGGAAGCGGTCATGCCGCGGCGACAGGCGCGCCGCCTCGGCGCGATCGGGGACGAAGTCGCGCCGGACCGGCGCGACGCTGCAGACCTCGGCCTCGCTGCCGCCGTCGGCGAGCCAGGCGAGCCGCGCGGCGCCGATCGCACCGGCGTTCGCCGCCTCGGACCTTTGCATGACGACGCCGAGCAGCGACGCCAGCATCTGGGCCCAGAGGTCGCTGCGCGCGCCGCCGCCGATCAAGGCCAGCGCCCGCACGTCACGCCTGTCTGCGGCCAGGCTGAGCCAGCCGTCGAGCAGGCTGAAGGCGACGCCTTCGAGAACCGCGTAGCCGACCGCGGCAGCGTCGTGGTCATGGGTCAGACCGAACAGCACGCCTTGCGCGTCGGCGTCGTTGTGCGGCGTGCGGTCGCCGCTCAGATAGGGCAGGAAGAGGGGCGCTCGCGCGCGCTGCTCGGCGCTGAGCGAAGCAACGCGGTCGAGCAGCGCCGCTTCCGACGCCTCGCCGAGAACGCCGCAGGCCCAGCGCAGCGCGCTGGCGGCCGACAGCATCACCGACATCTGGTGCCAGCGGCCGGGCAGCGCATGGCAGAACGCGTGCACGGCCGCGGCCGCGTTCGGCGTGAAGCGCTCGCTCACGAGCAGGCAGACACCGGAGGTTCCGAGCGACACGAAGCCCTGGTTCGGCCGCACCGCGCCGACGCCGATCGCGCTCGCCGCGTTGTCGCCGCCGCCGCCGGCGACGACGATCCCGGAGCGCATCCCCCAGCGCGCGGCCAGCGCCGGGCGCAAGGCGCCGGACGGCTCGCTGCCCTCGACCAGCCGCGGCATCTGATCGCGGCCGAGATGACACGCGGCGAGAAGCGCGTCGGACCAGGCGCGGCGGCCGACGTCGAGCCAGAGCGTTCCCGAGGCGTCCGACATCTCGCTGACGTGTTCGCCGGTCAGGCCGAGGCGGAGCCAGTCCTTCGGCAGCAGCACGCGCGCCGTTCGCGCGAAGACCGACGGCTCGTGCTCGCGCACCCACAGCAGCTTGGGCGCCGTGAAGCCCGGCATCGCCGCGTTCCCCGCCAGCGCGCGCAAGCTCGGCAGGGCCGCTTCGAGCGACTCGCATTGACGGGCGCTGCGGCCGTCGTTCCAGAGGATCGCCGGCCGCAGCACGGCGTCGGCCGGATCGAGCAATACCGCGCCGTGCATCTGCCCGGCCGGGGCGATCGCGCGCACCGCCGCCAGCGCCGCCGGGTGCGATTCGCGCAGGCGCAGCAGGGCCGCGTCGAGCGCGCTCCACCACGACGCCGGATCCTGCTCGGACCAGAGTGGATGCGGCCGCGACGTCGCGATCGGCTCGCTCGCGCCGGCGACGACGCGATGGTCGTCGGCGAGCAGAACCACCTTCAGCTCGGACGTGCCGAGGTCGATGCCCAGGTACATGGTGCCCTCGCCCGCGCCTCAGACGGTGCGGCCGAAGCGGTGCTCTGCCTGGTGGCGGAATTCGGAAGGCGTCATCCCCTTGATCTCGCGGAAGCGCCGGTTGAAGTTGGCGACGTTGTTGAAGCCGACCTCGTAGCAGATGCGCGTCACCTGGCGGTCCGTCTCCATCAGCAGCTGGCAGGCGCGATTGACGCGCACCCGGTTGACGAAGTCGGTGAAGGTGTTGCCGGTGGCGCGGCGGAAGAAGCGCGAGAAGCGGCTCTCGCTCATGCCGAGCTCGGCGGCGACCGCGCCGGCGACGAGCGGCCCGGCCAGGTCGCCGGTGATGCGATTGACGATCGCGTTGATCTGCTCGAGGCCGGCATCGTCGTCCTCGCCCTGCATCCTCACGTTGGAGAGCAGGCGGTAGTCGGTGCAGCGCGCCAGGTCGCCGAGGAAGTCGCAGAAGGCGGCGAGCCGGCGCAGGCCGCGCGAATGCTTGACGCTCGACCAGTGCTCGCGGGCGCGCTCCGACATGCCGAAGAACTCGATGCCGTGGCGCGACCGCTCGAGCAGCGGCATCGCCTCGGCGAGCTCGGGAACGAGCGCGGCCGCCTGCTCGATCGGCTCGTGGCGGAACTGGATGACGAGGTCGCGCTCGGCGACGCCGCCCTCCGGCAGGCCGAACGAGATCCAGTTGTGCGGCAGGCGCGGCCCGCAGAGCACGAGATGGCCGGGCTGGAACGGGCCGATCCAGTCGCCGACGAAGGCCTTGCCCGAGGTCGACGTGATCAGGTGCAGCTCGTACTCGTCGTGGAAGTGCCAGCGCGCCAGCGGCGTCGGAAAGCCGTGCGCGAGGCAGCGCACCAGGCCGGCGTCGACCGGCGCCTCGTAGCCGAGCGCCGGCGAGCGGGCGTAGTCGCGCTCCAGCTCCGGCTGGCGCTGGCGCGGCAGGGTGCGGTGGTCGCGCGTGGTCATCGTGGTCGTCGCGGATCGCGGGTCGTCAATTCGGCGACGGTTCAGCTCATGACGCTGCCGCCGTCGACGTTGAGAGTTTGCGCCGTAATGTAGGAGGACTCGTCGCTCGCCAGAAAGACGGCGGCGCCGGCGACGTCGGCCGGCGCGCCCATGTGGCCGAGCGGGACGGCCTTGCCGACCGCGACCTTCTTCTCGCCCGGGGCGAGGCCCTCGTAGCGCGCGAACAAGGCATCGACGCCCTGCCACATCGGCGTATCGATGACGCCGGGCGCGATCGCGTTGACGCGGATCCGGTGCGGCGCCATCGCCAGCGCCGCGCTCTGCGTGTAGCTGATGACCGCCGCCTTGCTCGCGCAGTAGTGGGCGACGAGCGCCTCGCCGCGTCGGCCGGCCTGCGACGCGAGGTTGACGACGCTGCCCGGCTTCCCGGCGGCGACGAGCCGCGCCAGCATCGCCTGCATGACGAAGAACATGCCCTTGACGTTGACGTCGAAGAGGCGCGCGTACATCGCCGCGTCCGACTCGAGCAGCGGCGCCATGTCGAACACCGCGGCGTTGTTGAAGAGCACGTCGACCGTGCCGAGGCGCGCCGCTGCGGCGTCGATGAGCGCGCCGAGCGAATCGACATCGCTGACGTCGGCGGCGAGATACGCCAGCCGGTCCGGATGGCGCGAGATCAGGCTGGCGAGGTCGGCGCTCGGCCGCGGCGCCAGGTCGACGGCCGTGCAGCACGCGCCTTCGGCGAGGAACGCCTCGGTGACGGCCAGACCGATGCCGCCGCCGGCACCGGTGAGGAGCGCGTGGCGCGAAGACAGTCGTCGCATGGCAAGGCCTCCCTCAGGCGCGGACGAAGGCGTCGACGCGCCGCTGCGCCTCGCGCAGCGCGGCGAGCAGCGACTCGTTGCCGGCCAGCTCCTGCCACAGCGACGGGTCGCGGCAGAAGGCGAGCAACGGATCGGCCGCCGTGAAGAAGGCGTGCGCGCTCGCTGCGTCCATGACGCCGTCCTGGTAGCCGTCCGCGAGCTCGCCGCGATGCCAGCGGCCGAGAAAGGCGAAGAAGAGCGCCGGCAGCATCGCGGTGCTGGCGATCGGCCGGCCGGCAGCGATGCAGTCGCGCAGGGTCGGGACGATGAAGCCCGGAATCTTCGAGAAGCCGTCCATCGCGACGCGCTGGTTGCGGTCGCGAACGAACGGATTGCCGAAGCGCTCGAGGACGACGTCGCGGTAGGCCGCGAGGTCGATCGGCGCCGGCTGCGCCGGCGAATCGAGGCAGGGGATCACGTCGTCGGTCACGTAGTCCCAGGCCATGCGGCGGATCGCCGGCACCGCGACGTCCTCGTGGATGAACGAGAGGCCGCGCAGCGTCCCGGCCCAGGCGACGCAGCTGTGGCTGGCGTTGAGGACGCGGATCTTCGCTTCCTCGTGGGCATGGACCGAGGTCACCATCTCGACGCCGACGCGCTCCCACGCCGGCCGGCCGGCGATGAAGTCGTCCTCGACGACCCACTGGATGAAGCTCTCGGCCATCACCGGCGCGAGGTCGTCGATGCCGGTCGCCGCCTTGACCCGATCGGCGACGTCCGGGCCGGGCCGCGGCGTGATGCGGTCGACCATCGCGCAGGGGCAGCTCGTGTACGCCTCGACCCAGGCCGAGAGCGCGGTCTCGCCGCGGCGGGCGAGGAAGTCGAGCAAGCCGGCGCGGAAGCGCGCGCCGTTGCTGCGCAGGTTGTCGCAGTTGAGCAGCGTGACCGCGCCGCCGCCGCGGCGCATGCGCTCGCGCAGGATCGCCGCGACGGCGCCGTAGATCGTCGCGCAGGCGCGCCCGTCGAGATCGGCGCGCAGGTCGGCGTGCGCAAGGTCGAGCCGATTCGCCGCGTCGAGGTAGTAGCCGGCCTCGGTGACCGTGAACGAGACGATCCGCGTCGATGCCGCCGCGCCGACCTCGAGCAGCCGCGCCAGCGTCGGCTCGAACGCAACGACTTCGCGGATCGAGGTGATCCGCTCGTAGCGGCGCTCGCCGCCCGGGCTGACCGTCTCGAGCGTGTACGCGCCGCCCTGCGCCGCCAGCGCGGCGGCGGTCGCTTCCATGTCGGCGCGGATGTTGCCCGCGACGATCGACCACGATCGGTCGCCGCTCTCGCGCAGACGGTGCAGGTAGACGGCCTGGTGGGCGCGGTGGAACGAGCCGAGGCCGAGGTGAAGGAGAGTCGGACCGGAGCCGTCCGGCGGCGCTGCGCCCATCGTCGGCTCAGCTCGCGCGGGCCGGAACGAGCTGACCCTGGCGATCGAAGAGGTGGAACGACGCGGGAACGATGTCGAGGCCGACCGCGTCGCCCGGCTGCAGGCCGCTGCGCTCGTTCTGCCGCGCCACCAGCTGCACCGCGCCGCCGGTGCCGGTGCCGGTGCCGTCGCCGACCTGGGCATAGATCAGCGTGTCGGCGCCGAGCGACTCGACCAGTTCGACGCGGCCGGCGAGACGGCCGCTGCCGGCGGCACGAACCAGCACGTTCTCCGGGCGAACGCCGATGAAGCCGTCGGCGCTGTCGGCGACGCCGGCCGCCGAGCGCAGCGCCGGCAGCGCCGCGCTGTCGACGATGTTCATCTGCGGCGTGCCGATGAACTGGGCGACGAACTGGTTCGCCGGATGGTCGTAGAGCTCGAGCGGCGAGCCGACCTGCTCGATCGCGCCGTCGCGCAGGACGACGACGCGGTCGGCGAGCGTCATCGCCTCGACCTGATCGTGCGTCACGTAGATCGTCGTCGCGCCGAGCTCGCGATGCAGCTTGGCGATCTCGACCCGCGTCTGGCCGCGCAGCGCGGCGTCGAGGTTGGAGAGCGGTTCGTCGAACAGGAAGACCTTCGGCGCGCGCACGATGGCGCGGCCGATCGCGACACGCTGGCGCTGGCCACCCGAGAGCTCCTTCGGCGTGCGCTCGAGGTACTGCGTGAGGTTGAGGATCTCGGCGGCGCGCCGGACCTTCTCGCGGATCGTCGCCTTGTCGACATTGGCGAGGCGCAACGCGAACGACATGTTGTCGGCAACGCTCATGTGCGGGTAGAGCGCGTAGCTCTGGAACACCATCGCCAGGTCGCGCTTGCTCGACGTCAGCCTCGTGATGTCGCGGCCATCGAGGAAGAGGGTTCCACGGTCGATGTCCGTGAGCCCGGCGATCATCCGCAGGAGGGTCGACTTGCCGCAACCCGAGGGGCCGACGAAGACGACGAACTCGCCCTTCTCGACGGCGAGGTCGATGCCCTTGATCGCGTTGAGGCTGCCGAAATGCTTCTCGACGCCTCGCAGTTCGAGGAACGACATGCTGCCTCCTTGCTACTTCACGGCGCCGAAGGTGAGGCCCTGCACCAGCTGCTTCTGGCTGAACCAGCCGACAACGACGATCGGCGCGATGGCCATCAGCGAGGCCGCAGACAGCTTCGCCCAGAACAGTCCCTCGGGGCTCGAGTAGGAAGCGATCAGTGCCGCCAGCGTTCCTGCCTTGGCCGAGCTCAGGTTGAGCGACCAGAAGGCCTCGTTCCACGCGAGGACGAGGCAGAGCAGCCCGGTCGACGCCAGCGTGCCCATCGCGAGCGGCCGGATCACCTGCGTGAACTCGCCCAGGATGCCGGCGCCGTCCATCCGGGCTGCTTCCAGGATTTCCGACGGGATGTCCTTGAAGCCCGAATACAGCATCCACACCATGATCGGCAGGTTGGAGAGCGTGAAGACGACGATCAGCGCCGTGCGGGAGTCGAGGAGGCCGGC
>DASYKC010000181.1:0-2341 GCA_035995885.1 Caldimonas sp. | reverse complement strand
GCCGAGTTCTACACCGAGTACAAGCTGCAGGTCTGCGCCGTCACTCGCGAAAGCGTCTTCACCGCCTGAACGCGGGACGTACCCGGGTTTATTCAATCCGGTGCGTCCCGGGTTTCAGTCGTCTTCGGGGCGAAGGCCTGGGCAGAAGCGGACGAAGGCGCCGTCGCGTACCAGCGGCGTGACGGCCTCGATGTCGAGCGCCAGGTAGCGGTCGCCGTCCAGGTGCGGGGCCACGTTGCGCACGATCGCGTGGGCCTGCTCCAGCAGCACGGAGGATTTGCGCGGGCGGCGGAAGTCGATGCCCTGCGCCGCGGCGAGCAGCTCGATCGCCGCGATGGCCGCAGTGTTGTCGGCCATGTCGCCCAGGCGCCGCGCCGCGAAAGTGGCCATCGACACATGGTCTTCCTGGTTGGCCGACGTCGGCAGCGAATCCACGCTCGCCGGATGCGCGAGCGACTTGTTCTCGCTCGCCAGCGACGCCGCGGTCACGTGCGCGATCATGAAGCCGCTGTTGAGGCCGGGCTCGGCCGAGAGGAACGGCGGCAGGCGCGAGACGCCGGCGTCGATCAGCATGGCGATGCGGCGCTCGGCGATCGCGCCGACCTCGGCGATCGCGACTGCCATCGCGTCGGCGGCGAGCGCCACGGGCTCGGCGTGGAAGTTGCCGCCGCTGACGATGCTGCCCTCGGCGCCGCCTTCGCCGGCGAAGACGAGCGGGTTGTCGGTCACCGCGTTGGCCTCGCGCACGAGCACGAGCGCGGCGTGGCGCAGCTGGTCGAGACAGGCGCCGACGACCTGCGGCTGGCAGCGCAGGCTGTACGGGTCCTGGACGCGGTCGTCGCCCTGCAGGTGCGAGCGGCGGATCTCGCTGCCCGCGAGCAGCGCACGGTAGTAACGCGCGACGTCGATCTGCCCCGGCTGGCCGCGCAGCGCATGGATGCGCGGATCGAACGGGCCGTCGCTGCCGCGCGCCGCATCGACGGTGAGCGCGCCCACGACCAGCGCCGCTTCGAGCACGGGCTCGAACGTGAACAGCGCGTGCAGCGCGAGCGCGGTCGAGACCTGCGTGCCGTTGATGAGGGCGAGGCCTTCCTTGGCGGCGAGCGCGAGCGGCGCGATGCCGGCGCTGCGCAGCACCTCGGCGGCCGGGCGGCGAACGCCGGCGACGACGAACTCGCCTTCGCCGATGAGCGCGAGCGTGAGATGGGCGAGCGGCGCCAGGTCGCCCGACGCGCCGACCGATCCCTGCGACGGAATGAAGGGCACGAGTCCGGCGTTGTGGACGGCGAGGAGCGCGTCGACGATCGCCTCGCGAACGCCCGAGTGGCCGCGCGCCAGGCTCGCCGCCTTGAGGGCGAGGATCAAGCGAACGACCGGCGTCGAGAGCGCAGCGCCGACGCCGACGCTGTGCGAGCGGATCAGGTTGAGCTGGAGACGCGCGAGGTCGCCCGCGTCGATGCGCGTTCCGGCGAGCTTGCCGAAGCCGGTGTTGACGCCGTAGACCGGCGCGTCGCCGGCGGCGGCGCCCTCGACGACCGCGGCGCTGGCACGGATGCGCTCGCGTGCGGCGGCGTCGATGCGCAGCGCCGCGCCGCCGCCGTGCAGCCGCTGCAGGTCGTCGAGCGTCAGCGCGCCGCCGACGAGGTCCATCGCGGTCGCCGCGTCGCTCATGAAGTCGCCTCGCGCTCGTCGCTCATTCGGGCTTGATGTTCTGCTTCTTCACGACCTCGCTCCAGCGTGCGCTCTCGCTGCGAATGGTCGAAGCGAGCTCCTGCGCCGAGCCGCCGCCGGCGTCCATTCCCTGCGCCGCGAGCTTGGCGCGCGTGTCGGGGAGCGCGAGGAGGCGCGCGGTCGCGGCGTGCAGCTTCTCGATCACGTCGGCCGGCGTTCCTGCCGGCACCATCAGCGCGTACCAGGAGACGGCCTCGAACTTCGCCACGCCCTGCTCGGCGATCGTCGCCAGCTCGGGCAGGAGCGGCGACCGCTTCTGGCTGGCGATGCCGAGCGCGCGGAGCTTCCCGCTCCTGATGAAGGGCAGCGCCGTCTGCAGCGGCGCGAACATCATCGACACCTGGCCGCCGACGAGGTCGTTGACGGCCGGGGCGATGCCGCGGTACGGCACGTGCAGGAGCTGCACGCCCGTGCTCAGCTCGAGCAGCGCGCCGGCGAGATGCGCCTGGCTGCCGGCGCCGGGCGAGGCGTAGCTGAGCGTGCCCGGCTTCTTCGCGGCGAGGTCGAGCAGCTCCCTGACGTTCTTCGCCGCCACCTGCTCGGCGTTGACGACGAGGACGTTGTCGACGGTCGCGAGCATCGTCACCGGCGCGAGGTCGGCGGCCTTGTA
>DASYKC010000180.1:0-22320 GCA_035995885.1 Caldimonas sp. | reverse complement strand
TCGTCGGGTCCCTCGCGTCGAGCTCGACGATGCAGGCGCTGAAGGCACGCGACTCCATGTGAATCGCCACGCCTTGCGCGAAACCGGCCTGCATTGCTTTGCCCCATTGGGCGGCGGCCACGACCGTCTGCAGCACCGCCTTGGCGCGAGCCAGACGCAGGAACTCCATGCGGAACTGGACCGGGTCCTTGCCGAGCCTCGCCGCGATCTCGTCGACGATGATCTCCTCGACAGTGCCCGACGGGTTGCAGTGCACCGATCGGTAGGACACGGTGTTCATCGCAATCGGCACCGGGAACAGCAGCTTGGCGTTGACCCCGAAGTTGTACGGCGAGGCGACCATGGTCTTGAAGAAGAACTGCTCGTAGCCCAGGTTGCCGACGGTCTGCGCCACCAGCGGCGGCAGCGAGCCGCCGAGCGCGGTGCCGATCTCGCCGTAGCCGTGGCGCGCGTCGAGCCGGACGATGCCGATGCTCTGCTGGTAGCTGATGACGTTGCCTGGCGCCAGCAGCGTGGGCGGCAGCAGCGTCGCGCGCACCTTGTGCACCTGCGGCGGGCGCATGCGCGTGTGCCGGATGTCGTCGCTGCGGTGGTACATGAGCTTGCAGATGCGGCCGGTCTTCTTCGAGATCTGCGCCGCCACCTGCACCGGGTCCCAGAACAGGCGGCGGCCGAAGGCGCCACCGCTCGGGATGACATGCGCGGTGACCGAGCCGACCGGCAGGCCGAGGTCGAGCGCGATCGCCTGCGTCGTGACGATCGGCGTCTGCAGCCCGGCCCAGATCTCGGCGCGGTCGGCCCGGGTCGCATCGACGATCGCGCATTCGACCTCGAGCGGGCACGCCGTCGCGGCCTTCCACGTGAACTCGGCATCGATCGCAATCGTGCCGAGCGGCGCCGGCAGCAGCGGCGGGATCGCGAGGCGCAGCTTGCTCAGGATGGTCGCGTCGGACTCGCCCTTGAGCGGGCCGTCGCCCCAGGTGATGCTGAGCGCGTTGCAGGCGTCCCAGCACTGGCCGAAGGTCTCGGCCATCACCGCGACGCCGGGCGGGATGGCGACGACCGTGCCGCCGCCGGGGACGACTTCGACCGCGATCACGCCGGGCATCGCCAGCACCGCGGCGCGGTTGTTGACGCTGACCACCGTGCCGCGGATCTGCGACGGCATGCGGCACATCGTCGGCACCGCGCCCGGCACGTTCTGGTCCATCGTGAACTTCTTCTTGCCGGTGACGATGTCGCGCGCGTCGAGCTTGCTGTAGCGCTTGCCGAGCACCTGGTATTGCGCCGGGTCCTTGGGCGTTCCGGCCTGCGGCGGCAAGCCCGCCTTGAGCCGCGCCGCGAGCACCATCGCGGGCAGCAGGGGCTCGAAGGCGCGGATCGTGCACGACCCGCCCGTGATCTGGTTGTAGAGCAGCTCCGGCTGCGCGTCGGCCGATGTGACCCTGACCATCGCGAGCGGCACGCCGGCCTCCTCGGCGATCATCATCGCCAGCGCGGTGGCCACGCCGGTGCCCGACTCGAGGCGCGGCAGCTCCAGCGTGTAGACGCCGCTCGAGTCGACCGACAGGTGGACCAGCGGCATGGTCGGCGCGCTCAGCTGCGTGATCGAGTCGCCGACGTCGTAATGATCGACCGTGTCGGGCGGCGTCAGCAGAAGCGGAATCGCCTCGGCTTTCGTCGGTGCGATGGCGAGGCCCACCGCGGCGGTGACCGCCGGCGTCGACACGGCATAAGTCAACAGGCTGCGGCGGCTGATGGGAAGAGACTGCTGCTCCGACGGATCGGCCGGGTCGAAGGGAATCGGTCTCGGATCGTTCATCGGATGTCTCCTCTTGTTATGGGGTGAAGACGATGCTGCCGACAACGTCGTTCTCGAGTTGTCGTCCGGACGACATCTCGATTTCGCCTTGAAGACTTTCGGCTGAGAGAAATTTCTGACAGGGTTAGTACCGAAGCCGCGGGACCTGCAAGCGCGGCCGGAGCGCGGCCGCGTGCGTAGCATTGCGTCGACCCGAAAAACACTGCCATGCCCTCTCTGGAAACGACCCTGCGCGAAAGCCTGTGGGCCGCCACGCTGACTCCCGGCGAGCTCGACCGGGTGGTGCGCGAATCGCACGAACGCCAGGTTGCGGTCGGCGGCTACGCGGTGCGCTGCGGCGAGCCGGCCGACCAATGGATCGGCGTGATCGACGGCCTGATCAAGATGTCGGTGTCGCATCCGGATGGCCGGCACACCACGTTCACCGGCGTGACCGCGGGCGGCTGGGCCGGCGAGGGGTCGCTGCTCAAGGCCGGCGTGTGGCGCTACGACGGCGTCGCCGTGCGCAGCACGCGAATCGCCTGCGTGCCGCGCCACACCTTCGAACGCCTGGTCTCGACCAGCCTGCCGTTCAACCGCTTCCTGCTGTCGCATCTGAACGCCCGCCTGAGCCTTTTCATCGGCCTCGCGGAGTTCGACCGTCTGCTCGGCCCGGACGCCCGCGTCGCGCGTTGCCTGGCGAGCCTGTTCGATCCCGACCTCTATCCGCTCGCGGGCGATTTCGTCCAGCTCAGCCAGGAGGAGGTCGGCCTGCTCTCGGCGGTGTCGCGGCAGCGCACCAACGAGGCCTTGCACGAGCTCGAGCGCGCCGGCCTGCTGCGCGTCGAGTTCGCCGGCGTCACCGTGCTCGACCTGGCGGGGCTGCGCGGCTACTGCGGCGCGGCCGAGGCGCGGCCGGCGGCCAAGCCGCAGGCGCCGGTGCGCGGCGGCTGAGGCCGCGGCGCCTGCTCAGCGGGAACGCCGCTCCGCTCTTGGCGCAGTGAGGTTCGTCGTCGCCTCGACGCTCGACGTCAATCGTCGAGCAGCGCGAACAGCGCACCCGGGGCCGGCTTCACCGACACGCGCGTGCCGGGACTGCGTCTTTCTTCGGCAAAGGATTCGACCGCGATCTGCGTCCCGTCGACGTCGACGAGGTCGACGCTGCTCGTTCCCTGGAACACGCTCTGGATGACCCGGCCCGGCCGGCCGCCCGCGGCGTCCGCGTCCTCGATGCCGATGAGCGTGGGCCTGACGGCGACCGTGCAGCGCGCGCCGGCGCTCCAGTCGCGGCGCCATCCGGTGGTGCGCAACGTGCCGACGATCGTCTCGACGGCGACGTCGGGCCCATTCACCGATCGCACCGTCCCTTCGAGCAGGTTGGGGATACCGACGAAGTCGGCGGCGAAGCGCGTCCTCGGCCGCTTGTAGACATCCTCGGGCGATCCGGTCTGCTCGATCCTGCCGGCGCGCATGACGACGACGCGGTCGCCCAGCGTCATCGCCTCGAGCTGGTCGTGGGTGACGTAGATCGAGGTGAACGGTGCCTGCTGCCGGAGCGCGAGCAGCTCCATTCGCATGCGCTCGCGCAGCCGCGCATCGAGGTTCGAGAGGGGCTCGTCGAAAAGGATCGCGCGCGGCGTTCCCACCATCGCCCGACCCAGCGAGACGCGTTGCTGCTGGCCGCCCGACAGCTCGTGCGCGAACCGGCGTCCCATGCCGCCGAGCCCGATCCATTGCAGCATCGACTCGGTCCTGGCCTCGACCTGCGCCTTCGGCAAGCCGCTCGTCGCCAGCGGGTAGGCGATGTTCTCGGCGACGTTGAGGTGCGGCCACAGCGCATAGCTCTGGAACACCATGCCGAGGCGGCGCTTCTCCGGCGGCACGTCGGTTCGCGTCGTGCCGTCGAAGACGACGTCGCCGTCGAGGCTGATGCGGCCGGCATCGGGCGTGACGAGGCCGGCGATCGAGCGCAGCACCGTGGTCTTGCCGCAGCCGCTCGGGCCGAGCAGCACGGTGCACTGGCCGGCGGGAAAGTCGAGGGTGAAGTCGTCGAGCGCGCGGACGCCCGCGTCGCGGCCGTAGCGCTTGCTCAATCCTGCGACCGAGACGCTGCCGGGAGGGCTCGATTCCGTCGTGGCCATGGGGCTCCTCGCGCTATGCCGGCGTGAACCGGGCGAACTTCCAGAGCAGCGCGACCGGGACGAGACCGAGCACCATGAGCAGCAGCGAATAGACCGCGAGCTCGGGATAGAAGCCGCTCGACCAGACGTCCATGAGGCCGACCGAGAGCACGACGGTGCTCGGGTTGTAGAGCAGGATCACGAGCGATATCTCGCGCAGGATGACGACGTACATGAGGAGCCAGCTGCCGATGAGCGCCGGGCGCATCAGCGGAAGGTCGATCCTGCGGACGGTGCCGAGCCACCCTTGACCCGCCATGCGCGATGCGTCCTCGAGGTCGGTGTGGATGCGGTGTAGCGCGCTGGCCACGAACTGCATCGCCACCGGGATGTGCGCCGTGACGAAGGCGAGCAGCAGGATCCACAAGGTGCCGTAGATGCCGCCCGGCACGAGGATCCACAGGCTTAGGATGCCGAGGCCCAGCGCGATGCCGGGAACGCCGAGCGGCAGCACCATCGCGTACTCGACCAGCGTCGCGAACCTGCCGCGCACGCGGATGACGTACCAGGCGAGCGCGACGGCGAGCGCGACGCACGCCGAGGCGCCGATCAACGCCAGCAGCAGGCTGTGCTGCACCGACGGCCAGACCTGCGGATAGTCGAACAGGACGTACTTGAAATTGCCGAGCGTCAGGTTCGCCGGCGTGAAGGCATGCGGCGCCCAGTACTTCACGAAGGCCATCGAGCCGACCGCGAGCAGCGGGAAGACCGACGAGCCCAAGGCGAACAGGAGCGCCACGACGGCGAGCGGATGGCGCAGCGTGCCGAGCGGAAAGATCGTCACGCCGGCGCCCTTGCCGCCGAGGATGGTGAAGCGCGCGCCGCGCGACAGGGCGCGCCGCTGCAGGAAGATGCAGGCCAGGCCGACGATCACGAGCAGCAGCGATTGCGCCGCGGCGAGCCCGGGCCGCGGCGGCAGCGAGCTCGAGTTCTGCCAGATCAGGCTCGACAGGAGATAGATCCTCGACTTGAGGCCGATCGTCGACGGGATGATGAAATCGCCGGCGCTCATGACGACCACGAGCAGCAGCGCCGCCAGCAGGGCCGGGCGCTGCAAGGGCAGGATGACGGTGCGCAGCAGGCGCAGGCGCCCGGCGCCGGAGACGCGCGCCGCCTCCTCGACGGCCGCGTCGCTGCTGCTGAAGCCGGCCGCGACCAGCAGGTACACGTAGGGCGTGAGGAAAAGGCCGGTGACCCAGATGATCCCGGTCATCGTGTTGACGTTGACCAGGACGGTCTTCGCGCCGGCCAGCGTCGACGCGACGATGTTGATGTAGCCGGCGTTCGGGTCGGCGAGCGCGACCCAGCCGACGACGAGGATGAACGGCGGGACGAGCAGCGGCAGGAGCGCGAGCACGCCGAGGTACCTGCCGCCCGGAACGTCGGTGCGCGTGGCGAGGAAGGCGAGGCCGACGCCGAGCACCATCGCCAGCAGGCTCGAGCCGCCGGCATAGATCACGGTGTTGACGAGCGCCTCGTGGCTGCGCGGCGAGTTGAAGACCGCGAGCAGCCATTCGGCCGTCACGCTGCTGCCGATGTCTTCCTTCGAGATGCTGCGCAGGACGACGAAGACGACCGGGTACGAGACCATCGCGACGGCGAGCGCGGCGATGGCGGACAGGACGAGCCGGTCCCAGGCGATCGTCCTCGTCGCCGCCGCGCGCAGGGCGGGCGGCGATGTCGCCCAGGCCTCCGGCGCAGTCACTTGACGTACGTGTCCCACTCGGCCAGCAGCTTCGCCGTGTCGGCGATGAGCTTCTTGTAGTCGGGCTGGATCAGGGTGTGCGCCTTGCCCAGCTCGGCCAGCGTCCCGGCCTTCGGCGCGCGCGCGTCGGGATGGGTCGGGATCGTCGCGCCGGCGACGTTGATGATGCTCTGCCCTTCCGCGGAGCACGCGAAGTCGCAGAACAGGCGCGCCGCGTTCGGGTGCGGGGCCTTGGCGAACACCGAGATGTTGCCGCCGAACAGCACTGTGCTCTTCGGAATGACGCCGGCGATCGGCGCGCCCGTGTCGGCCATCTGGATCACGCCGAACGAGTTGGTGAGGCCGAGGTCGATCTCGCCGGAGACGATTGCCTGCGACATCGCATTGGTGCTGGCGTAGAGCTTCGGCTTGTTCGCGCCGAAGCCCTGCAGGAAGGTCGGGCCGTAGAGCTTCTCGACCATCACCTGCCAGGCGAGCGTGGTCGCGGTGACATGGGGGTCGAGCGAGCCGAAGCGGCCTTTCCATTTCGGATCGAGCAGATCCTTCCAGTCCTTCGGCGCTTCCGCCGCCTTGACCGAGTTCGAGTTCCAGCCGAGCTGCGCCGTGTACATCCGGATCAGCGTGTACTGCGGCGCCTTGTACGCGGCGTCGATCGCCGCGCGCTCGGGCGAGTCGTAGGCGCCGAGGTAGGGCAACAGCAGGCTGAGCGCCGGCTCCTCGATGATGAGCGCGTCGGCCTGCGTTCGCCCCGCCGACTCTTCGGTCTGGACACGCGTCGCGACGTCGGCCGAGCCCGCCCGGTACACCGAGACGGTGATGCCGTGCTTCTTCTTGAACGCCTCGGCGATCGCGTTGGAAGGCCCCGTCGATGCCGAGCTGTACAGGCTCACCGTTCCTTCCTTCTTCGCCGCCTCGACGACCTTCGGATCGCTCGCGGCGAACGCGTTCGGCGAGCGCAGCAGCGATCCCGCCCCTGCCATCGCCGCGCCGATCTTCAGGAGCGTCCGGCGGTCGATCGAGGATGAAGTGAAAGGTCCGGTGGTCATGGCGCTGTCCTCAGGGTGATTGCTTCAGGTGGCACGGCTTGCCGCACGGTCCAGCGTTCGCGCCACGACGGCGCCGATCTCGGTCACCCGCTGGGCGACGACCAGTCCCGCCGACGAGAAAGCCTGCATCTTGCTTTGCGGCCGGCTGCGTTCGTCTTCGCCGACCACCGCGCCGGCGTGGCCCATGCGCGCGTCCTGCGGGCTGGCCTGGCCGGTGATGTAGGCGACGACGGGCGTGCGCATCGTCGCCGCCTTCGCCGCTGCCGGATATTCCAGTCCGCCGCCCGGCTCGCCGATGAGGACGACCGCGTCGGTGTCGGGGTCGTCCTCGAACAGGCCGAGCACGTCGACGTAGTCGGTGCCGATGACCCGGTCGCCGCCGAGGCAGACGACCGTCGATTCGCCCAGCCCGTGCCGGTGCAATTCGTCGATGACTTCGTATGTCAGAGTGCCGCTCTTCGAGACGATGCCGATTCGCCCCGGCCGCAGGTTCGCGTCGTTGAGGTCCGACAGGTTCGCCCGGCCTGGGCTCACCGCGCCGGCCGAGTTCGGGCCGAGCAGGCGCGTTCCCCTGGCCTTGGCGTAGGCGCACATGCGGATCGCGTCGTGCACCGGGATGTTCTCGATGTAAAGCACGGCCAGCGGGATGCCGGCATCGACGACTTCGTACATGCCGTCGAGCACGTAGGCCGGCGCGATGCAGCAGAGCACGGCATCGGCGCCGGTCGCGGCGACGGCCTCGCGCATCGAATCGAACACCGGCACGCCGGCGACCACCGAGCCGCCCTTGCCGGGCGTCACGCCGCCCACCAGGGGCGTTCCGCCCGCGACCATCTTCTCCGCGAACAGGCGCCCGGTCTGGCCGGTGATGCCCTGGACCAGGATCCGCGAACGAGCGTCGACCAGGATGCTCATCGCGGCGTCTCCTCTGCCGGCGCGGCCGCGCCGGCGAGCGCCAGGACGCGATTCGTCGCATCGCTCAGCGACGCGCTGTAGAAGCAGCCGGCGTCCTCGATGATCTTCTGCGAGGTTTCCTGCTTGACGCCGCGCATCCGCACGACGACGCGGTCGCGGCTCGGTGCGCCCGGCCGGTCGAGCGCCTGCACCAGCGCCTGCGCGAGCGCGTCGGTGGAACGCAGCTGATAGAAGGCGTTGATGAACACGACCTCGGCGTCGAGCATGAAGAGCGTGCCGATGACGTCGGCCGTGTGCGCGACGCCGCGCGCCAGCGCGCCGTGAAGCTCGATCGCGCCGGCGACGCTCACGCCTGACAGCGCGATCTGGTCGTAAGTCGCCATCGTCAGGCCGGCGCCGTTGCCGAGCAGCGCCACCGCCGGCCGCACCAGCGCCGGCGTCCGCGACCGGTTGTCGACGCCGATCACGCCGAGCGCGCGGCAGCGCTGCATGAACTCGCTCTCGGACGACCATGCGACCGGGTTGGAGCGGGCCGGATGTCGCCCGACGGCGTCGTCGTCGAGGACCACCTTGGCGTCGGCGGCGACGAGCCGGCCGTCGCTGGTCTGGATGACAGGATTGATCTCGACCAGCTCGGCGTCTTCGCCGATCAGCGTCTCGACGACTTTCCTGGCGATGTGCTCGAACTGGCGGCCGATGTCGGGGTTGAGCCCGAGCGCACGCTTGATGCGCTCGAGCTGGAAGCCGGCGAGGCCGATGAGGGGATCGATGTCGATGCTCGCGACCTCTGACTTCGGCACGTGTTCGATGTCGATGCCGCCGGCGGCGCTCGCCATCACGGTCACCCGGCCGAGGTCGCGGTTGACGAAGGCAGCAAGGTAGAGCTCGCGCTCGATCTGCAGCATCTGCTCGACATAGACCGCGTGCACCGGCTCGGCGCCGATGCGGGCGCCTTTCAGCAGCGTCGCCTGGCGCTCGAGCTCGTCGCGGCTGGCGGCGGTGAGGATGCCGCCGCGCTTGCCGCGCCCGCCCGCAAGCACCTGCGCCTTGACGACCCAGCCGCGCGCCCCCGCCTCGGGAATTTGCGGCCAGAGTGCGCCCGGCGGGACCGGAACACCGTGCTTCGCCAGCAGGGCCTTGCCCTCGTGTTCAAGCAGCTTCATTCGATGGTTTCATTCAGGCGATTCGGCACGCGCTTCATCGGCCCTTGAACGGGCCGGCCTTTCTCTTCTCGGCGAAGGCGTGCGCGCTCTCCTTGAAGTCCTCGGTCAGGTGCAGCTTGAGCGGGTTGGTTTGCAGATAGGCCTCGCGCTCGGCCTGGTCCAGGTACCAGCGGCGCGTGCGCACGGTGGCGCGAACGCTCAGCGGCGGATTGGCGGCGATCTGTCGGGCGAGCTCGTACGCCTGCGCCAGGTGCTGGCCCTTCGGGGCGACGCGGTCGATCACGCCGGCCGCCAGGGCTTCCTCGGCCGTGAAGAAGCGGCCGGTGATCGCGGCTTCGGTCGCGAACGATCCGCTGCCGCGAAAATTCAGCAGCGCCCAGTACCTCGAGGACGCCAGGCCGCGCGATGTTTCGGTGACCTGGAATCGCGTCTCTGCTTCGGCGACGACCATCTCGCTCTCGAGCACCATGCCCAGGCCGAGGCCGACCGCGAAGCCGTGCGGCGCGGCGATGACCGGCTTCCAGTTGATCGCGCGCGTGAACAGGTCCGCCGCGTGCGCACCCCATCCCTGCGATCCGCCGTGGCGCTTGAGGTCTTCGTCGCTGCGAAGCTGGCGCTGATGAACGTCCGCGCCGCTCGAGAAGGCGCGGCCCTCGCCGCACAGCACGGCGACGTCGGCCGCGGCGTCGACGTCGAATTCGTGCAGCACGTCGGCGAGCCGCATCACCATCGCGTCGTTGAACGCGTTCAGCTTCTGCGGGCGGTTGAAGGTGATCGTCGCGATCCGATCGCGACACTCGTAGCGGACGAAGTCTTCGCTGCTGGCGTCGGGCACGGTCGCTCCCCTCACTCGTAGGGCCGCAGCGGGTCGTACTGCAGGTCGATCCATTCGGCGGTGAATTCAGGCGTGCGCCCTTCCTTGAACGCGCGCGGACCCTCGCGCGCATCCTTGTGGAACATCAGCTCGACGTTGGCGAGGATCTGCGCCTCGAAGCCCTTCACCGGGTCGAGGCCCAGGCCCTGGTTGCGCGCGTTCTTGATCGCGCCGTAGGCCTGCGTCGGCCCCTTGGCGAGCTTGTGCGCCAGCTCGAACGCCCGCTCCTCGAGCTTGTCCTTGGCGACGACGTCGGTGACCAGGCCCAGCCGCTGCGCCTCTTCCATCTCGATGAAGCGGCCGAGCAGCAGCATCTCGGTCGCGCGGCCGAGGCCGACGTAGCGCGGCAGCAGGTAGGTCGACCCGCCGCCGAGGCCGCGGTTGACGTAGACCGCGCCGAACTTCGCTTCCGGATCGGAGTAGCGGAAGTCGCAGGCCAGCGCCAGGTCCAGGCCCGCGCCCACCGCGTAGCCCTGGACGATGCCCACCACGGGCTTCCTCAGCGTCAGCATGTCGATCACGGCGCGGGGGAAGCCGGTCCGCATGCGGGTCTGGAGATCGGGCGGGCCGTACTTGAAACGATCTTCGGGCGCGAGGTCGTCGCCGGCGCAGAAGGCGCGCCCTTCGCCGCGCAGCACCATCACGCGCACCGAGTTGTCGCGCCGGACCTCCTCGATCACGTCGACGAGGCGCAGGATCATTTCCGGATAGAGCGCGTTGAGCTTGTTGGGACGATCGAGCGTGACCGTCGCGATCGGGCCGTCGATATCGAGACGGACTCTTTCAAGGGAATTGCTTTCCGACACCATGGGCTCCTTCAGTCAGGCAACGAATTCATCGACCGCTCCGGCCGTCGATTCCAGCGCGCGCCGTTCACGCATGTCGAATATCCTGACGCGCATGAACTTGCAAATTGCAGCGGCTCTCACGCGTGATGCGGCGCACGAGATGGATCTGGCCGACCCGCTCGCGCGCTTTCGCGACGAGTTCGCGATGAAGGCCGGCGCCGAGCTGTACATGGACGGCAATTCGCTCGGCCGGCCTCCCGCGCGCAGCGCGGCGCTCGTGGCCGAAGCGCTCGACACCTGGCGCGACGACCTCATCGTCGCGTGGCGAAAGTGGATCCGCCTGCCGGGTGAGATCGGCGACGCCATCGCCGAGTCGGTGGTGCAGGCCAAGCCGGGCGAGATCGTCGTCGGCGACTCCACCTCGGTGAACCTCTACAAGGCGGCCGCGGCCGCGCTCGCCGCGCGCGCCGGCAGGCGAACGATCGTCACGAGCGACGACAACTTCCCGACCGACATGTACGTGCTGCAGTCGCTCACGGCGCAATGGTCGCTCGAACTGAAGGTGCTGCCCGCCGATCCGGTCGAGGGGCTCGATGTCGCCCGCCTGAAGGCCGGCATCGATGCCGACACGGCGCTGGTCTGCCTGTCGCACGTCGCCTACCGCTCGGGCGCGCTGCTCGACATGGCGGCGGTGACGCGCGTCGTCCACGAGGCGGGCGCGCTGATCCTCTGGGATGTCAGCCACTCTGCCGGTGCCGTCGAGGTGCCGCTCGAGGCCAGCGGCGCCGACCTCGCGGTGGGTTGCACGTACAAGTACCTCAACGGCGGTCCCGGCGCACCGTCGTTCGTCTATGTGCGCAGGTCGCAGCAGGCGCGGCTTCGCCAGCCGATCTGGGGCTGGTTCGGCCACCGCGAGCAGTTCGCGATGGCGCCGACCTTCGCTCCGGCGGACGGCATCGAGGCGTTCCTCGTCGGCATCCCGGCGATCCTGTCGACGGTCGCGATCGGCCCGGGCGTCGCGTTGATCGCGGCGGCAGGCGTCGAGCGGCTGCAAGCCAAGGGCCGGCGGATGACCGATCTGATCGTCGCGCTCGCCGACGCGTGGCTGGCACCGCACGGATTCGCCGTGGCCTCGCCGCGCGACGCGAGCCGCAGGGGATCGCACGTCACGCTGCGCCATCCCGACGCGAGGGAGATCGTTCGCGCGCTGATCGCGAAGAGCGTCGTTCCCGATTTCAGGCCACCCGACATGATCAGGCTCGGGCCCGCGCCGATCTACACCCGCTACGTCGACGCGTGGGATGCGATGGACCGGCTGCGGCAGCTGGCGGCGTCGCATTCCTAGACCTTGCGGTGCGGCAGCCGCGGCGCCGACACCGAAGCGGCGGCGCCGCGCAGGAGGTCGGCGAAGCGCTGCTCGTCGCGGTCGTCCTTCCAGCGCGCCCTCGACACCGCGATGTTCAGCGCCCCGATCGCGCGCCCGTCCGCGGCGAGGATCGGCGCCGCGGTCGAGATGTCGTCCGGATACAGCTCGTCGCGCGTGCAGGCATAGCCCGCGGCGCGGATGAGCGCGAGCCGGGCCTTGATCTTCCTCGGCTCGACGACGGTGTTGGGTGTGTGCTTGATGAGCTCGCTGCGCTTGAGCAGCGTATCGACTTCGTCCGGCGGCCAGGTCGAGAGCATTGCCAGGCCCGGCGCCGTGCAGTAGGCCGGCAGGCGCGTGCCGACGATCACGTTCGGGTTGAGCACGTTGCGGCTGATGATGCGCTGCACGAAGACGATGTCCGGGCCTTCCGGTACGGTCAGGTTGCAGACCTCTTCGGTCTCGCGCGCGAGACGCTGCAGCACCGGCGCGGCGCGCTGCACCATCTCGTTGGAGGCGAGGTAGTGATAGGTGAAGTCGAGCAGCCGGACCGAGAGCTCGTACCGGCGCGTCGCGCTGTCCTTGACCAGGTAGCCGAGCGCCGTGAGGGTGTGGGTGAAGCGCTGGGCGGCGCTGTTGTCGAGGTCGGTGAGCGCGGCAATCTCCGACAGGGAGAGATGGCGCTTCGATCCGTCGAAGGCCATCAGCACCTTCATCGCCTTTTCGACCGACTGGACGAAGAGCGAAGACTCCGCATCGGGCACGGCGGCCTTGACCGGAATGCGGCGCACCTCACCCATGATCAGCTCGCGCCTTCAATGGTCCAGGGTATGGCCGCGCTCGGCCATGAAGTCTTCCATCTTCTGCGCCGGCTCGCCCGACGCGTACGACTGCCGGTGCGCGCTGATCGCGGCGGCGATCGTGTGCTGGAACGCGGCTTCGGTCATGTCCGCGAACCAGGCGCGGTCGAGCCTCATCGCGAGCGGCGCCTTGGCGGCGAGCTCGGCCGCGATCTGCAGCGCCTTCGCCAGGACCTCTCCCCTCGGAACGAGGTAGTGGACGAGGCCGATGCGCTGGCACTCGTCCGCGGCCATCATCCGGCCGGTGAGGGTGAGCTCGATCGTGCGCGACATGCCGAGCGCTTCCTTCATGATCCACGGGCCGGTGATGCTCGCGATCCCGGCGTTGATCTCGGGCTGCCCCATGGTCACGTCGGCGTGGGCCACGCGGATGTCGCCGAGCAGCGCCACCTGGAACGCCGAACCCGCCGCCGTGCCATTGAGGGCCATGACGATGGGCTTGGTCAGGCGGCGCAAGGTGCCGTAGAAGATTTCCCATTCCCTGATCCACGCCTCGGCGCGATCGGCATCGAAGCCGTGGGCTTCGGCGAAATCCTGCCCGGCCGAGAACGCGCGCTCGCCCGCGCCGGTGAGGACGACCGCGCCGACGCCTTCGTCCCTGTCGAAGTCGAACAGGGCGTGGACGATGTCGTCGCGCATCGGCCGATCCCAGGCGTTCAGCTTCTCGGGCTTGTTCAACGTGATCAGGCCGACGCGACCGCGTCGCTCGACCAGGATGTGCGGCGGCATTATTGCATCGCAATAGTTGCTATCGATACGGAATTTAAGGCGGAGAGGCCCGCCGCGTCAGCGGGAAATCCCTCGGATCGCGAACGGCGCGTCGACGGTCGCGTGCTTTCGCTCGCTCGCTAGCGCGACGTCGACAGCTTCTGCACCAGCTCCAGCGCGCGCGCCACGTTGGCTTCGGGCGAGACGCCGCCCACCGCCGCGAGGACGGTGCCGTCGCGCCTGACGACGAACGTCGTGCGCTCGGTGAAGCCGTGGCCGATCTCCTTGCCGCGCGTGTCGGTGGCACCGCGCTGCACGCCGCTCACCTGCAGGCCGAACGCGCGCGCGATCTTGCCGTCGCCGTCGGACGCGACGGCGAGCTTGCCGGCGCAGTAGTCGGCGTCGGCGGAGAACTCGTTCAGTCGTTCGATGCTGTCGAGCGAGACGCCGATCACCGTCGCGCCGGCGGCGGCGAACTGGCCGGCCCGGGTCGAGAACTCGTGCGCCTGGATGTTGCAGCCTTCGGTGTAGGCCGACGGATAGAAATAGACGACCACGGGTCCCTTGGCAAGGCTCTCCTTCAGCGAGTACGTGAAGGGCTTGCCGGCCAGCGATGCAGGCGCGCTGAACGCAGGCGCGGCGTCGCCGGCCTTGAGCGCTGCGAAGGCCACGGGCGTCGCGATCAGGGCGAGCGTGCAGATGATGGTGCGCAATGTCATGAGAGCCTCGTGTGCCTGCCGCTGGCAGCCGATGCGCCATTCTCGCCGCGACCGGAAAGGAGGTGACACGGCCCAACCATGTTCCGAGCATGAACCCCTGAAACGGCGCATGGCGAGCGCGCGCGCCGCACGTCGGTCGCGTGCTTGACCCCCGTGTCGGCGAGGCGCAGGATCGTCACCGTCGCGCCCTCACACCGGGCCGCCGACAAGTGAGTCTGTCGTGATCATCCCTCGCCCCGCCGGCGCTTCGCACGCCGGCCACGCCCCCTCCGGCGGCCGCTGGCAACGGCCCTCATCGCCGCACGCTGCGCTTCGCTCGCCGCCACGGCGACGACACCATCCCTGACGGCCTCGCGCCGCCATCCCAGAACCTCGCGGTTCGACTCCTGAGCTGAGCTCGGCAGTCGCTGCGCTGGTCGGCTCGCGCGCGGCCGCGTCCCATGGGCGCGGCTGTCGGGCGGCCGTGTGTTCCTCAACAACTCGAGAAAGTTGGACGGTATGTTCCGCGATCTTTTTTCCGGCAACCCCTGGTGGTTGCTGCCTTCGATCGGCGCCGGCACGGTGCTGCTGCTGATCGTCCTCGTCGACGTCGCGCGTGTCGTGCGCTACATCCCGAACGCGCGCCTCGGCGTCGTCGAGAAGCTCTGGAGCTCGAGCGGCTCGGTGAAGGCGGGGCTGCTCGCGCTCGGCGGCGAAGCGGGCTTCGAGCCCGACGTGCGCCGCGGCGGCTTTCATTTCTTCCCCCCGTTCCAGTACCGGGTCCACATCTGCCCGATGGTCTCGGTGACGCAGGGCAAGATCGGCTACGTCTTCGCCCGCGACGGCCGCGACCTGGCGGCCGGCCAGACGCTCGCCGACAACGCCCACGTCGGCGATTTCCGCGCCGCGCGCGCGTTCCTTGCCGACGGCGGCCAGAAAGGCCCGCAGCGCAAGGTGCTGCGCGAAGGCACGCACATCATCAACCCGGCGCTCTTCGTCGTCATGACCGAGGAGGCGACGTACTCGATGCCGCTCGAGGAGCAGGAGCAGGCCTACTACGACAAGATGCGCGAGATGCTCGACCAGCGCCACGGCTTCACGCCGGTCGTCATCCGCGGCGCCAGCGAGAGCGCCGAGTCCGACCTGCTCGCGGTCGTGACCGTGCACGACGGCCCGGCGCTGCCGCGCGAGGACCTGCTCGCCGCCGACGTCGGCGATCGGCACAACTCGTTCCAGGAGCCCGAGGCCTTTCTCGCCGTCGGCGGCCGGCGCGGCCGTCAGGAGCGCGTCCTGGTCGAAGGCACGTACTACATCAACCGCCTGTTCGCGACCATCGAGCTGATCAAGAAGACGGTGATCCCGGTCGGCTACGTCGGCGTCGTCGTCTCGTACACCGGGCGGCAAGGCAAGGACCTCTCGGGCGCCGAGTACTCGCATGGCGAGCTCGTCGAGACCGGCTGCCGCGGCGTCTGGCGCGACCCGCTGATGCCCGGCAAGTACGCCTTCAACACCTATGCCGGCAAGATCGAGCTCGTGCCGACGACCAACTTCGTGCTGATGTGGCAGTCGGGTTCGAGCGGCTCGAACTTCGATTCCAACCTGCGCGAGATCACGCTCATCACCAAGGACGCGTTCGAGCCGCTGCTGCCGCTCTCGGTCGTCGTCCACATCGACTACAAGAAGGCACCGATGGTCGTGCAGCGCTTCGGCAACGTGAAGCAGCTGGTCGAGCAGACGCTCGACCCGATGGTCTCGTCGTACTTCAAGAACGTCTCGCAGACGCGCACCTTCATCCAGCTGATCCAGTCGCGCAGCGAACTGCAGGCCGGCGCCTCGGTCGACATGCGCGAGCGCTTCCGCGCCTATTCGCTCGAGTTCCAGGAGGTGCTGATCGGCACGCCGAAGCCGCAGGCCGGCGACACCCAGATCGAGAACATCATGTCGCAGCTGCGCGACCGGCAGATCGCGCGCGAACAGGTCGAGACCTTCGCCCAGAAGCAGATCGCCGCCGACAAGCTGCGCGAGCTCAACGAGGCGGAGAAGCGCGCCCAGAAGCAGGCCGAGCTGACGGCGTCGCTGGTCGACATCTCGATCAAGGACAACCAGGGCGCGGCGCTGGTCAAGGCGGCCGAGCGCCGGCGCGAGGAGATCTCGCAGCTCGCCCAGGGCGACAAGTTCCGCCAGGAGAACGAGGGCGCCGGCCGCGCCTCGGCGATCCGCGCGGTCGGCGACGCCGAAGCGTCGGCGATGAAGGCCAAGTCCGACGCGCTCGAAGGCGAGGGCGCCGACAAGCAGCTGATGCAGACCGTGATGCTGCGCATGGCCGAGGCCTTCGAGACCGCCAAGGTGCCGCTCGTGCCGCAGATCCAGCTCGGCGGCGGCACGGCGAGCGACGGCAACGCGTTCGGGACGCTGCTCGCGCTGATGAGCTCGATGCGGGCGCGCGAGCTGGTGACGGGAGGGCGCGACGGCGGCTAGCGCGAAGCGGGCCGGCGTCCTTCATCCGCTCGTGTCGAGGCGGGCGCCGGTCGCGCCAGCGACTCTTCTTGTTCTTCTCGTCCAGGCAGCGCGGCTCGCCTGCCGCTGCATACGCAGTCCCGTCGAGTACGGGAATATCCGGGCTGGCCGACGCAATTGAATACCGGACCGCGGGGCCCGAGTATCGAAGTGCTTCCCTGTGACTCCTACATTGGCATCCCTGCTGCATCGCACGGCAGAGCCGAATCACGACAGGAGACAGACTCATGAAGATCCAGGCAACGGTGGCCCTTGCGGCCGGACTCGCGCTCGCCTCGGCCGGCGCCGCCGCGACGGACCTCGTGATCGCGACCGTCAACAACGGTCACATGATCGAGATGCAGAAGCTGACGCCGTTCTTCGAGAAGGCGTATCCCGACATCAAGGTCAAGTGGGTGACGCTCGAGGAGGGCGTCCTGCGCCAGCGCGTGACGACCGACATCGCCACCAAGGGCGGCCAGTTCGACGTCATGACGATCGGCATGTACGAAACGCCGATCTGGGGCAAGAAGGGCTGGCTCACGGAGATCAAGCCCGATGCCAAGTACGACGTCGACGACCTCCTGCCGGCGATGCGCAACGGTCTGTCGGTCGACGGCAAGCTCTACGCCGCGCCGTTCTACGGCGAGAGCTCGATGCTGATGTACCGCAAGGACCTGGCGGACAAGGCCGGCGTCACCTTCGCCGAGCGGCCAACCTGGGTTCAAGTCAAAGACGCCGCCGCCAAGATGAACGATGCGAAGGCCGGCGTCTACGGCATCTGCCTGCGCGGCAAGCCCGGCTGGGGCGACAACATGGCGTTCATCACGACCATGGTCAACAGCTACGGCGGCCAGTGGTTCGACATGGGCTGGAAGCCGCAGCTCGAGAGCAAGGCGTGGCACGACGCGATCACCGACTACGTGGAGCTGCTGAAGAAGTACGGCCCGCCCGGCTCGAGCGCGAACAGCTTCAACGAGATCCTGGCGCTCTACAACGAGGGCAAGTGCGCGATGTGGATCGACGCGACCATCGCCGCCTCGTTCATCACCGACCCGAAGCAGAGCAAGGTCGCCGACAAGGTGGCGTTCGCGCAGGGTCCCTACAGCGCCACGCAGAAGGGCGCGAACTGGCTCTGGGCCTGGGCACTCGGGATTCCGGCGGGGACCAAGAATGCCGACGCGGCGCAGAAGTTCATCAACTGGGCGACGTCGAAGGAATACATCGCGCTGGTGGCGAAGGAAAAGGGCTGGTCGGCGGTGCCGACCGGGACGCGCAAGTCGACCTACGCCAATCCCGAGTTCCTGAAGGCGGCGTCGTTCGCGAACGCCGAGAAGAAGGCGATCGATTCGGCCAACGCCAACGACAGCACGCTGCCCAAGAGCCCGTACACCGGCGTGCAGTTCGCGGCGATCCCCGAGTTCCAGGCGATCGGCATCGCGGTCGGCCAGCAGATGAGCTCGGCGCTCGCCGGCAAGGTCACGGTCGATGAAGCGCTGAAGGCGAGCCAGACCGCGGCGGATCGAGAGATGAAGAAGGGCGGCTACTACAAGTAGGCTGCCGGTGAGCGCCTTGTCGGGCGGCGGGCGGGGTCATCGGGGACAGCGCCGATGAACCGCCTTCTGCCCCGCGCCCTGATGGCGCCGGCCGTCGTCACGCTCTTCCTCTGGATGATCGTGCCGCTGGCGATGACGATCTACTTCTCGCTCGTCCGCTACAACCTGATGCAGCCGGGCGAGAAGAGCTTCATCGGCCTGTCGAACTACGAGTATTTCGTCACCGACCCCGACTTCGGCCCGTCGGTGTTGAACACCCTCTCGCTGCTCGGTTCGGTCATCGCCATCACCGTGGTCCTGGGCGTCGCCCTGGCCCTGCTCGTCAACGAGCCGTTCCCGGGCCGCGGCATCGTTCGCGTCCTCCTCATCTCGCCCTTCTTCGTCATGCCCACGGCCAACGCGCTGCTGTGGAAGCACATGATGATGAATCCGATCTACGGCGTGCTCGCCCAGGTCTGGATCTTCTTCGGCATGAGCCCGGTCGACTGGCTCACCAACCACCCGCTTCTCTCGGTGATCCTGATGGTCGCGTGGCAATGGCTGCCGTTCGCGTGCCTGATCTTCATCACCTCGCTGCAGTCGCTCGACCGCGACCAGATGGAGGCGGCCGGCATGGACGGTGCCAACCCGCTGCAGAAGTTCTG
The DNA here is from genome assembly GCA_035995885.1 of Caldimonas sp. GTDB lineage: Bacteria > Pseudomonadota > Gammaproteobacteria > Burkholderiales > Burkholderiaceae_C > Schlegelella_A. The sequence goes on along the minus strand of DASYKC010000180.1, from coordinate 3,523 downwards.
GTTCCTGACCCTGCCGCACCTCGGCCGGCCGATCGCCGTGGTGGTGATGATCGAGATGATCTTTCTCCTCAGCGTCTTCGCCGAGATCTTCACCACGACCGGCGGCGGGCCGGGCAACGAGAGCACCAACGTCGCCTTCCTGATCTTCAAGCAGGCGCTGATGAACTTCGACGTCGGCGTCGCCTCGGCGGGGGCGCTGTTCGCGGTCGTGCTCGCCAACATCGCCGCGGTGTTCCTGATCCGCATGATCGGCAAGAACCTCGACTGACCGGGCGGCAACCATGAAGCACCTCGCCCTCGTCCTGCGCACGCTCGCCGCCTGGCTGATCACGCTGCTCGTGATCTTCCCGCTGATCTGGCTCGTGCTCACCTCGTTCAAGACCGAGCTGCAGGCGATCGCGGTGCCGCCGCAGTTCTTCTTCACGCCGACGCTCGAGAGCTTTCGCGAGGTGAACCTGCGCAGCGACTACCTGCACCACGCCGCCAATTCGGTCATCACCAGCTTCGTCTCGACGCTGCTCGGCCTCGCCATCGCCGCGCCGGCGGCGTACTCGATGGCGTTCTTTCGCACCAGGCGCACGCGCGACATCCTGATGTGGATGCTGTCGACCAAGATGATGCCGGCGGTCGGCGCGCTGGTGCCGGTCTACGTGATGGCGCAGACCGCCGGTCTGCTCGATTCGCGCACGGCGCTGATCGTCGTCTTCACGCTCTCGAACCTGCCGATCATGGTCTGGATGCTGTACTCGGGCTTCAAGGACATCCCGCCCGACATCCTCGAGGCCGCGCGCATGGACGGCGCCGGCATCTGGGGCGAGTTCACCCAGGTGATCCGGCCGCTGGCGATGGGAACGCTCGCATCGACCGGGCTGCTCTGCCTGGTGCTCGCCTGGAACGAGGCGTTCTGGTCGCTCAATCTCAGCTCGGCCAAGGCGGGCACGCTGGCGGCGTTGATCGCCTCGTACTCGAGCCCGGAAGGGCTCTTCTGGGCCAAGCTTTCGGCGGCGTCGCTGATGGCGATCGCGCCGATCGTCGTCGTCGGCTGGTTCAGCCAGAAGCAGCTGGTCCAGGGCCTGACCTTCGGCGCCGTCAAGTAGCAAGGAAAGCAGCATGTCGTTCCTCGAACTGCACGGCGTCGAGAAGCATTTCGGCAGCCTGAAGGCGATCAAGGGCATCGACCTCGCGGTCGAGAAGGGCGAGTTCGTCGTCTTCGTCGGTCCCTCGGGCTGCGGCAAGTCGACGCTGCTGCGGATGATCGCCGGGCTCACCGACATCGATGCCGGCAGCCTGCGCCTCGACGGCCGCGACATCACCCGGCTCGCCTCGAGCAAGCGCGACCTGGCGATGGTGTTCCAGAGCTATGCGCTCTATCCGCACATGAGCGTCGCCGACAACATGTCGTTCGCGCTGCGCCTGGCCAACGTCGACAAGGCGGTGATCCGCGACAAGGTGGCGCGCGCCGCCGAGATCCTCAACCTGACGCAGTACCTGCAGCGGACGCCGAAGGAGCTTTCCGGCGGGCAGCGCCAGCGGGTCGCGATCGGCCGGGCGATCGTGCGCGCGCCGAAGGTGTTCCTGTTCGACGAGCCGCTCTCCAACCTCGACGCGGCGCTGCGCGGCCAGACGCGGGTCGAGATCGCCAAGCTGCACCGCGAGCTCGGCGCGACGACGATCTACGTCACCCACGACCAGGTCGAGGCGATGACGCTCGCCGATCGCGTCGTCGTCCTGCGCGACGGCGCGATCGAGCAGGTCGGCTCGCCGCTCGACCTCTACGACCACCCCGCGAACCAGTTCGTCGCCCAGTTCATCGGCACCCCGCAGATGAACATCGTCGACAGCGAGGTCCTGCCGGCGTTGCGGGACGCTGCAGGCGCAACCGATTCGACCAACGGGTTCATCGGCATCCGACCGGAGTGCGTGCTCGTGCGGCCGCCCGGGCGGGGCCGCCTGGCTGGCCGGGTCGAGCTGGTCGAGTCGCTCGGCGCCGACACCCTGATCTATGCCCAGGTCGACGCCGATCCCACGAACCCTCGCGGGGTGCAGATCGTCGCACGGCAGAACGACCGCACCGAGCTCCAGCCCGGCGACGCCGTCGGCCTGGACATCGTGCCGGCCTCGTTCCATCTCTTCGACCGTCATGGACAGCTCGTCGCTGGCAACCGCGCGCGAGTCTGAACGGTGGACGCGCCGTCCCCCGCGGGTTCCGAGCGGACCCTGTTGCACCTGGGTCTCGGCTCGTTCCATCGCGCGCACCAGGCCGTCTACCTGCACCGCCTGCGCGAGTCGGGCGATCGTTCATGGTCGATCGTCGCCGGAAACCTCCGCGCCGACATGGAACCGACCGCAGCGGCGCTGGCCGCGCAGCACGGCGCCTACACGCTCGAGACGGTGACGCCCGCCGGCGAGCGGCGCTACGAACGCATCACGTCGATCCGCGAGGTGGTTCCCTGGGAGCCGACGCTGGATCGGCTGGTGGAGGTGGGCGCCGAGGCGTCGACCGGGATCGTCTCCTTCACGGTCACCGAGGCAGGCTACTACCTCGATTCCGACGACCGTCTCGATCGCTCGCATCCCGACGTGCAGTCCGACCTGGAAGGTCGCTCGCGCGCGACGGTCTACGGCGCCGTGGCGGCGATCCTCGAGGCGCGCATGCACGGGGCGTCGGGTGCCGTGACCTTGCTGAGCTGCGACAACCTGCGCTGCAACGGAACGCGTTTTCGGTCCGGGCTGCTCGATTTCCTCGACGCCCGCGACAAGACCGCGTTGCGCGACTGGGCCGAGATCTACGCGACCTGCCCGTGCGCGATGGTCGATCGCATCACACCGCGCCCGCGGCCCGACCTGGCGGCGCGCGTCGAGGCGGCAACCGGAGTGCGCGACGCGGCACCGGTGATGGCGGAGAGCTTCATCCAGTGGGTCGTCGAGGACCGCTTCGGCGCCGGACGGCCGGCGTGGGAGCGCGTCGGCGTCGAGATGGTGGCGTCGGTCCATGCCCACGAGGAAGCCAAGATCCGCATCCTCAATGCCAGCCACAGCTGCATCGCCTGGGCCGGCACGCTGCAAGGCCTGTCCTTCATCCATGAAGGCGTGGCGGTCCCGGCGATCCGCGCGATGGCCTGGCACTATGTGACGGTCGACGTGATCCCCTGCCTCGACAGCGCCGCGCAGCCGGCGCCCATCGACCTCGCCGCCTACCGCGACAGCGTCCTCGATCGGTTCGGCAACGCCTTCGTGCGCGACACCAACCAGCGCGTCGCCATGGACGGCTTCTCGAAGATCCCCGGCTTCGTCGCGCCGACGTTGCGCGAGCGAATCTCGCGCGGCGAGTCGATCGCGAGCACTGCGATGCTGCCGGCGCTTTTCCTCGCCTTCCTCGATCGCTGGCATCGCGGCGAGCTTCCCTATGCATACGAGGATGGCGCGATGGACGCGGCGACGGCGCACGCCTTCTTCGCCGCCCCGGATCCGCTGCTCGCCTTCTGCGGCGACGGGATGCTCTGGACCGACCTCGCCGCGCATC